>JASJCV010000144.1 GCA_030065275.1 Desulfobacterales bacterium | reverse complement strand
CGACAGCCAGCGGGTGCTGGAGCGCACCTGGCTGGCGGCGGCCGAATGGGCTCGCCGCCAGCCGGGTGCGCTCCAGCAACCGCTGGCTGTCGGGGCGCCCTCGCCCTTCACTACGGTAAGGGAAATTGAAGCGCAGTGTGCCGCAGCCCCGGGACACCAGCCCGTCCGCCAGATACGCGAGCAGCGCTTCATGCATGTCGTTCCCGGCCCCGTGGGCCATCAGAACAAACGCCCGGCAGTGCTCACCGCCGGCCGCCGGCAGATCGACCCGCCCGTCGACGGCGCGCCCAGGTTCGATTTCAATCTTTACAGAACGCCATTTGGCCATGGTCGCATCCTCCTGATCCCTAAACGGACGGCCGGTTAGCTCTCGCTGCCTTCGGTCCGGGGTTTCCCGTAGGTCTTGAATTTGGCGATGACGACGTCCATCTCGCGGTCGGGCAGGATCACCGGCGTCCCCGCACATTGGGCCTGGTAATAGACCCGGGCCACGAATTCGACTTCCTCGGCCGTGTTCAGGGCCGCGCGCATGTCCGCGCCCACTGCGACCAGGCCGTGGTTGGCAAGCAGTACGGCATTTTGGTCGGGCCCCAGTGCCGCGGCCACGTTCACGGCCAGTTCATCCGTCCCGAAGGTTGCATAGGGCGCCACCGGCACCTTGCGGCCGGCGAATCCGACCAGATAATGGACGGCGGGCAGCTCCCAGCCCAGACAGGCCAGGGTGGTGGCGTAGACCGAGTGGGTGTGCACCACGGCCCCCGCATCCGGCCGACGGCGGTAGATGGCCAGGTGAAAACCAAGCTCGCTCGAAGGCTGGTACCCGCCTTCCACCATGAGGCCGTCTAAATCCACCAGGGCCACGTCTTCGGGCCGCATGGCGGCGTATTCCAGCCCGGAAGGGCTGATCGCGACCAGGCCCCGGCGGCGGCAGATCCGACTCACATTGCCACCGGTGCCCGTGGTGAGACCGGCGCGCACCATAGCGTTCCCGCCGTCCACCACGGCCCGGCGTTCGTCCGCAAGCAGCATGGTGTCGTTCCTTTGAATGGCTGTTGGTTGAAGTTCGATGCCGTCCGTGCCCATTCAGCAATGGCAGATTTTGGCTCAGGCTAAGGCCGCGGCGCGTTTGAGACCGCAGGACGAATGCGCCCAGGTTGAGGATTTCAGATGAGCGCGAAAACCGGCCGGGGCCGAGAGCCGCCTTTTATGATCGGCACGCTTCAGGCAAACCCGCCATTGGCCGGGATGACCTGCCCAGAAATCCAGCGCCCTTGGGAACCGGCCAGGAAGACCACCACGCGCGCGGTGTCAAGTGGTGTCCCCAGCCGCCCCAGCGCCGCCATCGCGGCCAGGCTATCGATCTGGGCCTCGGTCTTACCGTGGCGAAAAAGATCGGTGTCCGTGGGGCCCGGAGCCACGGCGTTGACGGTTATCGCGCGCGGTCCTAGTTCTTTGGCCAGCACTCGCGTCAATTGTTCCAGGGCGCCCTTGGTGGCGGCGTAGACGCCGTAGTTCGGCAGCATCACACGGGTCACCGTCGAGGTGATGTTGACGATGGTCCCGCCGTCGGCCATCCGGCGGGCGGCCTGCCGGCAGGCCAGAAAGGGGCCGCGCACATTGACCGCCATAAGGCGGTCGAAATCCTCGATCGCGTAGTCCCGGATGGGGCCGTAGCGTGCCAGGCCGGCATTGTTCACCAGGATGTCCAGGCGTCCGTAGGCATCCGTCACCTCGGCAAAAAGGGCCTCGACCTGCGCGGCGTCGGCCAGATCCGCGCGGAAGCCCCGAGCCCGGCGACCCTTCGCGACAATGCCATCGACCACCGCATCGGCGGCCGCTTGATCGGCCACGTAGTTGACGGCCACGGCCGCACCGGCCCGGGCCAGTTCCTCCGCCACCGCACGACCAATGCCGCGGGAGCCGCCCGTGACCAGCGCCACCCGCCCCTTCAGATCGTTCACCGGCATGCTTTCGTCCTCCCTGCGCGTTCTTGAAATTGACATGCCAATATATTTATGAAAGATCAATCCCAAAACCCGCCGGCCCCAGATTGTCCGCTGACACGCTGCGGCCGACCGTCCGGCCGCCCCGCTTACCGCCCACAAAGGAGAATACCATGGCCACCAGCGATCCCCTTGATTCACAGGCCTTTCGGAAAGCTTTGAAGATCGGTCGTCCACCGAATATCGTCAAGCTCTTTCCCGATTCCAAAGCCCTGATCGTCAGCGGCAAATACATCGATCTGGCCATGCAGACCAAAGGCAGCGCCATCGCCATGGCCGCCAACGGGCGAAGCCATTTCGTCATCCGGGGGGCGCTGCTGGCCGCCCAGCAGGCCAATGCCTGCCTGATCATCGAAATCGCCCGCTCCGAGGGAGGTGCCAGCGCTTACTGCGCCGTCAACTACTGGAACATCGCCCGACAGGTCAACGCCGCCTGCAACGAACTGGGCATCACCGTGCCCGTGGCCATCCACGCCGATCATTATGGGATCAAAAAGGAGGCGGACATCGAGCCGGCCCGCATGGAGATCCCCACCATCTTCGAGGCCGGCATGACGTCCATCGCCATCGATGCCTCCCACATGCCCGACGATCTCAACCTGCTGACCAACCTGGCCCTGAATCCGTGCGTGCCGGCCTGGGCCGGGCTGGAAACCGAAGTCGGCGAAATCAAAGGCGAGCAGGGTCTTTCGACGGCCGACGAAGCGCTTTTTCTGATCCAGGGACTGAACGCGCACGGGATCTTTCCCAACTGGATCGCCCTGAACAACGGATCCACCCACGGGATCGAAGCCAGCGGCCAGGGCATTCAGGTCGAACTCACCCGCGAGATCCACGAGACCCTGACCCCTTACAAGGTTTCCGGGGCCCAGCACGGCACATCGGGCAACAGCTCCGACCGGCTGCGCGCAATCGCCAGCCGGACCCGCACCACCAAGGCCAACGTGGCCACCGCCCTGCAGATGATCAGCTGGGGGCTGGAAGTCAACGACTACGGCAACGCCATCCTGGATGCCGAAGGCAATTTCATCAAAGTCGTCAACGAGGGCGTTCTGGAAACGGTCTGGGAGCGCATGGTGGCCCATGCCGCGGCGCAGGGATGGAAAGGCGGCAACTACAAGAAGTTGAATCTGCCGTTTGAAAATGTGCTCTTGGGACAGCCCCGCGAAATCAGGGACCGGATGGTGGATCGGGTCAGGGCGTTTGCCTATGATATGCTGGTCAACGTATTCAACGCCCGCGATACGGCCCCGCTCTGCGTGGACGCCATTATTGCGGCCGGGACCTGCGATCCCGGCCCGAAGGCGGAGCGGATCGAAGCACCGGAAGACTGGGACGAGCCTGCGATCAGGGAACGGGCCGCGGCAATCGTCAGCGACAAAGGACCCGAAGGCGATTTTGACGACTGAGGGCTGTGATGCGCGTCGGGGCGGACCGGCGGCGATCCGCTTTTGCCCATTCTGCGGCAACCCGCTGCACGACCGGTTCTGGGAAGGTGCCCTGCGGCGCTTCTGCCGTCGCTGCCGTCAGCCCGTCTACGAAAACCCGGTGCCGGCGGCCTGCGTCGTGGTGCCGGACAGCGCGGGACGCATTCTGCTCGTGCGCCGCGGCGTCGCCCCCAAAATGGGGCTCTGGTGCCTTCCGGGCGGATTTATGGAACTGGGGGAAGCCCCCGAAGCGGCCGCCCTGCGTGAGCTCAGGGAAGAAGCCGGGTTGAAGGGCCGGATCGAATGCCTCCTGGGCTTGCGCTCGACCCCCAGCAGGCTGTATCATACCATTTTACTGGCCGCCTATCTGGTCCGGACGGATGGGAAGACGCCGGTAGCCGGCGACGACGCTACGGCGGCCCGCTGGTTTGATCCGGCCGACCTTCCACCCATTGCTTTCGACAGCCATCGGGAATTCATCCGGCGGTTTGTAGACTTAAAATATAAGAACACGGGCTGAGAACCCGGCAATATCCGGGTTCCGGCAACGGAATCGCGCATGTTTATTCCCAGCTACCAGATTCACAACATCCTGAAGGATTTCACCCTGCAGCTCAAAAAGAAGCGGCAGGGTTTCCCGCCACAAGCCGGGATTCCAACCCCCCCCTCCACCCCCACACTGGGTCCCGACCCGTTGCGGCTGACCACCGTGGTGACCAAGGTGGCCGACAACATCATGCACCGGATTGCCAATTTGGGCCGGGAAGTCGAAGAAGCGCCGCCGGTGCCCGAAATCTCCGCGCGAACAGCGGGCGAGGGTGCCAGGACCAATGCCGCGGCTTTCGACTACCACCTGATGGACCGCAACGGAGAAAAAGTTAAGAAGCGCCTGGTGGTCAGGGACAGCCGCAATCTGGTCGAACGCTTTCAGTATTTGACATCGAGCAATGTTGCCACCGGGGGCGATCGCCCCTGAGGCGCGTCTTAGGGGTCATCCGTCCCGGCCGACCTGCGCCTTGGCCCGCAGCCAGGCGGCTTCCAGTTCGGCCCGGTCAACGGAGGCGAGATCGCGGCCTTGCCGCGCGAAGTGGCTTTCCATGTTGCGAAAGCGCCGTTCAAATTTGTTTACGGACGCCGCCAGCGCACTTTCGGGGTGAAAACGGGCAAAGCGGGCCACATTCGTGAGGGTGAACAGGATATCACCGAATTCCATGGCGTCGGCTTGTGGGTCGCCCCCGTCGCCTGCGTCTCGCCGGGCCTGCTTGAACTCCTGCCACTCCTCTTCGACCTTGGCCATGACGCCCCCCAGGGTCGACCAGTCGAAACCAGCCCGCGCGGCGCGTTCGGAAATGCGGTAGGCCCGCATGAGGGCCGGCAGGTTCTTCGGGACGGAATCCAGGAGCGAACCGCTGTCGACCTCCGCCCCCTTTTCCTGTTGCTTGATCGCGTGCCAATTGGCGCGGATCTCGTCGGTCGACATGTTCCGGCGTTCGCCGAATACGTGGGGATGCCGACGGACCATTTTCTTGACGTTGCGCGCGGTGACGGCCGTCATGTCGAAGGTGCCCGCCTCCTGATACAGCTCGACCATAAACAGCACCTGAAAGATCACATCCCCCAATTCCTCACAGACCGCCTCCGCGTCGCCGGAAGCGATCGCTTCGGCCAGTTCGTGGACTTCTTCGATGAGATAATTGGCCAGGGATGACGGGGTTTGTTTGCGGTCCCAGGGGCAGCCCTCCGGCGCACGCAGGCGGCGGATCAAAGCCAACACCTCTTCCAGGTGCAGGTGGTCGTTGGCCGATGTCATCGCTGCCGCTGCCATGCCCCTTCGAAATCCTTCATTTTGAGGCTGAATTTCTTACGCATGTCCTGGGGCACGATTTTGGCCAGGCGCGTCGCGATCAGGCTGACGTGGGGCGCCAATAGCGATTGTTTGATCAACGGCGTGCCGCGGGGCAGAAAGGCCGTGAGGGCCAGCAGCAGGACGGAGACGATCAGAACACCCTTGATGCCGCCGAAGGCCACGCCGCAGAGCCGATCCAGCCATCCCAGGGAAGCAATATTGAGAAGGTATTTGATCAGGACCCCCAGGACCCCAACGACGATGAAAACCAATCCGAAAATAACGAGGAAGCTGATGATATTGCGATAGGCCGCCTCGGCCATCCAGCGGCTTAGAAAGGCCGCCCCCTGGGGGTAGTAGAAAACGGCGGCATAGATGCCGGCAAAAACGCCGAAAATGGAAGAAATCTCTTCCACGAGTCCACGGAAAACACCGCGAATCAGGCAATAGGCCAGAATGATGCCGATAACGATATCCAGAGCATTCATGCGAATATCCACACTTCGTCTTGACGCTGCCCGGTCACAAAAAAATTTTCTATACCCAACCGAGGATGTCGGCGCAACCCCAAAAGGGGGGCGTTTCCGCTCTGGCAGGCGGGTCCCCGAACACGGCATTCATATTTTTTCAGCATAATATCAATGATGTGGCGACTTTCCTCAACCTCCATTTGCATTCGAAAAAATGGTTGTGATATGATTCGGGCCATTGGAATACGCCTCGCCTGCGGCGGCCGAACGGCCGTGCGCTCGTCCCCGGGGCCCGACGGCCCGCCTCAGGATGAAACGTGGCGGGATCAGGACATTTATGGGCAGCAACCTTCAAGAGTCACCGTTGAAGCTGGCGTTTTCGGACATCGAATCGGCGCGCCAGTTGTTTGGCGAGCACAATGACCACCTGCATCGCATCGCCGAAGCGCTCCAGGTTCAGATCAACACCCGGGGCGAAACCGTGATCGTCGACGGCGACCCGATTGCCGCCGCCCTGGCCGGCAAGACCCTTGAACAACTCTACGGTCTGATACAGGGCGGATACCCCGTCTACCCCAACGACATCGACTACGCCCTGCGGGTGCTGAGCGCCGACGACCAGGCCCAGCTCAAGGACATTTTTCTCGACACCGTCTATATCACCGCCAAAAAGCGGGCGATCACACCCAAAAGCCCCACTCAGAAAGCCTATATCGACGCCATGCGTCGCTCCGACATCGTTTTCGGCATCGGCCCGGCCGGCACCGGCAAGACCTACCTGGCCATGGCCATGGCCGTTTCCGCCCTTCAAAAAGGCACTGTCGACCGCATCATTCTGACGCGCCCCGCCGTCGAAGCCGGTGAAGCGCTGGGCTTCCTGCCCGGCGACCTGACGGAAAAGGTGGACCCCTACCTGCGGCCGCTGTACGACGCCCTGCATGACATGATGCGCTTCGAAAAGGCCACGAGCTTGATGCAGCGGGGCGTCATCGAGGTCGCCCCCATCGCCTTCATGCGCGGAAGGACGCTCAATGACGCCTTCATCATTCTGGACGAGGCCCAGAACACCACCTCCGAGCAGATGAAGATGTTCCTCACCCGACTGGGGTACAACTCCAAAGCGGTGGTGACCGGCGATATCACCCAGATCGATTTACCGGCCGCCAAATCCTCCGGGTTGATCGAGGCTTCCAAGATTCTGCGGTCGATCAGCGCCATCCAGTTCGTGTTTTTCACGCATACGGACGTGGTCCGGCACCGTCTGGTCCAGGATATCATTCAGGCATATGAAAAAAAGGAGAAAAGCCCGTCACCGGGCGATGCGCCGGCCTGAAACGGTGCGCCGCCTGACGGGCTTTGTGACGATTCATGCGAAACGATCCACCGTCCAACCGCGTCATCCGTCTCCTGCTTCAGCCGACCAACCTGCGCTGGATCATCCTTCTGGCCTGCGTGCTCGTCTTCTGCACCATCCTCTACCCCGGGCTGGCCGACACCAAATTGAACTACCAGATCGGCGACGTGGCGCAGCGCAACTTCAAAGCATCACGTGATTTTCTGATCGAAGACCGCGGGGCCACCGAAACGAATCGTGCCGATGCGGCGGCGGCGGTATTGACCGTCTACGACCACGATGCCGAATTGGCCCGCCGCACATCCGCCACGATCAATCAAGCCTTTGCCGAAATGCGCAAAATTCTGGCCGAAGCCCACGAAACGCTGGCACCGCCCCCGCTGAGCGAGGAATCCGCCCGGCTGGCCAGCGCCGACGTTACGACGACAGCGGCCCCGGCCGTCAGCTTGCCCAGCCCTACCCCGCCGGCCCCACAGCTGTCGATCGAGCAGATCATGGCAGACAAACGCCAGGGCTTTGAAGAACGCTTGGGCGCGAAGACGGACAAGGAAACTTACGGGTTTCTGATCGAATCCGGATTCGCCCCGGCCCTGGCCCAGCGCATCATCCACATCCTGGCCGAAATTCTGAAAAGCGGCATCGCCACCAACAAGGATATCCTGCTCAAGGAAGGCGAACGTGGGATCGTGCTGCGCGAGGTGGCCAGCGGCCAAGAGCAGATCGTGCGCAACCTGCGTCAATTCTACGGACTGGAGGAAGCCCAGACCATGGTCAGGATCATCGGGCAGCCGATGCTCAAGGACCTGGGCTACTCCGACTATCAACTGATTGTGGACATGGTCCAGGATCTGCTGCGCCCCAACATCACTCTGAACCGCAACGCAACCAACAAACGACGCGAAGAGGCCATCGAAGCCGTCAAGCCGGTCTTTCACAAAATCAAGGCCGGTGAAATGCTGCTGCGCGAAGGCGAACGCGTCAGCGCCGTTCATCTCCTGAAATTGAGGGCGCTGGAAGAAGAGCAGCGTGGCCAGCGCATCGCTCTGAGCAGCCTGGGGGCCGCCCTGATTCTGATCGGCCTGATGGTGGCGGCCTATCGGGTCCATTATGCCCGGATGGCATGGAGCGATCAGGCCGCGATCCGCAACCTGATCTTCATCGCCGCCTTGTTCTGCACGTTCTTCATCGTGGCCGAACTCACGGCCTCACTGGCCCGGCCCCTGGCTCAGAACACGCCGTTTGCCTTCAAGGCCAATTCCATCCATTATCTGGCTCCCATGGCCGCCGCTCCCATGCTGGCCTGTATTTTTCTGGGCCTTGAGGTGGCCTTGCCCATCGCCGCCATTCTGGCGGTGGCCGCCGCTATCATTTTCCAGGGGACGCTGGCCGCCTTCGTGTTTTTTTTCGTCAACGGCAGCCTGGCGGCATTCTGGATCCGCCACTGCCGGGAGCGCAAGGTCTTTCTCAAAGCCAGCATGCAGATCGGCCTGCTCAACGTGGCCCTGGTCACTGCCCTGGCAGTCTATTCCGGCCGTTTTTCCCTGCCGACCCTGGCGTGGGAATGGGCCTTCGGCTTCTTCGGCGGCATCGGCGTCGGCATCGTGGCCTCCGGTCTGGTGCCCCTGGCCGAAATCGTCTTCGGTTACAGCTCCGATATCAAAATGCTCGAGCTCGCCAATCTCGACCAGCCCCTGATGCGCCAGCTCATGATCGAAGCCCCCGGCACCTACCACCATTCGGTCATCGTCGGCAGCCTGGTGGAAGCGGCCGCTTCGGAGATCGGGGCCAATCCCCTGCTGGCCAAGGTTTGCGGTTACTACCATGACATCGGCAAAATCAACAAACCGGACTACTTCATCGAAAACCAGCCCGGCCGGCGCAACCGGCATGACCGTCTGGCCCCCTCCATGTCGGCCCTGATTCTGATCGCGCACATCAAGGACGGCATCGACTTGGCGCGGCGTCACAAACTGGGACCGGTCATCACGGACACGATTCAGCAGCATCACGGCACCAGCCTGATCCGCTATTTCTACGAAAAAGCCCGGCAGCGGGCAGGTGAGGCCGCCGTCAACATGGCGGATTTCCGCTATCCCGGCCCCAAACCGCAGACGCGCGAGGCCGGCCTGGTGATGCTGGCGGATGCGGTCGAGGCCGCTTCCCGGACGCTGGACAACCCGACCCCCTCGCGCATCCAGGGGCTTGTCCAGAAGCTGATCAACGGCATTTTCTCCGACGGCCAGCTGGACAACTGCGAACTGACCCTGCGCGATCTCCACAAGATCGCCAAATCCTTCAACACCATCTTGAACGGTATTCATCACCACCGGATCGAATACCCCGAAACCAACGGCCGGACCATTGACCGAGGCAGACACCGCAATGGCAGTCCTGATCAGCAATCAACAAGACAAACGATCGATTTCCGCGAAGAAGATCCAGAAGACGGCACAGGCCATCTTAGGCGCCTTGGCATCTCCTGATGCCGAGCTCTCCCTGCTGGTTCTCGACGACGACGGCATCGCCCCCATGAACCGGCAGTACCTGGGTCGCAACGGGCCGACCAATGTCATCGCCTTTCCCATGCAGGAAGGCGATTTCAGCGCCATGAACCCGCACCTGCTGGGCGATGTGGTCATCTCCGTGGAGACCTGCCAGCGCGAAGCCGAAGCTGCGGGCATGGGGTTCGACCGGCGTTTTACCGAATTGTTGATCCACGGCATCCTGCATCTGTTCGGCTATGACCACGAAAAATCATCCGCCGAAGCCGATCGCATGTTCCGCAAGACGGAGGACCTGCTCGCCCAGCTCGATGCCTGAAGCCGACCGAGTGAACGGAAATTCGTACCAGAGAGGACGCCCCTCATGCCCGATCTCATCGTCAACGTCGACCACGCCGCCGCTTTTCGCAACCTGACTTCCGGCCGCCAACCGGATCCGGTCAGTGTCGCCGTGCTGGCCGAGGTGGCCGGCGCCGTGGGAATCTCGGCGCGGTTCACCGAAGACCGCCGCCAGATCAGCGACCGTGACATCCGCGTGCTGCGTGAAACCGTCCAGGCCCGCTTCAGTCTGGGCGTGGCGCCCACCCCCGAAATGATGGGGCTGGTCCTCGACGTCAAACCCGACGAGGTCGTGCTGATTCCGGACCGTCCCGAGGAGGCTTCGGCCGAGGGTGGCCTGGACCTGATTCTGGATCGTTCCGAAATCACCGATACCATCACCACCATCCGCGACAGCGGCATCCCCGTTTTTCTGTTCGTCGATCCGGAACCGGAGCATGTCAAAGCCGCCCACCGACTCAATGCCGACGGTGTCCAGATCAACACCGGCATTTATGCCGGACATGCCTCCCCGGCCACCCGTGAACACCTGCTGGCCCGGATCGTGGATGCGGCCAAGGTGGCCGTGCGCCTAAAGCTGAGGGTTCTGGCCGGTCGCGGTCTGGACTATCAGACCTGCCGGCCGCTGGGCGCACTGGAGGAAATCGAGGCTTGCCTCGTCGGCCATAGCCTTATGGCCCGCGCCCTGTTGACCGGCATCGAAACGGCCGTGCGCGAGATGGTCATCGCCCTTGAACAGGGCCGATAGACGATGCCGCCCGGTTCATCTCTGCAAATCATTTTCGAATCCGACTCGCCGGACGCCACCCGGCGAATCGCCGCACGCATCGGCCGACGGGCGACACCGGGACTGGTCCTGCCCATCACGGGGGATCTCGGCAGCGGCAAAACCTGCTTCGTCCAAGGGCTGGCACGCGGACTCGGCGTGCCGGCCGAGGTTTATGTCACAAGCCCATCCTATACCCTGGTCAATTCATACGAAGGCCGCCTTCCGCTGCATCATGTCGATCTTTATCGCCTTGAAGGCGGCGATCTGGATGATATCGGCCTTTACGATCTCATGGCACCGCCGGCCATCACGGCCATCGAATGGCCCGAGCGCATGGCTGTCGACCGCCCCGCGTCGGCCGTGACCGTCCGTCTGGAGGTCGTCGACGCCGAACGCCGCCGATTGACCCTGACGGGATATGGACTTGACGGGGTTAATTTGATAAAGGCACTGGACAAAACGGACGGGGAGTGAACATGGCGTTGATCGTTCAAAAATATGGCGGGACCTCCGTCGCCGACCTCGACCACATTCGCAATGTCGCCCGTCGCGTCGTGAAGACCCACAGTCAGGGCAACAATGTGGTGGTCATCCTGTCGGCCATGGCCGGTGTGACGGACAACCTGATCAACCTGGCCCATCAGGTTTCACCGACGCCCGACCGGCGGGAACTCGATGTTCTGCTGGCCACGGGCGAGCAGACCACCGCCGCGCTTCTGGCCATGACCCTGAAGGCCATGCGTCACCCCGCCGAATCCATCCTGGGCCACCAGGCCGAAGTGCTGACCGACTGCGATTTCGGTAACGCCCGCATCATCGGCATCGGGGCGGAGCGCATCCGCCGTCTGGTCGACGAGCGCAAGATCGTCGTCGTCGCCGGATTCCAGGGCAGCGACGCCGAGGGCAATATCACCACCCTGGGCCGCGGGGGCTCCGACACCTCCGCCGTGGCCATCGCCGCCGCAGTCAAGGCGGACATGTGTGAAATCTATACCGACGTTGACGGCATCTACACCACCGACCCCAACATCTGTCCCAAGGCGCGCAAGATGGCGCGTATCTCCTACGATGAAATGCTGGAGATGGCCAGTCTGGGCGCCAAGGTGCTCCAGATTCGATCGGTCGAATTCGCCAAGAAATACAACGTGCCGGTGCACGTGCGCTCGTCATTCAGCGAGGAGGAGGGAACCATGGTCGTCAACGAAGACGCCAGCATGGAAAAGCTGGTGGTTTCCGGGGTCACCTGCGACAAGAATCAGGCCCGCATCACCCTGAAAAAGGTGCCCGACCAACCCGGGATCGCCGCCAAGGTCTTTAACCCCGTTGCGGCCGCCGGCATTGTCGTCGACATGATCATTCAGAACATGCGCTCCGGCGGACAGACCGATCTGACCTTCACCGTCCCCATGACGGACTTCGACCGGGCCATGGCCATCGAGCGCGAGGTGGCCCGCGAAATCGGCGCCGCAGACGTTCTGGGCGACCCTGAAATCGCCAAGGTCTCGGTTATCGGTGTGGGGATGAAAAATCACTCCGGCGTGGCTTCGCTGATGTTCACCTCGCTGGCGGACGAAAATATCAATATCCGTCTGATCAGCACGTCGGAGATTCGCATCTCGTGCGTGGTCACCGAAAAATACGCCGAACTGGCGGTCCGGGTGCTCCACACTGCCTTCGGACTCGACGAATCCTGCTGACCCGCCGTGCTGCCGCCCTCATTCCGTCCCGATCAACTGGCTGTCATTCTGGCGATCGCCGCCGTCATCGCCGTCGTTACCCTGGTCCGCATAATCACCCTGTAGGCGGGCGTCCGGCGCGCGCCGGCCGTATCCGCGCCAGGCCGTTCCGCCCGCAGCCAGGACCCCGTGGGCGTTTTGCAGCATTCGGGTGGCACTGGAATTCAATCAGACGCCGGCGGCATCCCGTCAAGCGCGGCCCCGATCTCGTCAGCCACACGCCGGGCGGCATCGACCGGGTGGTCCGCATCCCGGATGGGCCGTCCGATCACCAGGTAGTCGGCGCCCTGGCGGACGGCGTCCGCGGGGGTCACCACGCGCTTCTGATCCTGGTGTCCGACGCCCTCCCAGGCG
>JASJCV010000143.1 GCA_030065275.1 Desulfobacterales bacterium | reverse complement strand
TCACCAGAAAGCCATTGAAGCGGGCTCTGAAGCGCTAACGGGTTCATCGTTCGCAAGAATAATCTATCCAGGCGACCGGTTACCGCTTTCATGGGAGGAAGCGGAAGGTTTGCTTGAACGCGAGGGTAGACATTACGGCACAGCACATCGCTGAGCGATGGAACCCGTCAAGACATTCACCTTACCAAAGGAGCAGCGCATTGATCGCTTACCGAATGATACCATTGATGCTGGCCACGACCGCGATCTTTGTATTCATATCAGCACCGGGAGGCGCGGCAGAAATCGTTGTGAACGTAAAGAACATCGAAAGCGCGAAGGGAGAAGTCGGTTGCGGGTTGTTCACGGACCCGGAAAACTTTCCCATGGGAAAGGCCGACGTACAGATATGGCATAAGGCCAGCACGGACGGCGTACAGTGTCATTTTAAGGATATACCCGCAGGTATTTACGCCGTATCGACTTCACATGACCTGAATGGGAACAAAAAAGTCGACACCAATTTTCTGGGGATTCCCAAAGAAGCATGGGGCGTATCCAACAACGTGCGCCCGGCATTGCGACCGCCGCGGTTTGATGAAGCCCAATTCGCATTGTCGGATGAAAACCCGTTGGTTATGACGATCAAAATTGAAGATTAAGCGCTTATCTTCGATTGGCTGCGATTCGGATTCCCCGGCGCATGCCTAAATACTGTACGATTGCGTTCAATTATAAAATGCCTATATTGCCGGAAATTTCATCCCGCGCCGGATTCAGTCTTAACGCGAAGCGCTCACAGGCGTGGGTAAAGTAAAACGGGCACCGGTACCGAGTCGGATCGATCGGTCCGCAGAGAAGCCAATATCGGCTCTTACATAGATCGGAGCCCCATTCAAATCGTGAACAGGCTGAAATAAACAGGTCTTCCCATGGCAGAACCGATGATTCGTAAAACGTCCGGACGTCTATCGATCAAAGCCTTGCTGGTGGCATTGCTATTCATTGCGGCGGTGGTCAGCCTGATGATCGCCAACAGCCCGAAACCTTTTGGAATTGATTTTGTACACGATGAGATCCCGGTCGCGCAGGTCGTGGGGGTTCAGAAAGCAGCCTACCAGGAAACCTACCGGATGAAGCGCGAATTCATCGGCCAGATCGAGGCCCGGCAATCGAGTGCTATTGGTTTCGAGCTTTCCGGGATCCTCAAAAGGGTGGCCGTCGATGAGGGCGACGTGGTCAAGGCCGGGGACATACTGGCCGACCTCGATACAACCCGTCTGGCGGCGCGTCGCCAGGAAGCGCAAGCGGCCCTGGTACGCTCCAAGGCCGAAGCCCGTCTGGCCCACCTGACATTCAAGCGGATCGCCGAGTTGCGCAAAGTCGATGTCGCCACAGCCCAGGAGAAGGATGACGCGCTGGCCGCCCGTGACATGGCGCAGGCCATGGTGGACGTCGTGGCGGCCCAATTGCAGCGTATCCTGGTGGACATCGAGAAATCACGCCTGATCGCCCCGTTCGAGGGCACGGTGATCAGGCGCCTGATCGACGAAGGTACCGTTGTCAGTCCGGGGCAATCCGTCCTGGAGGTTCAGCAAAACGACCATCTGGAGGTTCGGGTCGGCGTGACGGCGATAATGGCGGAAGCGTTGCGAATCGGTGAGCAGCACGAGCTTCTGATCAGCGGGCAGACCTTCCGGGCGACAATCACCTCGATTCTGCCGCTGCGTAACCGCAACCGCACGGTGGATATCATTCTCAAGCTTCATCATTCGGCCGCGTCAACCCGCCCGGGCGACGTGGTGCGTCTTCTTCTGGCCTACGAGGTCACGCAGCGCGGCTTCTGGGCGCCGATTTCTTCTTTGCGGGAAGGGCGCCGGGGACTGTGGTCCCTCTACGTTGTCGAGGCCTCGCCCGAGGAGCAAAGCGGCCCGCTGGGCGCAACCCACGTGGCATCGCGCCGTATGGTCGAGGTGCTGGACATAAGCGATGATCAGGCCTTCATCAGCGGCAGCATTGACGATGGTGAACACTTTGTGACCCGCGGTGCCCACAAGCTCGTTCCCGACCAACCGGTCAGACTGAATGCGCCTTCAAACCCAAAGAGCTGAATGATTACCAAGACCCCCAAAGATAAGCGTCATATCGCCACGCTCTACTACCGCAATACCCACCTGCTCGTTCTTACGATCGTCATCCTGCTCGTGGGAGGGTTGGCGGCCATCACCAATCTGCCGAGGCTTGAAGACCCCCGCATCACTCAGCGCGCCGCAACGATATTGACCTTTCTGCCCG
Organism: Desulfobacterales bacterium; assembly: GCA_030065275.1. Classification (GTDB taxonomy): domain Bacteria; phylum Desulfobacterota; class Desulfobacteria; order Desulfobacterales; family UBA5852; genus JABZFP01. The sequence goes on along the minus strand of JASJCV010000143.1, from coordinate 10,177 downwards.
GCGCATCGGCGGAGCGCATCGAAGCCCTGGTCAACGAGAAAATCGAGGATGCGCTGGAGGAGATATCGGAAATCAAGCATATCGAGTCCACGGCGCGCTCGAATGTCTCCAGCATCACCGTCGAATTGCAGGACAGTGTGACCACGGAGACCAACGAAGAGATCTTTTCGAAGATCCGCAGCCGCCTGCAGAATGTCCGGGGCGAGCTGCCCCCGGACGCGACCATCCCTTTTCTGGATGACGAGCGCGGGGTGATCGCCTATTCGATTGTGATCGGTTTGTCCTGGGATGGTGCGGGAGACACGCCGCTCAATCTTCTCCAGCGCCTTGCGCTCGACCTCAAAGACCGTATGCTGAACATCCCCAATACCGAACTGGTTCGCATCTTTGGGGGGGTGACCGAGGAGATCACGGTCTTTCCCGATCCGGACGAGCTTGCCGCCCTGAACATGCGTGTCGAGACCCTGGCCCGTTTGATCCAGGCGGCCGACAGCAAGATATCGGCGGGTCAGGTGCGTGGGCAGGGCCAGGATCTGCGCGTCGAAGTGGATGGCGCCCTGGACGGTGTTGCGCGCATTGCCGAAATACCGGTGACCTCACAGGCCTCCGTCACCATGCTCAAAGTCGGGGACATCGCCGCAATCCGGCGCGGGTATCAGACCCCTCCCGATCAGATCGGGCTCAAGGATCAAAAGCGCACCATCTACGTGGCCATCCGCGCCGATGCCAATGTCCGGCTGGATCAGTGGGATGAACGGGCCCAGAAAGTCATCCGGGAATTTCGGGCCGATTATGACCGGCGCATCGGGGTGGAGGCGATATTCAACCAAAACCGATACACCGAATCGCGGTTGAACGATCTGGTCGGTAACCTTGTGGCCGGGGCCGTCCTGGTCGTCCTGATCGTTTTTTTGACCATGGGATGGAAGGCCGGGATCGTGGTCGGGTCGGCTCTGCCCTTGTCGGCGGGTGGCGCCGTCTTCGCTCTCAATTTCTTCGATGAGGGCATTCATCAGATGTCGATCTTCGGGATGATCATCGCCATCGGGCTGCTCATCGACAGTGCCATCGTCATGACCGACGAGGTGCGCAAACAAATCAGACGCGGACAACCGCCCGGCCAGGCCATGGAAACGGCGGTGCGCCACCTGTTCGTGCCCCTGCTGGCGTCGACATTCACCACGATTCTGGGGTTCATGCCGATTTTTCTGCTGCCCGGCAATGCCGGTGATTTTGTCAGCCCGATTGCCGTCAGTGTCGTCATGGCCTTGTGCTTTTCCTTTTTTCTGGCCGTCACGGTGATCCCCGCCCTGATCGCCAAAACCACGTCCCGGCATGAGAGGGGGCCCGCCCGCCGCTGGTGGCGGACAGGACTGCCGCGGCCCAAAATCGCCGATGATTTTCAGGGCTTTGTCATACGGGCCTTGAACCGTCCCCGGCGATATGCACTGCTGGCCCTGGTGCCGGTCCTCATCGGGTTTGGACTGACGGCGACCATGCCGATGGAATTCTTCCCACCGGGCGATCGCGACATGTTTGAGATCCAGCTCTGGAAATCGAGCGAGAGCGCCATCGCGCACACGCACGCAACAGTGGCCAAAGCCGATGCCCATCTGAAAACCATTGACGGTGTGGTGCAAATCCATTGGCTGATCGGTGCGTCCATTCCGCCGGTCTATTACAACCAGATTCCGCGGCAGGATAACAACAGTGCCTTTGCGCAGGCGGTCGTGGTGGCCACAAGCCCCCAACGGGCCGAATCCATGATCATCGAAGCCCAGAACCTGTTGAATGCGAAGCTGCCCGAGGCGCGCAGCGTCGTGAAGACCTTCGCCCAGGGGCCTCCGGTGGACGCCCCGATCGAATTCCGTATTCTCGGGCCCGATTTGGATACGCTCCGCGGTCTGGGTGAAAAGGTTCGCGGCGTCATGCACCGATTCCCTGAGGTCATTCACAGCCGCGCCAGCATCGAAGGCGGTGAACCCAAGCTGTGGTTCGATGCGGACGAGGCCGAATCCGATTTCGCCAACCTGGATTTGCGCGACATCGCCAATCAACTCCAGGCCAATCTCGAAGGATTCACGGGCGGGTCCATACTGGAGGATGTCGAAGAACTGCCGGTGCGGGTCCGCCTGACCGATGCGCAGCGCGCATCCGTGCATACGCTGGCGAGCCTGCCGCTGACCTCCGCCGGCTTGAACCGCTGGATTCCGAGCAGCGCGCTCGGCACGTTGGCGTTGCGGCCGGAAAGCGGAACGATCACCCGGTTTGACGGGCAGCGGGCCAACACGATTTTCGGATATATTTCACCGGATGCCAAGGCCGTGTCGGTGTCGGCGGCCGTCATGGAGGCTATTCGCGAACAAATCACGCTGCCATCCGGCTACCGGATCACGGTGGCCGGGGACAGCGAACAGCAGAAAGAGGCGGTCGCCAATCTCCTGATTTACGCGCCGGTCCTTCTGGTCATGATGGCGGCGACGCTCATCCTCTCCTTCCGCAGCGTGGCGCTCGCGCTGATCGTGGGTTTGGTGGGGATCTTCTCGGTCGGCCTGGGGATGCTGGCCCTCAAAATTGCCGGATATCCGCTGGGCTTCAATCCCCTGATCGGCAGCATTGGCCTCACCGGCGTCGCCATCAACGACACCATCGTCGTCCTGGCGGCCATCACCAGCAATCACAGCGCCAAACACGGCCATGTCCCGTCCATCGTCGACGAGACCTTCGGTTGCGGACGCCACGTGTTGTCCACCACCTTCACGACGATCGGCGGCTTCATCCCGCTGCTGCTCCTGTCGGGGGGATCGTTCTGGCCGCCGTTATCGGTGGTGATTGCTGGTGGGATCGGGTTCTCGTTGATCCTGGCAATGTTCTTTACGCCGCTGGCCTACAAGATCTTCGCCGATCTGAAATACGGCGGGAGCCAACGCCGCGGGCCGCAAACGGCTTCGGTCGGATCGATACCATCGGCGACGTCCGGCTGACGACCCGGCCGCTCCCGACCGGCCAGGAGCTGATTGCCTCTCGCCATGCACGCCGGTCGCCTTCCAAGCTTCCATTCTTCATTACGCGCTCAATAATGGTCCGTATGGGCCCTGTGAGGTGGCTCCGTTCGCCGGCGCTTGATTTGCCGGCCTGGCCGGCGGCTGCGCCGGCGTTCGATGACCGCGGCGCTGGGAGGCGATCCTTACGGGAGTGCTGATCTTTCCGGATGGCTCCACCGTTTTTTTTTGCCATCCCAATCATAGCTTAGTGTTTTTCTAACTCGCTGCAAACGTACCCGTCATTTCATAGTAACCCGGTTTCAGCCCCAAGCGTTAATTCACAGGTAACCCGAATGAGGAGAAAAGCATGACGTCGAGCAAAAAATGGAACTGGGTCAGGAATATGTTGCTGGTAATCGGTTTATCCTTGATTTTGGCCGGCGGTGCGGTGGCCGAAGAGACCATCACCGAATTCCGCATCGGTATTTTGGGCGGTGAAAACGCCTCTGATCGCCTGCGCTCCAATGAGTGCCTCAAGGTACAGGCGGAAAAGCTCCTGGGTGTCCCGGTCAAGCTATTTGCCCCGGCTGATTACAACGGTGTGATCGAGGGCTTGCTGGGTGGCAATCTGGATATGGCCTGGCTGGGGGCTTCCGGCTATGCCAAAGTCTATCTGACCAACCCCGACGCGGTGGAGCCGGTTTTGACCAAAATCAACAAGGACGGCTCATTCGGCTATTACTCCATCGGGTTTGCCCGGGTGGACAGCGGCATTAAAAACCTGGACGGCATGAAGGGCAAGGTTTTCGGCTTTGGCGACCCCAATTCCACCTCCGGTTACCTGATCCCGTCCATCGAAATTCCCCAGTCCGGCTATTCCATGAAATCCGGGGATTATTTCAAAGAAGTCAAGTTCACCGGAGGACACGAACAGACCATCGTGGCCGTATTCAACGGCGATATCGACGGTGGTGTCACCTGGGCCGACGGCCTGGGCAACTGGGTAGACGGCTTCAACAGCGGCGCCCTGCGCAAGGCCACGGATGCGGGGCTGGTGGACATGACCCAGATTCAGGAGATCTGGCGCTCCAAGCTGATTCCCGAAGGGCCGATCGTGCTGCGCAAGTCGCTGCCGGAATCCGTCAAGCTCAAGGTCACCGGATGGCTGGCCAGCCTGCCGTCCATGGATCCCGAATGCGCTTACGGGTTCATGGCCGGTGAAATCAAGGCCATCGCCCCCATCGATCATTCGGACTACCTGAGCATCATCGCGGCCCGCAAGGCCAAATCCAAAAATTAGCCAACCTGTTCGTACCGGGGCCGCCTGTCGAGGGCGGCCCCGGCTATCGTGTTTTTTTGAGGATCGAATCATGACCGCCGATACCATCCAGCTTGAAATCATCGCCATGGAAAAGCGGCGCAAGCTCTATTCGACGATCGGCATCCTGCTCATGATCGCCGTGCTGGCCAGTGGCTATGGATTGGCCAGCAGCATGAATTCCGGGAGTTTTCTGAACGGCCTGGAGAAGTTCTTCGACTATCCCGGTGAGATTGTCCGGGAGGCCTGGGAGGCCGGCAGTGGTTTTTTCGCACTGGTGCTGCAGTTTTTGCCGGCCCTCATCGAAACTCTCAATATTGCCGGGGCGGCGACCCTGGTCGGCGGCGCGGCCGCCGTGGTCCTGGCGTTTCTGGGTTCCAGCAATCTGGGCGTCAAACCGCCCGTGATCATTTCCGTTGTCCGGCGGATCATGGACAGCATGCGGGCCTTTCCCGAACTGATCATCGCCCTGTTTCTGATCTTCATCCTGGGCTCTAGCCCGGTCCCGGCCATGATCGCCGTTGCCTTCCATACAGCGGGGGCGCTCGGTAAACTGTTTTCCGAGGTCAACGAAAACGCGGACGCCGCCCCCATCGAAGGCCTCGAATCCTGCGGCGCCAATTGGCTGCAGCGCATGCGTTACGGGGTGCTGCCGCAGGTGCTGCCGAACTTTTTGAGCTATTTCATGCTGCGCTTCGAAATCAACGTCCGTGCCTCGGCCATCCTCGGTTTCGTGGGGGCCGGCGGCATCGGCACCGAATTGCGCCGCACCATCGGATGGGGCCGGGGCGCCGGCGACGAAACCGCGGCCCTTTTTTTTCTCTTGATTCTGTCCATCTTCGCGATCGATCAGCTCTCGTCGTTCATGCGCCAGCGGCTGGTGTCCGGCAAGGCCGGCAGCTAGGGGAGGGTAACGATGTCGGGAAGCGCCATGACCATCGGCTCCCGTGAGCACAGCGCCGCCGGCCTGGGCGTCTACCCTGTCGTCCGCCGCAACAGCCTGCTGATCATTGCCGCAACGCTGGCGGTGGCGGCCTATCTGGCCTACGTCTTCGTGGCCTTCGATGTGGCCGGCCTGATCGCCAAAGCCCAGCCCATGCGGGCCACGCTCCTGGCCACGGACGCCGTGGCCCACAAGGTTCACGTCACCAAATTCTTCCGGGGAGACACGCAAACCGTCGTGGCGGTGGAGGGCGAACGCACGGCGACCTATGCCACGCCCCCGGATTGGGTCCGCATCGCAGACAATACCACCGCCGTCGACCTGGGCGGCGGGTACCGTGTTGAAATCAAAGACCGGCAGCTTGTAATGGAAACCCCGGACTTCGGGCCCATCCGGGCCACGGTCACCGGCCGGGGGGTCGTCACCCAGCTGCCCGAGGGCCAGTCCGCCCCGGAATGGCTCAGGGCCACTGCGGCCAAGTTCGATGCCCGTCCGACCATCGGCCGGCGTGTCCAGATGTCCCGCACCCGGGTGGAAGTTCACCGCTATTTCGGGGGATGGGAGAACTTTTTCTTTCCTTTCCGCTCCGAACTCACCGCCTATTCGCCCATGGAAATCCTTCGACTGGCGTTCAGCCCGGAGCGTCTGCAGGCGGACACGCCGAACTGGAAACTGATCGGGCATACCTTCTGGACCAACCCGGATTGGCAGCATGGCCACGTGTTCATTGCCTTGCTGGAGACCTTCCTCATGGCGATCCTGGGGACGGCCACGGCCGGTCTGGTGGGGCTGCCCCTGGCGGTGCTCGCGGCGTCCAATTTCACTCCGTCCCAGATATTGCGCCTGGCGGTGCGCCGGTTGTTCGATTTGCTCCGCGGCATCGACATGCTCATCTGGTCGCTGATCTTTATTCGCTCCTTTGGACTGGGGCCGCTGACCGGGGCCCTGGCCATCGCCTTTACGGATACGGGCTCGCTGGGCAAGCTGTTTTCGGAGGCCCTGGAAGGGGTCAACAAACAGCAGATGGAGGGGGTGCGGGCCACCGGAGCCAACCGGTGGCAGTTTTATCGGTTTGGCGTCATTCCGCAGATCATACCGGTGTTCATCTCCCAATGCCTTTACTACCTGGAATCAAATGTGCGCTCGGCCACAATTATCGGCGCATTGGGGGCCGGCGGCATCGGGCTGATGCTGGTGGAAACCATGAACACCCAGCGGGACTGGGAAAATACCCTTTATCTCATCGTTCTGACGATTGGCCTGGTCATGGTCATGGACACCCTTTCGGGCAAGCTTCGCCGGCGCCTGATCCAGGGGCGTTAACGCCGTCAGAGCCTGTAAACGGAATTGAACGCTAACGTGGCGCGAGGTTTTCGATGATCGTAAACGAGTTGAGCAAACATTTCGGAACAGTGACGGCCGTTGATGCGGTCTCGTTTCGCATTGAAGCGCCGCAGATGGTCGGGGTGATCGGCCCGTCCGGCGCTGGAAAATCCACCATGCTGCGGATGATCAACCGCCTGACCGAAGCCAGCCAGGGCAGTATCCGGGTCAACGGAAGAGACATCCTGCATCTCAAGGGCAAGGAAAAAAGGCGCTGGCAGCGGGATTGCGCCATGATCTTTCAGCAGTTCAACCTGGTGCCCCGCCTGGATGTGGTCACCAATGTGCTTTTAGGAAGGCTCAACGGCCACAGCACCCTGAAAAGCCTTTTCAGTATCTTCGGCAAATCCCTGGTCGAAGAGGCCCTGGCCGCCCTCGACCGGCTCGGCATTGCCGACCAGGCGCTGCAGCGGGCCGAGACCCTCTCCGGCGGCCAGCAGCAGCGGGTGGCCATCGCACGGGCGCTCATGCAGAAACCCAAAATGGTGCTGGCGGACGAACCGATTGCCTCGCTGGACCCGCTGAGCGCTGAAAAGGTGATGACGTCGCTGCGGGAGATCCGGACCCGGGATAAGCTCACGGTGATTTGCAACCTTCACACGCTGGACACGGCCCGCACCTATTGCGACCGGATTATCGGCATGCACAAGGGCCGTATCGTGTTTGATGCGGCACCCGCCAAACTCACCCCCGATGTGGTCCGGGATATCTACGGCGCGGATCACGCGCTGGACGAATCCGTGACCTCGACCTCGATCGGCGAACGTTCCGCCGGGGCCGATCCGGTGGCCTCCGACGTCAAGATGGCATCCTGACCACCCCCTCGACGCTTGATGCCCGACCGATATCAGCTTCAAGCTTCCGGTTGGCTGCGCGGCGACGCCGGCCTTCCCAACCCGCCTGGTTCCGAGGATCCACCCGGCGGTCCGGATCGGTTGGGGCCTGCCGAGCAGGGGATCGCCAAGCCGCTGCCGGGCCAGCGCGCCAAACGCCACGGCCATTGAAAGGAGAAGTCGATCATGTCCGCTTTTACGCCCTCTCTACCCTACACTGGTGCGGTGCAGGCCGTGGTGCTCGACTGGGCCGGCACGGCCGTCGACTACGGCTGCATGGGCCCGGCCGATGTGTTCGTGAAGGTGTTTGCCGCTTTTGAAATTGCCGTGACCGTCGAAGAGGCGCGGCAGTTCATGGGGCTTGAGAAAAAAGAGCACATCCGCAGCATGTGCCGACTGCCGCGCGTTGCTGGGCAGTGGCAGGCAAAGCACGGCCAGGCGCCCGACGAAAACGATGTGGAAAGGCTCTACGCCAGAACCGAACCCATGATGGTCGCCGCGCTCGCCGACCACGCCGAACCGATTCGCGGCCTTCTGCCCTTTGTCGAAGATATGCGCCGCCGCAATGTCAAAATCGGCTCCTGCACCGGCTACACCGCGCCCATGATGGCAGTGCTGGTCCCGGAAGCCGCCCGGCGGGGATATGCCCCGGACGGCGCCGTCTGTTCTTCCGATGTCCCCGCCGGCCGCCCTTTTCCCTGGATGTGCTACCTGAACGCCATCCAACTCCAGGTTTACCCCCTGGCGGCCATGATCAAAATCGGTGACACGGTCAGCGATATCGAAGAGGGGCGCAATGCCGGGATGTGGACCGTCGGCCTGACCCAGTCGGGCAACGAATTGGGGCTGCCCGAAAATGCGGTGGAAGCACTGCCGCCTGACGTTTTGAACCGACGCCTGGCCGCCATCGAAACCCGTTATCGGGAAGCGGGCGCAAATTACGTGGTCAGGGGAATCTGGGACTGCATCGATGTCGTCGAAGAGATCGGCGGGCGCCTGGCAAATGGCGACCACCCGTGCGTATGCATTCCCCGTGTTGACGCTTGACCCCGGGCTGGATTGCCATTCGTTTTTCTGATAACTCCGATAATCGACGTGCCACCCAAGTGAACGACGTTAAGCGGGGCAGACGATGTCCTTTGCCAAATCCTCCTTTACCGCCCGGCTCATCGAGGCCAACGGTTTCGATCCCGATGATTTCCAGCGCTGGATCTTCAGCCCGGGCATGCTCTTCGGTTCACCTGACAAGTGGTGGGGCGACTTCGGTCGGCGCGATTTTCCCCACGAGGGCATTGATTTCTGTCTTTACCGCGACGCCGCCGGGCAAGTGCGGCGTCTGGATGAGCACACCCGCATTCCCGTCATGCACGATGGCTGCGTCATGGCGCTGTTTAGCGATTACCTCGGGCAGGCCGTCGTGATCGAACACGATGGCCTGCCCGGAATTTCCGGCAAGGCCATTTCGATTTACGCCCATACGACACCCCGGGCCGGCATCCTTCCCGGGGTAAGGGTGAGGGCCGGGGACATCATTGCGTCCATCGCCGGCAAGGGGCGCTCCAAGGCCAACATCCTTCCCCATTTGCATTTTTCCTGCGGGCAGCCATCCGCGGATATCGTCTATGAACCCTTTGTCTGGAACCAGATGCGCGATCCCGGCCGGGTGGTCCTGCACGACCCCCGAGGCCTTGTCGATTGGCCTAGCGATGTCCTGACCCCACAAAGCCAGATGATCGTCATGACGTCTTTCGGAGCGGTGGATCAGGCCTGAAAACAGGCGGACCACGATTCGCGGGAGGGAGGGCTTGTGCATTCCCGGCCCGGAGTCGACTTTCGATAGGGGATAAACTGATTATTATCAATAAAAGGTTAATACGTTTGCACACCCAATCCATAGCGGAGGCGAACATGGCACCAAAAGAGAAAAAAGATGTGTGGGTACGCGTCAAGGACAACGCCGGCAATGAATTTATCTGCCCGCTCGATGCCCTGAAAGACCGAAAATCGGCCACCGAAGAGGAATTGGACCATTGTGTGGACGATGCCGTCACTGGACGCTACGCGGCCAAGCTTGATATCGAGGAATAATCCGGCTGGCGGGAAAGAAGCCCGGGGAACCGATCTGACTGGTCGGGATCGGCGGGCCTGCCCGCTTGTGCTGGGCTTGACTCTATTAGAGCGCATCTCAAAATTAAGATCAGGGTCCCTGGCAAGGCGTGAGAGGGCGAGAAAGCGGAGCATACACGCAGTATGTATGCAGGTTGGTTCGCAGGGCAGGGACCCTGCGGTTCTGCCAAGAGACGGCTCACGATGCACTGACTGATCAAAATAATGATGCTGAATCCCGCAACGCGGGTAACACCGCCAGGGGCACTTAGATTGTTTTTGAGATACGGTCTAATAGGGATGCAACCCCCGACATCCTTCTTCTTTTACTACGGTCTGCCATTTGGGGGTTCCGGGTTGACAGACGTTGTTGGACCGGTTTCTCCTGTGGTGGGGGCGTCGTGTTTATTCGTCTTCCAGCCGCAGGACCTCCCTCAATCTTAATATCCATCGCCAAGTGGGTCCCATTAACCAAGTAAAGTGATCCATCTGGTGATCGCTGCGCCTCGCCTGTAACACGTTGAGCGCCATTTGTTGGCAGGCCTTGCACGTTCCAACGAAATTCGCATTGATTACACATGCGAAAGCGATATGGCTCCCACCAATCGTT
>JASJCV010000142.1 GCA_030065275.1 Desulfobacterales bacterium | reverse complement strand
CCGCCCCCTGGCCCGGACCCTTGCCGGGTTTCACATCCGGGTGGACCGCGCGGAAGACGCGATCCGTCTGATCTACTCTCCCCTCACCTGAGCGAATCCAATCGTTGCAACCATAACCTGATCAGAAGGTTTCATTCCTGCCGCCTAAGGGCGAAAAAGGTGGGGGGACGATCGCGACCATGATCTTGCCGCCGGGAGTGTCTTAAGGATGGGAGCGATGGATGCCATCGCATTTAGGCAACGGGAGGGCCAATTCCACCCTGGAAGCAAATGCGAACCCGCCGGTCGTGAAACGGCGCACGCGGATCAATCTTCGGCAGCGGGAGATGAATACAGGTCCGGCCGGCGGTGGGGCAGAAAATAGCGCATGCGGTGGCCGCGTACGGCTTCGAGGTCGCTGCGTTTGAGATCCACACACAGCAGGCCCTCCCGGCCGGAGACGTCCTGCGCCAGGATCTGCCCGTCAGGGCCGATGGCCACGGCCACCCCCGGAAATTCCAATCCCTCGCCGTTGCGGCCGCTCTGGTTGCAGGCCACCACGAACAACCCGTTGTCGAACGCCCGGGCCGGCAGGTGCCGGCACCAGGAAGCGAGTTTTCCCTCGGGAGTGCCCCGAGGCGAGGCGTGCGGGAAAAAGATAACGTCCGCTCCGTCCAAGGCCATGCGGGTGGTCCATTCCGGAAAATGGGCGTCGTAGCAAAGCTGGATGCCGAAGCGCCAGCCGCCGACCGTGAAAAGCGGCCGATCGGCACCGGCGGAGAAGATCCCCTGTTCGGGCGGCGCCACATGGGCTTTGCGATAGACGGCCGCGGCCTGTCCCGGGGCGGCCACCAGCTGACTGGCGAATATCCGGTCGTGGTCATCCGCTTCCGCCAGGCCGGCCAGAAAAACCAGCCCCAGGTCGGCCGCCAAGTCCTCCAGCCGCCGCACAAGGGGATCGGCCAGGGAAAGGGCCTGATCACGAGCGGTCAGACGGGTCGTGTAGCCCGTAAGGTTCATTTCCGGGAAACAGACCAGCTGCGCCCCCGCGTCGCGCGCCTGACGGGCGAGCGCGGCCGTACGCTCGAAATTGGCCGCTGTCCGGCCCAAGGGAGCCTCCATCACGGCCGCGGCAATGCGCAGATCGGCCGGCATCAGACGTCAAATTTGGCGCGGATTTTAAAAACCCGGGTGGCCGGCAGATTCATGATGGCCTTCACGCCGGTGGCCTCGCGGATGGCCGCCAGATTGGCCTCGATCTCCGCCATCGAGGGGGCGATGAACGTGAACCAGACGTTGTAGCTGTTTTCCCGCAGGTAGTTGTGGGTCACGCCGGGGTAGCGGTTCACGATCGCCGCAAACCGGTCGACCTCGTCCGTCGGCACCTTGGCGGCGCAGAGGGTGCTGACGAACCCCAGCTTTTCGGGCGAAAAATTACCGCCGATGCGCCGGATCAGACCGTCCGCTTTGAGACGCTGCACACGCGCGATGACCTCGGTCTCGCTCATGCCGAGCTCCTGGCCGATGGTTCGGTAGGGTTGCGCGGTCACCGGGAAATCGGACTGGATCCGGTTCAGCAGACGTCGATCGTCGGCATCCATCAGGTCGTTTTTGGGAGGCATCTTGCGTTTCCTGGTTGCGGTGGTGCGCTCACTTTATGAAAAGCCGGACCCTGCGGCGGCGCGGGCCGTCGAATTCACAGAAAAAAATTCCCTGCCAGGTCCCCAACTGCAGTTTGCCGTTGCGCACGGCCACCCATTCGGACGCGCCCACCAGCGTCGACTTGATATGGGCGGCCGAGTTGCCCTCCATGTGCCCGTAGCCGGCTTCGAAGGGGATCACCTGATTGAGGATCTTGAGAATATCGGATTTGACGGTGGGATCGGCATTCTCGTTGATGGTCACGGCCGCGGTGGTGTGGGGCACGTAGACCATGCAGAGACCATCGCGCACGCCCGCTTCCCGCAAGGCGCTCTGGACATCGGCGCTAATGTCGATCAGCTGGGTCCGGCTGCCGCTCTTGACTTTAAGCTCCATCCAATACGCCCTCCCCGACCAAAGGTGTTGACCTGGTGAATGTTAAAGCCGAAGTGGTTGGCCTTGCAGACGGGATCGCAAAAAGCTTGAGAGCAAGGCCTGCGGGGCCTGAGGAACGAGGCGTACTGTTGTACGCCGCAGTGACGAAGGCGCCGCGCAACGCCGCTATCAAGTTTTTTGCGATTCCGTCAAATGAAAAGGCCCTGCCGGGGGCAGGGCCTTGCAATCGCTCTTTGGCAACAGCCGTCAAGGCCGCCGCATTAGACGCAGCCGGTCGGTTTCGGGAGGCCGGCCATCTTACAGGCGCCCTTGCCCGGACCTGAGGGGAACAGCTCATAGATGTGTTTCAGTTTGAAGCCGGTAACCTTGGAGAGCACCCGCACCATCGGGGCGATGCCGTTCTTCTCATAGTACTCCTGAAGAACCGTGATGACTTTGCGATGCTCGTCGCTCAGCTCGTCGATACCTTCCTGCTGCTTGACGTACTGAACCCACTCCTCGCACTTGCCGTCTTCGTAATTGCCGATAAAACCGTCTTCGTCCACCTCAAACGTCTTGCCCATGTATTCAACGTTGGCCATTTAACTGAATCCTCCTTTATAATGAATTTTATTTCGGCATTCAGCCGGTTACACTCGTGGGGCTGGCAATAGATTCGAGTTTGTTTATAGCATTGACCATTCAATGTCAATATAAAAGCCGTATTTTCGGGGCGCTGCTGACGGCTTGGCCGGAAGCCCCCCGGGGGCCGGTCGGAAGTATTTACGGACCCGCCCAATGGCTCTTTGACCCTTGCAGTCAAGCCTACACTCGGTTTATTTGAGGCATATGAGCAACCCGTCCGATCATCCCCGCCTGGTGATTATCTGCGGTCCCACCGGCATCGGCAAGACCACGGCCGCTATCAATCTGGGCCGAAGGTTTAAAGGGGAAATCATCGGGGCCGATTCGATGCAGATCTATCGCCAGATGGATATCGGCACGGCCAAGCCGACGCCCGCGGAACAGGCCGCAGCCACCCACCACATGATCGACGTGGTCGAACCGGACGAACCCTTCGACGCCGCCCGTTACGCGGCCATGGCGACGGCGTGCATCCATCGGCTGCATCGGGAGGGGACCCTGGCGGTGGTGGCCGGGGGGACCGGATTCTATATCAAAGCCCTCGAGTTCGGGTTGTTCGATGCCCGACCGCCCGACCCGCAGGTCCGCCGCCGGCTCGAAAACCGGGCCGCGACGGAGGGCCTCGGCGTGTTGTACACCGCCTTGAAGCACGGCGACCCGGCCAGTGCCGCGCGAATCCACCCCCACGACCGCTTTCGCATCATCCGTGCCCTCGAGACCCTGGAAAGCACGGGCCAGCCGATCTCCGCCCTGCAGCACCGCCATGGATTTGCGCAGAAACGGTTCGAAACCTTCAAGATCGGTCTGGCCATCGACCGCGAGACCCTCTACGCGCGCATCGACCGGCGGGTCGAGGCCATGATTGACGCGGGGCTGCTGGCCGAAGTCCAAACGCTGCTGGCACGGGGTTACGGTGCGGAACTCAAATCGATGCAGGCCATCGGCTACCGGCACATGTGCGCGTACCTGGACGGCCAGACGACCTGGGACGCCACCATCGACCTGATGAAGCGCGATACCCGACGCTACGCCAAACGGCAATTGACCTGGTTCCGATCAGATCCCGACATCGTCTGGTCGGCACCGGACGCGGTGGTGCGTTTGGCGGCGGACATTGAAACGTTCCTGCGCGGGCCGGCGCCGGCCTGATTTCCAAGCAGCCGATCATCGCGCCGCCTCAAGAATCCCTTCCAGCGCTTCCGGCGTCAGCGTGACGGGGTTGCCCTTCATGCTGCTGGCCTGTTGGGCTTTGGCCACGGCCGCGTCGAAATCGGCCCGCCGCAGACCCAATGCCGCGAGCCCCGGAAGGGCCAGCCGCTCGACCAGGCGGTGAACCCAGGCGATCCCATCGTCGATGGGGGCATCGGGCCGGCCGGTCAAGAGGCCGGCCACTTCCCGGTAGCGGGTCAGGGCGGGTGAATCCGGGGCCCGGTCCCGCAGGGCCGCGGTATTGGCCGCCATTACCGCAGGCAGCAGGGCGGCGCAGATCATGCCGTGGGGTGCGTCGATCATCCCCCCCAGCGGGCCGGCGAATCCGTGAACGGCGCCGAGACCGGCATTGGCCAGGGCCAGCCCCCCGAACAGGCTGGCCAACGACATGCCCTCCCGGGCCCTCACATCGCCGCCGTCCTCGAAGGCCCTCAACAGATGGGCGGCGCCCTGCGCCAGGCCTTGGCGGCAGATGCCGTCCGTCAGCGGGTTGGCCTTTGCGGAGGTCAAAGCCTCGATGAGTTGGGTGAGGGCGTCCATCCCGGTGCCGGCCGTAACCGGAGGAGGCATGGTCAGGGTCAGTTCGGGATCGACGACGGCCAGGGAAGGCATCATGTGCGGGCTTCGGAGGCTGACCTTGACCTTATGCTCCCTTGCGGACAGCACCGCATTGCGTGTGACCTCCGCCCCCGTACCGGCCGTGGTGGGCAGTACGATGCAGGGACGTGAGGGTTGGGTCAACACCCGGCCGCGCCCTACGACCTCGAGATAGTCGATCAGCTCGCCCGGATTGGCCAGCATGGCGGCCACGGCCTTGCCGGCGTCGATGACGCTCCCGCCCCCCACCGCCACCACCAGTTCGCAGGCCGCTTCGCGCGCCGCCGCCACGGCCGCTTCGATCATCTCGACATGGGGTTCGGTATCGACGTTGAACACGACGGACGCCACGCCGTTGGCCTTCAGACGGGTGCGCAGCGGCTCCCAGCGCGCCGTGTCGCGACCGGTCACGAAAAGCGCCCGGCGCCCGAATCTGACCGCAGCCTCCCCAAGCCGGGCCGCCTCGCCGCACCCGAACCGGATTCGTCCGGCCGTCTGGAACTCAAAACGTTTCATGGTAGCCTCCTGCAGGGTCTGTCAGGCTGGCGGCCGACAAGAAGAGAAAACGCCAGGCGCTTTACAGGTTTTCACATATATACTACGAAAAGGCCGCGCAAACGCGCCGGTATGCCGCCGTCGGGCGCGGCCAGGCACGTGTCGGCGCCCGCCGCCAGTCGACAACGCGAATCGTGGTCGATGCGGCCTGTAACCAATCTGACAAACAAGGAGACACCTCCATGCCGAAAACAGCCCTTATTACCGGCGGCACGCGCGGTATCGGCCAGGCCATCGCCATCGAACTGGCCCGCGACGGCTATCACATCGTGGCCAACTACCTTTCGAATGCGGCCTCCGCCGATGAAACCCGTGCGGCCGTCGAGTCCCTGGGCGGCACGATCGAGACGCTGGCCTTCGACGTGGCCGACGCCGGGCAGACCGGGACGGCCATGAAAGCCGTCATCGACCGGGCTGCGAGCATCGATGTTCTGGTCAACAACGCCGGCATCACGGCCGACAACCTGTTTCTCATGATGAAGCCCGGCCAGTGGTCTTCGGTGGTCGACGTGGCCCTCAACGGTTTCTACAATGTCACCAAACCAGTGATCAAACAAATGGTCCGCCAGAAAAGCGGTGCGATCGTCACGATTTCATCCGTCGCCGGGATCACCGGCAACCGGGGCCAGGTCAACTATTCAGCGGCCAAAGCCGGCCTGATCGCGGCCAGCAAGTCCCTGGCGGCCGAGGTCGGCCGCCTTGGTATCCGCGTCAATGCGGTGGCGCCCGGTCTGATTGAAACCGAAATGATTCAGGATATCGCCGTGGAGGATCTCAAGCAGATGATTCCCATGGCGCGCGTCGGTCAGGCGGATGAAGTGGCGAAGCTCGTGCGATTCCTGTGCTCGGAGGACGCCTCGTACATTACCGGCCAGGTCATCGGGGTCAACGGCGGCATGTGCTGAACGCGCCGGCGGCGCCGCCACCGCCTAACCGCCACCGCCCGGGGGCGCTATTTGGGCGGCAGGCGCCGGGCGAACCGCTCGCCAAACGCCAACCATTCCTCTAAATTTTCCGATTTACGGCACCCTTCCGGGGCCACCATGACCCATGCTTTCATCGGCCGGCCGGTGATATCCATGGGACGGACATGTTCACGCGCCAGACAGGCCGCCGCCGTTTCGGCATCCCCCAATCGCACGATCAGGAAATCCTTGTAGATCCCGAAGCACATGTTGCCCTGCCGGAAGTAGGCGATACCGCCGAACATGGCCTTCTTGGCGAGGCCGCGATCCCCGACGAGATCGTCGATACGCTGTTCCAGCCGCCGGCAATACCCCATATTTGTCTCCTGAGCGAATCCGGGATAAAATGGACCCATTAAAGATCCGGATCAAACGACCGATATTCAATTTCGGCCTGGTGCGAGGCACGGACCAGGTAATTGACCCTGCCATCTCAACTAGAAAAGGAACGCGGCCATGAGCCCAGCCAAGACCTCAACCTGCTTAGCCTTCGCGGCCCTGATGATCCTGCTCAGCGCTTGCGCCACGAGCCAGGGCCACCGCCCGGAGGATAAACGCCGGGCGATTATCGACATGCAGCAGGAAACCCTGGACGCGCTCTACAAGGTACGTCCCCAGGCCAGGACCCAGATCGCATCGGCCCCGGGCTACGCCGTCTTCAGCAATGCCAACGTCAACGTTATCTTCGCCAGCTTCGGCGGCGGCTACGGTGTCGTCCAGTGCGCCGGCGACCAGGGCCGGACCTATATGAAGATGGGCGAGCTCGGTCTGGGCCTGGGTATGGGCATCAAGGATTTCCGGGCCGTGTTCGTTTTCCACGACCGGGCGACCCTGCAGCGTTTCGTGGACAGCGGCTGGGAGTTCGGCGGGCATGCCGACGCCGCGGCCAAAGCCAGCGACATGGGCGCGGCCGTTGGTGGCGAGGCGTTGCTGGACAATATCACCGTCTACCAGCTGACCGAAGCCGGCCTGGCCCTCCAGGCCACGGTCAAGGGCACCAAGTACTGGAAAGACGACGCCCTTAATGCGGTCCCCTGATTTTTCCCGGGGCCGGCAGCCAGGGTTGTCTGCCGGGCCTCAGGGCGCGGATCGATCGAGTTCGGCGGCGGCCCGGGCATCGGTTCGCTCAAGCCAGCGGTAATGGGTCGCGGCCTCCTCGGGACGGCCCAGGGCCCGCAGCGCAACCACCAGGCCGTAGCGCGCTTCCACCGAATCGGGATTGATGGCCACAGCCCTTTGCCAGGCGTCAACGGCTTGCTCGGGCCGATCGAGGCGTTCGTAACATAACCCCAGGTTGAGCCAGGCCTGATCGTCGTCGGGGGCGATCGCCAGGAGCGTTCGGAAGGCGGCCGCCGCCTTTTCGTAGCGCCCCTCTTCGGCGTTCAGAATGCCGACATTGAACCAGGCCGATGTATATTCGCGGTCCAGAAAGACGGCCTGCTCAAAGGCGTTGAGTGCCGGCAGCCGTTGCCCCGTTTTCTGATAGCAGATCCCCAGATTGTAGAAAATCGTCGCGTCCCCACCCTCGCGCATCAGGCCCTCCCGGTAGGCTTCAATCGCCTGCGCGTAGCGTCCGACCACGGCCAGGCTGTGGCCGCGGGCGAACAAGTCCGCAGCGGTAAGCCCCGCTTCGCCGCCCGACCGGGCAGCGGTTTCCGATGGCAGCATCAGGGCCAGCATGGCCTCGTCCGCGTTGATCCGCGCCAGGTGGTAGGGGGTCCGCCCGCGATGATCCTCGGCCCAGATATCGGCCCCGTTGGCCAGCAGCAGCGCCGCCATATCGCGATGGCCGCGAAAGGCCGCCAGATGCAGCGGTGTGCGGCCGTCATGGTCCCGGGCGTCGACTTGGGCACCGGCCTCGATCAAAAGCGCCGCACACTGCGCACTGCCGGCATTGGCGGCCAGATGCAGGGAAGTTTCGCCTTTCGCACCGCGGCGGTGAACGATCCGGGTGTTCTCCAGCAGGCGGGCCATCAGATCGGCGTCGTCGCGGCGCAAGGCATCGTCGACGCCCGGTCCGCAGCCGACGGCGGCGACAAGCAGCGCCAATACCCAACCGAAGGTGGGAAGCGCTTTCGACGGCCGTCTTCGCCGGCCGGATGGCGTCCGTTGAGACCGGATGCGCAAAAGTGGAATCCTCATTCCCCGCCCCTATCGATCAGGAGCGGGCGGGACGACAGGCCACACGGTCCTTGATGCGCTTGACATGTCCGCGACCAAGCCCTTTGACCTCGCAGCCCAATTCGAAGTAGCGCTCGATCTGGTCGTCGTCCAGGAGATTGAAACAGTCGATCACGGCGACCGGCCGGCCGGTCATCCCAACCACTGCGTCGGGATCGAGATCACGGTAAGGCGCGTGTCCCACGGCCAGAACCACCGCGTCTACGCCCTCCAGCGCAGTGTCGAGACGATGATGGACGGCGACATCGCGCAGCGCCTCCTGATTGCGGAAAAACCGGGCCATCGAATAGCCGGGCTGGGGATAGCTGTCCTGTTTTTCAAGCTCCCACCAGCGTTTGACATAAGGGTCGTGGACCACGGTTTCGGCCCCCATTTCGGCCAGTTTGCGGACGATCAGCTCGGACCCGCTGTAGCGTGTATCCCCGACGTCCTGGCGATAGGAAGCCCCCAACAATGCCACCCGCGAGGCCGCCACGATCTTGCCCATGTTGCGCAGGGCGTCGCGCACGAGTTGGACCGCCCGCAGCGCGCGCGTGTCGTTGATGTCGATCGCCAGCGGCGTCATTCTGAAAATATCGTCCTCGAAACCCATAAGGGTGTTATAGGCCCAGACCCCCAAACCGCCGTCCTTGGGCAGGCAGTAGCCGCCGATGCCCGGACCCGGAAAAATCATGTTTGAATGGGTCGGACGCACCTTGATGGCTTGAACCACCTTGTGCAGATCCACGCCATTGCGCTCGGAAAACACACTCCACTCGTCCAGGAAAGCCAGGATCGTTGCCCGGTAGGAATTTTCGACGATCTTGCAGGTTTCGCTTTCGATGGGGCGGTCCAGCACGGTCAACGGATAGTTTTCGACATCGATGATCGCCGAGAGAAAGGCAACCACCTTTTCCCGGGCAACGGCATTGATGCCGCTGCACACCCGCCAGAATTCACGGATCGAGGCCACATAGTCACGCCCCGGCATCACGCGCTCGAAGCTGTGGGCCAAACAGGGCTCGGCCGTTTCAAGCCCCCGCTGTTCAAATGCTTTTTTGACGATCGGATAGGCCACGTACTCGGTGGTCCCGGGCGGTACGGTCGTTTCGATCAGAACCAGGCAGGCCGGGGAAATATTGCGGCCGATCACCTTGAGGCTCTCCTCCAGGGCTTTGATGTCGGCATGCCCCTTACGGACATCCCCCAGGTTGGACTTCAGGTAGTCGCACTGTACGTCTACCACTACAATGTCGGCCAGTTGCAGTGCATCGTAGGTGAAGGTGGCCGTCAGGGTCTGGCGGGTCTTGACCGTGCGTTCGATCAGCGGCGCCACTTCGGGGTCCTCGGCTTCGACCGGGGTCTGGCCGCGGTTGAGATAGGGGATCTTCCAGTAGGAACGGGTCGAAGGTCTTTGCATGCCGATCACGAAATAAGGGGCTTCCCCCGCTTCGTTCGGGGGAGCGTCCGCCACCACGCCGGCCATCACCGCCCCGACAAACCCCACCCCCATGACCACCACGATTTCACGACCGGCTGCGTGATGGCGGTCGGCCAGATCCTTGAGCCGTGTGAATTCACGCTCATAATCCTCCTCACGCGGCAACTCGAAGGCTTCTCCCGTGGGAGACAGAGAGACCCTACGCGCGCTGTCGGTCTTTTCCATAATGGGTCCTTTCGGGTCTGACGGTTTGAAGGGGGGACTCGTCCGCGCGGCATGGGCGCCGAGACCCGTTAAGTTCCGGGCATAAAATGCGGGTAATCCGTGGGTCAGCCTTTCAGGTAGTCCTGATAGGTGCGTTGAATCCCTTCGCGCAAGTCGACCCGGGGGCGCCAGCCGAGCTGCGAACAGCGACGGGTATCGAGCTGTTTGCGGGGCGTTCCGTCGGGTTTGGCCGTATCCCAGACGATTTCACCGGTGTAACCCACGGCCGCGGCCACCGCTTCCGCCAGCTCACGGATGGTCAGGTCGCTGCCGGTGCCGATATTCAGCAGGCAAGTTTCGGGACGCAGGTTGTGAGCCGGCTTCTCATCGTCCCCACCGCCGGCCGGGGGGGGCGCTGACCGGAACGCATCGGCCAAGTCGGCCGCCGGCAGACGCATTACGAACAGGCAGGCGTCGGCCATGTCGTCCACATGGAGAAATTCACGGTAAGGACGGCCGCTGCCCCACAAAATCACACCGCCAAAAGAGCGGTCGGCATGACCCAGTGAAGCCCGGATATCCTCGGGAATCTGGCCATAGCGGGCCTGGTCCGCGGCGATCGCATCCCAGTCGCTGCTCTGGGCCAGCTTTCCCAGATGGAACTTACGGATAAGGGCCGGCAGGACGTGGGAGGTTTCCAGGTCGTAGTTGTCGCCCGGCCCGTATAGGTTGGTGGGCATCACCGAGCGGTAGTCGGTACCGTACTGACGGTTGTAGGATTCACACAACTTGATCCCGGCGATCTTGGCCACGGCATAAGGCTCGTTGGTGGGCTCCAGCCAACCGCCCAGAAGATCCTCCTCCTTGAGGGGCTGGGCCGCGTGCTTGGGGTAGATGCAGGAGCTTCCCAGAAAGAGGAGGTGCTTGACGCCGGCCTGGAAGGCCGCGTGGATCACATTGGCCTGGATCATCAGGTTTTCGTAGATAAAGGCCGCCGGATAGGTGTTGTTGGCCTGGATGCCGCCCACGCGCGCGGCGGCCAGCACCACCTGATCGACGGGGTGCGCCTGGAAAAAACGGCCTACCGCCGCCTGGTCGGTCAGATCCAGCTCGTCATGCCGCCGGGTGATCAAACGATCAAAGCCCTCGGCCTGCAACCGCCGGAGGATGGCGCTTCCCACCATACCGCGGTGCCCGGCGACGAAGATATGCGCATCCCGTTTCATCTCAGAATCCTATTCGGTGCCTATTCAACGTGCTGGAAGGTCGTGAAACCGGCGATATCGATAAGTCGATCCTTGTCGGCCTCCCTGAGGTCCTCCGTCATCATGACCCTCACCAGTTCGTCAAAGCTGACAGCGGGCAGCCATCCCAGCTTTTCTCTGGCTTTGGAGGGATCCCCCAACAGGCAGTCGACCTCGGTGGGCCGGTAATAGCGCGGGTCGATCCGCACCACCGTATCCCCGGGGCGCAGGGCAGAGCCTTTTCCAGCATTGGCCGTCTCGACAATGCCCTCCTCCTCCGCGCCCTGGCCCTGCCAGCGGAGGGTGACGCCTACAACGGCAAACGCCTTTTCGACCATTTCACGCACGGAATGATCCTCGCCAGTGGCAATGACGTAGTCCTCGGGCTGATCCTGTTGGAGCATCAGCCACATGGCCCGGACGAAGTCCTGGGCATGCCCCCAGTCTCGTCGGGCGTCTAAATTGCCCAGGTAGAGGCAGTCCTGCTGGCCCATGTGCATTCGGGCCACGGCACGGGTGATCTTGCGGGTCACGAACGTCTCGCCCCGAATCGGGGATTCATGATTGAAAAGGATGCCGTTGACGGCAAAGATGCCATAGGCCTCGCGATAGTTGACGGTGGTCCAGTAAGCATAGACCTTGGCCGCCCCGTAAGGGCTTCGCGGATAAAACGGTGTGGTTTCGGTCTGAGGAATTTCCCGCACCTTTCCGAACATCTCGCTGGTGGAGGCCTGGTAGAAGCGGGTCTGATCCTCCCGCCCCAGGATCCGGATGGCCTCCAGGATCCGAAGCGTTCCGAGCGCATCGGCATTGGCGGTATATTCGGGTGTTTCAAAACTGACCTTAACGTGACTCTGGGCCGCCAGATTGTAGATTTCATCCGGCTGCACTTCCTGGATGATGCGGATCAGATTGGTGGCATCGGTAAGATCACCATAGTGCATGACAAAGCGAATGTCCTTTTCATGAGGATCGCGGTACAGATGGTCGACGCGAGCGGTGTTGAAGGAGGAGGAGCGGCGTTTGATACCGTGAACCTCGTAGCCTTTCTCGAGCAGCAGTTCGGCCAGGTAGGCGCCGTCCTGCCCTGTTATACCGGTGATCAGTGCTTTTTTCATGTATGCTTCCGTTTATATGCGGTCAAATGATGGATGCATCGTGGCCCCCACACGGTGGCAAGGCCGCAGGCTATATCTGTCCCGATGGCCATTTTGGCCGTCCCTTCCGGTCAACGGCCGTAATCGTCATCGAAGCGCTGGATGTCGTCCTCACCAAGGTAGGTTCCTGTGCGAACCTCTATGATTTCAAGCGGCAGCCGGCCGGGATTTTCGAGACGGTGCGGTTGCCCCAGCGGAATATAGGTCGACTGGTCTTCCTGGAGGATAAATTCTTCGTCACCACGGGTCACCTGGGCCGTGCCCCTGACGACGATCCAGTGCTCGGCTCGGTGGTAGTGTTTCTGAAAAGAGATACGCGCCCCGGG
>JASJCV010000141.1 GCA_030065275.1 Desulfobacterales bacterium | reverse complement strand
ACCTCGACCTCCTCGGATAGATTTTTAAACTGGACCGGCCCGAGGCGCCTGTAGGCGAAAACCCCCTGGGTGCGCCTGGCCGTAGCAGGGGACACGAGAATCTCCCCCCCCTGAGCCTTGTCGCAGAGCCTGGCCGCCACATTGGTGGTTGTGCCTTGGGCGGCATAGGTCCAGCGCCCGCCGGTGTAGCTCTCGAACTTGGAGGCCCCCACCAGGGCGCTTCCGGATGATATTCCCATGTTGATGATCACCGGTTCCCGTCCCAAGTTGCTTTCTGCGTTGATATGCTGCGTCTTCTGTTTTATCGTCGCCGCCGCCTGAACGGCTTCCAGGGCATGGCGGGTCGGATCTTCGGTCATGAATAGAACCATCAGGCCGTCGCCGGCGGTCTCCACGACATCACCGTTGTTCTGGTAAATGGCATCCATGAATACGGAGAAATAGCGGCGGGTTAAGGTATTGACTTCGGTTGCCCCCAGTTGCTCCGTGATGCGCACGTAGCCCTCGATATCAAGAAACAAAACGGAGATGTCGCGCTTTTCGGCTTTCTGAATTTCGCCGCCGGGCGATTTATCCATGAGGCGCATGACGGCCGTGGGTACAAATTTGCACAAGTTGGATTTGATGCTTTCCAGGATCTCGACCTTGCGCAGTGAAGTTTTTAATTCGCCCAAAGCCTTTTTCAACTGTACGTTCTTGGCTTCCAGGTCTTGGTTGAGCTTATTGATCTCCTCGACCGAACGGGCATTCTTGAGGGCGATGCTCAAGTTGTTGACCAGGGTGGTGATGAGCTCACGGTCGTTGTCGCTGTAGTGCGCATCGATGAGTTTGGGCCCCAGGCCCAGTGCACCTGCAAAACGGTCGTCGACTCTAAACGGGAAAAGGATCGTCAGCGGTGCGCAAACGGGATCAAGAATGGCGCCATCCGTAGATTCGCTACCGTCCGTTGGGCCGCGGTCGTCATTGAAAGCCCGCAGCAGGCAAGACCTCAAGCCTCTGATGGCCTCAGACGGCAAGCCCACGGCGGACATTTGCGCCGCTTCCGGCTCGCCATCGTTGAAATACATGACCACGCCCTCGGCGACGCCGAAATTACCCATGACCATCAACAGGAAGTTACGCATGATGGCCGCCGAATCTGTGCTGCTGAAGATGTCCTTGCTGACATCGTATAGGGTCTTTAAATTGAAAACACGCCGGTCGAGTTCCAACTGCACTTTTTGAGATTGTGCCAGCTGTCGCGTCAACGTGCCGATATCCGGGCGACCCTTTGATTCTGCTGGACTCATGTGAACGTCGCGGACTGGATGAGGTTCATAAAGTGAATTCTAACTTCTTCACGTGTACTGACCAAACGATCGAGAAGGCGCTAAGCCGGATTGGTCATCACGGCATAGCCGAATGCCGGATCGGATTTGAAAAGCGCTTGCGGACCGCCGCTGGCGATTGCAATCAGGCGGCTCGGCTCCTTGCCGCGGGCGGACAGCGTATAGGTGTAAGGCTCGAGCAAAGCGCCAATCCCGACGCAGTCGTTGCACGACCGGATCAGCGCGACGGGCACTTCGATATCCGGCTCTACCGGCACCAACAACTCAATCGCGCCTTCTTCCAACGGATAGATGTTCCGGGCTTGCTCGGCCTTGGGAAACAGCCACTGACCGGAGGCTAAGGTTCGCGGAATGCAAATGGAGTCAATGGCATCCATCTGCTCGGCCAGCAGGCCACGGAAAAGGTAGCGTGAGGCCACGGTCATGGACCATCTCCAGTTTATTGGCAACTAAGCATTTGGGGAGATTGTCTAAAATTTGCCGAAGGGTTGTGCATTGCGACCAGCGGGCGAGCGCCGGCAGAGATCGGTTCGGGTCAGCCCAGGTTCTGCACGGCAGCTTCGGGAGAGTCGTAGATTTCGGCAAACTTGGTGATGCCGACCATTTTAAAAATTTTCTTGAAATGTTCCGAAATGCCGGAAATGGCGACGCGCTGCCCGCTGCGTTGGGTATGGGTCAGAATCTGGATCAGGACCGCAATGCCGCCACTATTGATATAGGCCTCTTTTTCGATCTGTAGTACCAGTTTGGCCGTGTCCCGCGCATTGGCTTTCTGATATGCCTCCTCAAGCGAAGACTCTGAAAAAGCCGTGATATCCCCCCTGATATCTAAAACCGTCACATCTCCTCGGCTCTTAATATGGATTTGATTAGCGCTTTGCTGCATGGCAGTTAATTACCTTCTAACCCATTATCTTTTTAACCCATCCTCTATCGGTCGCAAGAACTTCGGGAGTGGCCGGTAATATTCGTCGGCGAATTCCACTGCGCCGGTGCTGGTTCTTATAAGCGAATCGTTTCAGATGCTCGCTGGCACCCAAAACCCTAGTTAATGCTAATCAACATTTCAACGACATGGCCGCCTTCGGGCAAAGTTTTAAATTCGACGCGATCGGCCAGGTTGCGAATAAGAAAGACGCCGAATCCTACAGGCTTATCCAACATGGCAATGATACGGTCGATATCCGGATCTTTAACTTCCTTATTGAAACCGTTACCATCGTCCGTCACTTTTACATTGATCGTATTATCTGCCACTTTAAATACGATAGTGACGCGCGCATCCGGTCGACCACAATTTCCGTGCTGCATCGCGTTGATCGCCGCTTCGGCCACGATCGTCTTAAGGTCTTCGATGCGATCTGCTGACAGGCCGTGCATTTTGGCAAAAGACGCCAAGGAGGCCATTGCAACTCGCTCGTAACCAAGCGTGTTGGGCAGAACAATCTTGACCCTGTTGTTGACGGGTTCTGGTTGCATGTGGCTGATATTATTGATTAATAAAGACTAATGGCTAAATCTTATATTAATTAATGAATTGTATTCAATCAGCTAATAAAATTGGGAATTCTTGTCAAGCTCTAATTGAACACATTGGAGAAGCTGTCAAATCGTAATTGACGATATGCAAGACGGCGAGTCCCCTTAAATATGAAACTGCAGTGGTCGAGGGCTGCGTCAAGTTGTGCTGCTGCGTGCTTCATTGCCCTGAATCGATGCCGTCACGCCCGTTACCCTTCATCAACGTGCACCTGAAACCGAAAACGTGCGAGAGCGGTGTTACGTTTCGGCCTTCGTCACTGCGGCGCACCGGCGGACGCCTCATTCCTCGAGCTTCGCAGGCCTTGTTTACAATCGTCTTGGATTGCCGTCTATCCCGTGTCCAGCACCCATTCGTGCCTGGCCCGGAAAAGGAATCATGCTTCGGAAGCGTTCGGTTTTCGCCGGAATACAATCAGAGATATCTTCGGGCGCCTTTGTACCGCGATCGGAAATAACCGTTGTCCAGCATGGCCGTACGGATGGTTTTGCCCCGGCCGGGTGCATGGATGAATTCCCCCCGGCCGGTGTAGATGCCCACGTGCGACACCCGGCCACGTCGGCCGGTGGCGAAGAAGACGAGATCTCCGGGCCGCATGTCGCTTCTGGCCACGGGGGCGCCCGCCCGGTGTTGGGCGGCGGCGCTGCGCGGCAGCTCGAGGCCGTTGAGCCGGTAGACCGTCATGGTCAGGCCGCTGCAGTCGAAACCGCTGCGAGCCGAGGTCCCCCCCCAGCGGTAGGGGCTGCCGATAAACCGGCGGGCCGTGCGGACCAGATCGGACCCGAGCGTTTCCCGGCGCGGGCCGGCGCGGACGGGCCGGACGATGTAGAACGACTCGATCAGACCGCGAGCCTGCAGTTCCAGGGCGCGGTGGCGCGCGTCCGTTTTGGTGCGGAAACGCTCGAAGCGAACCTTGCTCAGTCCGTCGCGGTCGATGAAATGGTAGGCGTCCAGGCCGACCGCCGCCAGCTGCTCGGCGTAGCGGGCCGCACGCTCGACAGTGGAGAAGGCGCCCACCTGGATCGTGTAGTCGATGGCGGGCAGGGGGGCCGACGCCCGCCCCCCGGCGGGCGGGGTCGTGCGGGGCCGATCACCGGCGCATGCCGCCAAAACCACCACCAGCAGGCATAACAGATACCATCGCGTCTTTGTCCCTCCGGCCGACATGCCCCGCCCTCCACCGTACTTTCCGCTGAAAACGCTTTTTCGACGGCAAAACCTCTCGTTGACACGGAGTCCCATCTTATCTAAAAAATCGGATGAAGCCAATCGACCGCGGTTCGGCGGCACGGGGCGGTACCCTATTCGCTTTTCGCCACGCCCAATCCACGATCACACCCTCGCACCCCGGGGGCCCCACTGGCGTCGACATGAATCGGCACCGGTGCGGATGGGCGCAGTTCCCGCTCCACCAACGTCAACCCCCAGACATTTGCGCTTTGCGGCAAGAAGGGAGGCCCATGTGAAAACGACGGTCATGGAATTGCTTCACCAGACGGTGGTGACCCGGGGGGATCAACCGGCCCTTAAGCACAAACGCGACGGCCGCTGGGATACCCTGACATGGAAGGCCTACGAAGCGCAGGTCCGCATGGTGGCCAAAGCTTTTATCGCCCTGGGACTCGAACCCGGGAAAGCGGTGAGCATCCTCGGGAACAACTGCCCCCAATGGTTCATCAGCGATATCGCCGCCATCTATGCCGGCGCCATCCCCGGCGGAATTTACACCACCAGTACGTCGGAGCAGTGCCACTATATCGCCGAACACAGCGAGGCCAACATCGTGGTCGCGGAAGACGCCGGGCAACTGGCCAAGTTCACCCCGTTGTGGGACCGCCTGCCCGACCTCAAGGCCATTATCATGATGAACGGCGCCGATGCGGACGCGCGCGTCCACGCCTGGGAAGACCTGCCCGGCCTGGCCGCCGGCGTGACCGACACCGCCCTTGAGGAGCGCATGCAAAGCCAGCAGCCCGACGATTGCTGCACCCTAATCTATACCTCGGGCACCACCGGCAACCCCAAAGGGGTGATGATCACCCACGACAACATCGTCTGGACCGCCCGCAAGATTGCAGAAATCTGCGAAGCCGACCACCGGGAGCAGATTATCAGCTACCTGCCCCTGAGCCACATCGCCGAGCAGATGGTGAGCCTGATGGTGCCCATGGCAATCGGGTGTACGTCCTGGTTCGCCGAGAGCCTCGAGCAGTTGGGCGACAACCTGCGCGAGGTGCGTCCCACCATTTTCGTGGGCGTGCCGCGGGTCTGGGAAAAAATCCAGGCCAAAATGATGGAGGCCGGGGCGCGCAATCCGCCCCTTAAAAAGAAGATCGCCGCCTGGGCCCGCAAGCAGGGGCTGGCCGGCGCCCGCGCGCTCGAAGCCGGCAAGCCCCGGCCGTCTTTCTATCCTCTGGCGGACAAACTCGTCTTCTCCAAGGTCCGCGAGCGTCTGGGACTAGAACGCTGCCGCCTGTTCTTCTCGACGGCGGCGCCGATCGCTTTGGACACCCTGGAGTTTTTCTTGAGCCTGGGCCTGCCGATTACCGAAATCTACGGCATGAGCGAATGCACCGGCCCCGCCACCGTGTCGCTGCCCCAACCGGATGCTTTCCGCATCGGGTGGGCCGGCCCCGCCATGTCCGGAACCGAACTGGCGCTGGACGCGTCCGGCGAGATCATGATGCGCGGGCCGCATGTCTTCAAGGGCTACTACAAGAACGAAGCGGCCACCCGCGCGACCATCGATCCCGAGGGCTGGCTGCATTCCGGAGACGTGGGCGAAATCGACGCCGCCGGCTTTCTCAAGGTCACCGACCGGATGAAGGAGTTGATCATCACGGCGGGCGGAGAGAACATTCCGCCCCAGGTGCTGGAGAGCAAGATGAAAGCCATACCGGTGATCAACCAGGTGGTAATCGTCGGCGACCGGCGCAAGTTCATCTCCGCCCTGCTGACCCTCGATCCAGCCAAGATCGCGCAGTTCGCCGAGGAATCCGGCAGCCGGGCCGGGGATTCTGCCGCCGCCGCCGGCTGTGCGGCCTTCAGGCGCCATCTCCAGGGCCAGGTGGATGCCGTCAACGCCACCCTGCCCCAGTCCTGGACCATCAAGAAATTCGTGATTCTGCCGGAAGAACTCTCCGTCGCCCGAGACGAGCTGACCCCGACCATGAAGCTCAAGCGGCGAATCATCCTGGCCAACTACGCCGCGGAGATCGAAAACATGTACGCGGATTAAGTTTTTCTGGGGATCACGCCTTGGCAGTTTTAGGAGTTCTTTTCAATTAATAATTACTTCGATTAATTTGTTCATTTTCTTGCACGCGCAAGAAAACGAACCAAAAGAAGGCGCCCGTGCCCCGCTTTATCCTGCGCGTCGACGACAGGGTCGGCGCGTGTCGGAACTCGCTTCGCTCAAACAGGCCGACACGCTTTATTCCGCCCCTGACCCCGATGCTCAGCGCGGAGCAAAGGGAATCAACTGCGCAGGGATCGCAGGTATTATCGCCATGTCGGTGAGGCTGGCTCTCTTTGATGGTAGCGGTGTTTCACGCTGGTTTGAAAGCCGGCGGCCAGATTGTGAGCACGCGAGCGAATTGGGCAACGCTGCATGGCAGCATGAGACGACGCTTAATCGTCCGGTTTAAGGGTCGGCTTGATATCCAGGATGGGCGTCCCGTCGAACATGTCCAGCCCCCGCACCCGCAGCCGGCAGCCCTCCTTGGCCAGCACCTCGAGAACAGACAGCCCGATGGGATTGGGCCGCTTGGGCGAGCAGATGCTGAAGACGCCTTTGATCGCCTGGCTGTGGCGGGTCTCCTGGGTGAGTTGGTCAAATGAAAAAGGCGGGCTGCGGTCGAACACAAAAATCACCAGGATTTTCTGGCCGGCCGCGATGTCCGCGAGGCCGTCCGCGAGTTCCGGCCGGATGTCGAGGTCCCCCTCCAGATCGGACACGGTCCAGTGCCGGGGAACTTCTTCGGCGCCGTGCCGGACCCAGCCGATCGCACTCAATTCAAGGTCCAAAGCGTGATCACGGTTTTTCATCGGGGGAATACTCCTGATAATTGTCTGTGCAACGGTCGAGGCTAAGCACATAGCCCAGCCAGGCGCTGTTGTCCGCGACGGCCGAGAGCCCGCTGCGAAAATGGACCACTGCCAGACTCAAGGCCTCGAAAAGACGGCGCGCGGCGGTATCCGACCAGAGATAGAAACGCCGCCCCCACGCGTCGGTATATTGGCCGCGACCTTCTTTGAGGGAGACATACACCAGGCCGGCATGGCCTGCCACGCCATCGCGGGCTCCGAGCGCGGAAGCGTTCTGCGGTCTGACGGCCGGCAGGATTCGCCCGAGCACGGCTGCCAGCTCGGCCGGAGGAACGTGGACCAGCGCGCTGCACAAGACCAGGGCGTCCACGGCCAGGGCGGTGAAATCAAACCGCGTGAAATCGCCAACGATGACCGTGCCGCCCGCCGCTTGCCGCGCCAGTTCGGCGAGTCCCGGCGAGCGCTCGAAGCCGATCGCCTCGAAACCCTGTCGCCTGAGCCAGACGAGATCGCGTCCCGACCCGCAGCCGACGTCCAGCACCCGGCTGCCGGGTGGCAGCCGCCGCGCAAATGGCCCCAGGAAAGGCGTCGGATCAATGTTGAACGTCTCCGCGTGATAGGCCCGGTAATGGACGGTGTAAAAATCGGCCGCCGGGTCGCAGGCATCATCCGTACGTTTATTCGCGCGGTGCCGTCGCGGGGCTCTACCAGTTCTCACACAGGAGTTCAAAATACCCCCGGGGCTTGACACAGGCCGGGCATTTGTCCGGAGCGCTCTCCCCGGTGTGCACATAGCCGCAGTTGCGGCAGCGCCACACGTTTTCATCCGGGCGGGCAAAAGCCCTTTCACCCAGCAGGTTGGCGGCCAGCTCGCGGTAGCGCTTTTCGTGCTGGCGCTCCGAAACGGCGATGGCCGCCCAGGTGTCGGCCGCCCGCTCAAACCCCTCCTCTTCGGCGATCCGGGCGAATTGCGGATACATCTCGGTATGCTCGTAACGCTCCCCGTCGGCGGCGGCGATCAGATTGGCATGGGTGTCGCGGACCACGCCGGCCGGAAACCGCCAGCTGATCTCCAGCTCGCCGCCGTTGAAGAACTTGAAGAAGCGCAGGGCGTGTTCGCATTCGTGCCCGGCGGTTTCTTCGAAGATGTCGGCAATCTGGATCAGCCCTTCTTCACGAGCCTGGCGAGCGAAGTAGGTGTAGCGATTGCGCGCCTGGGATTCGCCTGCAAAGGCGGTCAGCAGGTTCCGCGCGGTGCGGCTGTCTCTGAACTTGCCCATAACGATGTCTCCCGACCGTTTTACTCCTCGATGATGATGGCGTCCGCCCCACATTCCTGCGCAGCCTGGCGAACGACGGCTTCATACTGTTCGGGAATCTCGTCGAACTTGACGATGGAAAGCAGCTGATCCTCGTCGTATTCGAATACTTCGGGGCAGAGATTGTTGCAGTTGCGGTCGCCCATGCATTGTTCGGTGATTTTGACTTTCATTCGGGTCTCCTTTGGTTGTCAGGTTTTGGCGATACCGTGCGCGCCGCGGAATGATGTCCGGGATGCGGCGATTGACAAGCAGGCTGGCAGCGAAAACGCCGGATGGCATGAACGCCCTGATATCTTGCAGAAAACCATCGCAGTGTCAATGGCCCCGCCCGGTAGGCGTCCGGACAGGCGCTGGCCGTCATCGCCGGTGGGAACGCCGCGGTGCGGTGAGTGCATGATCGCCGTCGAATCTGCACCTGCAGACCAAATTGGCTTTATGCGGATAATTTGGTTGCATATTTCGGAAATATCGCTATATTGCACGCAATCAATAAAGGTCTGTTCAAATCGGCAGGCCGGTTTCGTTCTGAAGGACAGTTCCATTTGTAAAAGTGGCATCCTGCAGGCGGGAACTATGAGAACTATTTAGGAAGGAGGATGTCAACATGGCAAATGGAATCGTGAAGTGGTTCAACAGCAGCAAAGGCTACGGTTTTATCGAGCAGGAAGACGGACCGGATGTATTCGTCCATCACACGGCGATCAATTCCACCGGCTTCCGGACCCTCAACGAAGGCGACCGGGTGACCTTTGACGTCGAGCAGGGCCAGAAAGGGCCGGCCGCCGCCAACGTTACCGTGGTCTAATTCGGCCTCAAACGATCGAAGGGGCGGGCTTTTTAAAAGTCGGCCCCTTTTTCATTTCCCCCCGATTGTTCTTTCGAATTTTCAACCCTCCTCCGCCACGGGGATATGGTCCATGCAGGGCACGTCCGCCTGGCAGAGGCCGCAGGCATAGGTGTCGATTCCGTAGCGCTTCTGCATGACGGCCTTCATCCCGACTTCGGTGTATTGCATGCATTTCTGCTTGTCGTGTCCGTCCGTGCTCAAGGCATCCACCGGGCAGCGTGGGATGCAGCGTCCGCAAGTGCCGTGGCTGAAGAAAAGGCAATAGGCCCGGTGGTCTCGGTAAGGCCGCGGCGTGGGCGCCAGACTCAGTCTGGCCACCACCGAACCCACACGCACGGCCTTGCCGACCGCGGTGATGAGCCCGTCGCAAAGACCGAACGTGCCCAGCCCGGCGGCGTGGGCCGCATGTCGTTCCGACCAGTTGGAGCAGGGCGCATAGGGCCCTTCGGAGATGCGCTGCCAAAAAGGTGCCAGCATGGGCGCCACGGCCGAAACACCGGCCGCGGCAAGGGCGTCCACGACATGCCGGCGAAGATCCTCGTTGAATGCTTCGCCCCGCTGCCGGGTGCGCGCCCAACGCATGGAGGGGCGCCGGCGGCTGCGGGACTGCTCGGCCCGGGTCGCGGCCGAGGCCGGCAGAATCCAGCTGATGACCGTCAGCGCACCGGGCGCGGTCGCGGCGTCGTCCGGGAAACTTCGCCGGTAGATATCGACCGGTTTGAGGTAGAAGGCACCGATATGGGCAACGTAAGCCTCGAAAAGCGGATCGTCGCCGGCAGCGTAGCCGACCAGGGGCCGATCCCAGATTTTCTCCCGCGCGGAAAGGTCCAGATCGTTGTGGATCGAGGTCGCCACAAAATCTTCGATCAAGGCTTGAATGGCCGCTTCGGGCTGGGATTGTATGGATGCGGGCGTCATCGGTGATTCTCCTCCTGAAAGGGGCAAGGTGTCGGTTGCCCTGATCCAGGTTTCGGGTTTGGGGTGTCAGGTGTCAGGATAAGAAAGGAAACTGAAACCGGATCACTGACAGCTGAATATCCGCGTACGGCCCCCTCGCGTTATTGCCTCCATCCGCGCTAGCCCTCCCCCCCGGACGCCTTCCCCGTCTTGAGGCGCTCGAGATACTTCATCACCATCACACCCGGGAAGGCGAACTGAAAGAAGACAAAGGCGATGAAGACGCCAAAGAAGGCCTTCAGCGCCGAAGGCGGGGGCGCTGCTCCCCCGCTGCCGGAATCCATCTGGCCGCCGGGCATGATAATCATCCAGTAGATGAAGCCCGCCATCACCCCCAGAAGCAGGACGACTCCCGCCTGCCCCAGCCAGGTCCCGGCAAGATGGCGACGCGCCAGGGCCTGCGCCGAAAAAATAAAAGCCACGCCGGCGGCCGCCAGAACACCCAGCCCCAGATTCCAGAAATGAGGCAGAGCGGTCGAATCCGCGAACAGTCCGAATCCGAAATTCCAGACGGCCGCCGCCAGACAACCGTATCCGGCATAGCGCATCCATTTTTCAGCGCGGTCGAATTGGGGGGTGGGGTTTTTAAGCTCCTGGAAAAAGGCGCGTATGCTCATGCTCGATCGCTCCTCGGGGTCCGTGATGGGGTCGAATTGCCGTAAGCATCTTTTGTGGCATGCCGCGAAAGCCAAGTCAACTCAACCTGCCGGAGAGACGCGTGCCGCGGCTGTCTTCACCGGGGCGCCCAGGCCGTTAAAAAACCTTTTTATTGCCATCGGATCACGGGCAGTCGCCGCGGCGCCAGGCGCTGATAGCGGTAGCGGGCATAGCCCGCCATGATTGTTCCCAGGGGCGTTTGTTCCGGCGGCAGGTCCAGCGCCGCCTTAAGTGGCGGCCACATCGTGGCGGCCATGTTGAAGTAGCCGGCCCAGCAGGTTCCCACCCCCAGGGCGTGGGCGGCCAGTTCCAGATAGGTCAGGGCAATGGTGGCGGCGGCCGGGCCCGTTCGGTCCGCCTTGTCGGCCGAGGCGACGATCAAGTGCGGGGCCTGGCGGCAGATGCGGTCCTTACCTTGCCCCCAGGCCTTAACGACCCGGTCCATGTGCAGAGCAGCGGCTGTGGGATTCTTTTCGGCGATAAGGTGCTGCATCCAATCGGCCACCAGACCGGCCATACGCTGAACATCGCCGGCATCTTGAATCACCGTCCAGCGCACCGGCTGGCGATTGTGCCCCGAAGGTGCGTGGCGGGCCAGGTCGATCATCGCCGTCAGGGTTTCGCGTGGTACGGGCGCGGACTTGTAGTTGCGAATGGAGCGCCGGGAACGCATAAATTGAATCACCTGATCGGCGGTGGGCTTCGCGCCGCTCTCGACTTCGGGAAAATCCCCGATCGGCATGTCACCGTGCCGGATGGCACCGTGGGGACAGACCGCCACACAGTGGCCGCAGCGGATACAAAAGTCTTCCCCCCCGGGCACCAGCG
The DNA here is from genome assembly GCA_030065275.1 of Desulfobacterales bacterium. Classification (GTDB taxonomy): domain Bacteria; phylum Desulfobacterota; class Desulfobacteria; order Desulfobacterales; family UBA5852; genus JABZFP01. The sequence goes on along the minus strand of JASJCV010000141.1, from coordinate 823 downwards.
CCGGATAATCGTCTTCTTCCCCAGCAACGATTATCTGCGCCGGACAGACGTCAGCGCAGATGCCGTCCTGTCGGCATCGATCCTTGTCGATTGCTATCAGCCCCATGAACTTTTTCTCCTTCCATCGCCCCGTGATGGGGGTGTTGGCCGTTTGGTTTACGGCTGGCTGTTTTGCGCCTGGGCCACCGTGATGGCGATCAGGTTGACCACGTTCTCCATGTCGGTGTTGCGCGGCAAAACATTGAAAGGCCTGGAAATCCCCATCAGGAGCGGCCCCACCACCTTGGCGCCCCCCAAGCGCTCGAGCAGCTTGTAGGCAATGTTGCCCGAATCCAGATCCGGAAAGACAAGCACGTTGGCAGCCTGCCCCAGCCGATTGAAGGGAAACTCCCCGTCGAGGATACCGTCCACCACGGCGGTGTCGGCCTGCATTTCACCATCCACCACCAGATCGGGCGCCTTTTCCCGCGCCAGTTCGGCCGCCCGAGCCATCTTGATCGTCTGGCGGTTGCGCACGCTGCCGAAGTTCGAATAGGAGAGCAGGGCCACGCGGGGCGTCATGTCGAAGAAGGCGGCCATGGCGGCGGCCTGCACCGCAATCTCCGCCAGCGCTTGGGCATCGGGATCGACGTTGACGGTCGTGTCGGCGAAGAGGAGGGTCTGCTGCCGGAGAATGACCATGGTCAGCCCGGCCACGCGTTCGACCCCCTCCCTTAGCGGGATGACCTGGAGCACCGGACGAATGGCATTGGGGTAGGACTGGCGGATGCCGTGGACCTGGCCGTCCACAAGGCCGGCGTGGACCATCATGGCCCCGAACACG
>JASJCV010000140.1 GCA_030065275.1 Desulfobacterales bacterium | reverse complement strand
GATCTGTCGAGCGCGCTCGTCATCGGGCCGGGCGTGAAACGCCATGGCCTGGTCGATGGCCCATAGAAGCCCCTGGTTGTCGTAGATTTCGAACAAGAACCCGTTGCCGCGGTCGTTTTCCACGGAAAGATGGGTCACCGTGTCGTGGATGCCGCCGGTGTCGTGGGCCACGGGCAGTGTACCGTAGAGCGGGCCGATCATTTGAGGCAGCCCGCAGGGCTCGAACGAGGATGGCATCAGGATGAAATCCGAGGCGGCGTAGGCCTGGCGCGAAAGGTTTTCGTCGAAGTCGCGGACCGCCACCCGATCGCTGATTCCGTGGAAGGAGACGATTCGTTGGAAAACGGATTTGTATCTGCCGTTGGCCACGAAAACGATCTGAAGGCCTTGGTCCCAATATTTGGCGACGACGCGATAGAGGATTTCGGCCAGCAGCTGACAGCCCTTTTGAACCGGATCGAGGCGGTGGGGCCAGAAAAACAGCGGGGCCCGGCCGTCTGCTTGGAGTCCCAGGGTGTCCTGGAGGTGTCGTTTGCTGGCTTGCTTGCCGGAGGCGTGATCCTCGACGCCGTAGGTCCGCACCAGCGCTTCGTCGCGCCACGGCTGATAGGAGGGGTCCGGGGCGTTGAGGATGCCCGTCGCGCATTCGGCCCAGTATTTATTGGTAAGCTCCTGCCGCAGGGGCGGCTCCACAAAGCCGTGGCGTCCTTCCACGATTTCAGCGAGAAAGGTCGGGCTGACCGTGTTGACGAAATGCGCGGCGAACACTCCGCTGACCAGGAAGTCCACCGGAATGGCGTTGCGGGCGGCCTCGTATTCGACCGCCATGTGCTGGTAATAGAGGTGCTGCCAGAAATAGGCCGCATCGATGCCGCGGTCCTCGATGTAATCGAGCAGGACACGGACCGTGTGGATGTTGTGGATCGTAAACAGGCAGGGAATCCCCATCTGGCGGGCGGCCGCCGGAACAAGCCCCGTCATCCAGTCGTTGCAGTGAATCAGATCGGGGCGTACGTGCGGGATGATGTTGTTGATGATCTCGCGCTGAAAGGCCAGGGCGGCCTTGATGTTGTCGGTCTCATAATGGGAATAGACCGTGTCCAGATAGAAAAACGCCCGGTCTTCGGCCAGGTGGATACGCTCGTCGGGCATCTTGTCGCGAATGCGACGAAATTCTTTTTGGAGTACGGGGGACACGTGCGCCGCAAAAATTTCGCGGTAATCCGGCATGGCCACGTGCACGTCGGCGCCCTGGTCGAAAAGCGCCCGGATCAGGGCGGCGGACACATCTGCCAGACCGCCGGCCTTGGCGGCCAGATGGTTGGTCATGTTGCCCATGCCCTCTGGCAGGTGGGTCACTTCCGGTGTCACCACCAGGACGGTTGGATTCTTGTCGACGGTGGCCATGCGCATCCCCCTGGATGATGTTTACGGCGAAACGGGTGTTGTGTGCAACCGGACCCGGCGGTCTTAAGACCAGGCGATCAGGCCAGGGGCATAGCGGGTCCAGATATCGCCCCGGGGTATCACCCGGGCCGTAAACCCGTAGCGTCCGGCCGTTTCGCAGGGCAGCTGGCAGCTATACAGGTAGCGTCCTGCGCTGAGCTCTTCCGCCACCATCATTTTCTGGTAATAGGTGACGTCCAACCGGTCGACGGACCGGGGGTGGCCGTAGCACAATTCGACCTCCACCTCATCGGGCTTGATTTCACCCAGCTTGACCATCACGGTGATGTCGAGCCGTTCGCCGACCCGCAGCGGGCTTTCGGCCTGGTTGATCGGGAAGTCGATGACGATTTTGGGCCATAATTTCCGCAGGCGCACGCTGTCGCGGCTCATGTGCTGCGCCTTGGCGGCATTCTCGGTCAAAAGATGGTGATGGTTTTCGGCCGCCGCGCGGTAGAAGAATTGATTGTAGTCGTTGACCATGCGCTGGGCGCTGAAACCATACATGGCCATCTTCATCGAAGCTTTCATCATTTCAAGCCAGCGCAATGGCAGCCCGCCGCTCTCACGCTCATAGAAGCAGGGAATGACCTCGTTTTCGAGCGCGTTGTAGAGCGCCTGGGCCTCGATGCGGTCCTGGTATTCGTAGTCCTCGAACTCTTCCCCGCGGCCAATGCTCCAGCCGCAGTCGGCACTGTAGCCTTCGCACCACCAGCCGTCGAGGACACTCAGGTTGAGCACACCGTTCACGGCCGCTTTCATCCCCGAGGTGCCGCAGGCCTCAAATGGCCGGCGCGGGTTGTTGAGCCATACATCGGCACCCTGAATCAGCCGGCGCGCCAGGTGCATGTCGTAGTCCTCGATGAAAATAAAGCGATGCCGAATGTCGGCCTTGCGACCAAACTCGATCAGGCGCCTGATCAGGGCCTTGCCTTCATCGTCCTGAGGGTGCGCTTTGCCGGCGAAGATAAACTGGACCGGCCGCTCCGGATGGTTGATCATGGCTTCCAGGCGTTCCGGGTCCTGCAGGAGCAGGTCGGCGCGCTTGTAGGTGGCGAACCGGCGTGCAAAGGCAACGGTCAGAACGTCCTGATCGAGAACATTTTCCACTGCCTTCATGACCTTCACGGCGGCGTTGCGCCGGCGGTACTGTTGCGCCATGCGGCGCCGGCAGGTGCGGATCAGGCGGGCCCGGCTGGTTTCATGGGCGCGCCACAGCTCTTCGTCGTAGATATCGTCCAGACGCTGGCTGGCGTTGGGCTGGCGGTTGGCAAGATGCCAGTCGGGCCCGATGTAGCGTTCGAAAAGCTGCGCGTTTTCGGTCGAGGTCCAGGTGGCGATATGCACCCCGTTGGTCACATGGGTGATCGGCACCTCGTCTTCGTTGATTCCCGGCCAGAGATGGTGCCACATGCGGCGGGCGACCTTGCCATGAAGCGCACTCACCCCGTTGCAGTAGGCCGACATGCGCTTGCCCAGGATAAACATGGACAGCGGCGTATCCGGGGTGCTCCCCCTGGGCTGACCCCAGGCCAGGATGGCATCCAATGTGGTACCCAGGCCTTCGGTGAAGGGTTCGAGGCAGGGGCCCGCCAGATCGGTCGGAAAATCGTCGTGGCCGGCGGCCACCGGCGTGTGGGTGGTGAACACGGTGGTGCGGGGGACGATCTCCAGGGCCGTTTTTAGATCGATCCCGTGGGTGGCCACCATGTGGTGCAGCCGCTCCAGGCTGGCGAAAGCGGAATGGCCCTCGTTCATATGCACCACCCAGGGCACACGCCCAACGGCCTCCAGCGCCCGCATGCCGCCGATGCCCAGGACCAATTCCTGAGTCAGGCGCCGCCGGCTGCCGCCCGAATAGAGCCGGGCCGTGATATCGCGGAGTTCCGGTGGATTTTCGAGCACATTCGTGTCCAGCAGGTAGAGCGGGACAGACCCCACCGCAATGACCCACACCATGGCATGAATCGGCCCTTCGGGTCCCATCACGCTGACCATCACATCCTCTCCGGAAGCATTCCGGACCCGCTTCACCGGCAGCATATAAATGTCGTTTTCGGGATAGGCTTCCTGCTGATGGCCGTCGTCGTTCAGGAACTGGCGAAAATACCCCTGGCGGTAGAAGAGCCCGACGCCCACCAGGGGCAGGTTGTGGTCCGAGGCCGCTTTGAGATGGTCTCCCGCCAGGATGCCCAGACCGCCCGAATAGAGTGGGACGCTTTCGTGCAGGCCGAATTCCATCGAAAAATAGGCAATCGTCGCTTCGGACGTGTAGGGGGGATCATGGGCCGGAGGGTGGGTGACCTGGCGGTCGAAATTTTCACGAACGCGCTCCATATGTGCCAGAAAGCTGGTATCGCCAGCCAGTTCTTCGAGGCGTTTTTGTTGAACGCGGGTGGAGAATAGTATCGGATTGCCGCCGCATTCGTTCCATAGGCTGGGATTGATACGACGAAAAAGCTCGATGGCATCCCGCTGCCAGCACCACCACAGGTTGCGCATCAGGATTTCCATGAAGGCCAGCGGTTCGGGGATCGAGGGGAAAACCTGAAAGGTTTGAATATTGCGCATACAACCGTCTCCGTTGATTCGCTTGTTTTAGGGGCCGCACGCCGAAATTCGGCCGTCGGCGGGCTGGTTGTTCACACTGGGCGTCGAACTGAACTATAAACGTCTGGCGGGCGTTGGCAATCCCTTCATTCGCTCGCCTCAATCCCCGGCGGATGCCGGATCCTGCTACGGTGCGGGCGACCATCCGGGCTGAGGGCGTCCTCAAAGAATCAGATCTTCGGTCAACAGGCTGCCGGCCGCAATCACTTTCTGGCCTGAACCGGGGTTGGTCAGGCGGACCGCGCCCCTGACGGCAACGGCTTTTTGGAAGCGGATGTCGCCTTCGACGGTCAGGCGTTCGCAGGCCAGCAGCGAAGGCACCCCTCCGGGAAAGCGCGACTCGAACTGATCGATGCGGCTGTAAAATTCGGGATCCAGATCCACCAGCGGGTCCGGTACCTGCTTGTCCGGGTTCGATGCCAGCACATACTGGTCGTTGAGCACGAAACAGTCGGAGCGCACCACGAGAAGATCATTGCATTTTTTGACGGGGAAAAAGCGGTTGCGCGGCACGAGAACGGCACGGGCGCCCTCGAAGAGTCCGATGGCGGCACCCATGGCGGATTCGAGCTGCATGACCGGAGGGCTGTCGGGATCCCGCGGGTCAAGGGTTTTGGGGTTGACGATCAGGGGCAGCGCGATCACGTCCTTGGCGGCAATCAGGCTTTTCAGGTGGCGAAGATCGACCCACAGGTTATTGGTGTTGAAAAAGGCATAGCGTGCGATGTCACCCCCGTCGCTGTCCGGGGGAAACTGGGCCGACTCCCTCAGGATCAGCCCACCGCCGGTGCGCATGGCCAGATGGCCGCCCTTGGCGTCGGCCGGCGTGCGGCGGGCCACCTCCATCATGAAGGGGACGTCGTTGGCGGCCATGTATCCCAGCAGCGCCGTATCCAGCGTGGCGCCCAGATTGTCGGAATTGCAGATCAGTGCGTAGCGGCAGCCCTCCGCGATCAGGCGGTCAAGGGTCCCGGAGGTTTGGATCGCCGTGTAGATGTCGCCATGCCCGGGAGGATTCCACTCGAGGGCCGGGGCCGTCCGGCATTCGGCCGGCTTGAGGTCGGCCCTCAGGATTTTCGGAAATTTGTTCTGGATAAATGTCAGGGGCGGCCGATCGTGGGGAATAGACGCCAGGGCATCCATGGTGGCCCTGTGGGTGTTGAAGCTGTTCATGAAGACCTGGCGGATGCCGCCGCGTTCGGCTTGCCGCATGATGATTTCAAGAAAAGTCATCTTTTCCCGAACCGGCAGAAGCGATTTGGGCCCCTGCAGGCCCATGCTGGTGCCGAGTCCGCCGTTGAGCGTGATCCGCGCCGCCATCGGTTTGGTGCGTTCGCCGCAACTGCGGTAGCGTTCCAGATCGGCGGCCGCGACCACCTCCCGCTCGGTGGGGGGGTGGATGTCGTCGTCAGGGATGATGCCGGTGGCCCCCCCGACAAGCTGGCGGTAATAGTCTTTGAAGGTTTCGATCACCATTCGGTCCAGGTTGGCGGCCTTCATTTTGGCTTCGAACTGATCAAGGTGAGGATACCGGTTTGGCATGGAGGACTCCCGACGCTTTGGATAGGCAGATCGTTTGGGGCTGCGCCCGGGTGCACAGAATGTCGGATCCCGCGGTGTTACGGCGGATTGGTATCTTGCCCGGCGCGTGACCTGACGCTTACACGGGCTCGATCCAACCCATGGTGTCTTCGCTTTTCCCGTATTGAACCGCGGTGATGGTGTTGAAAAGCTTCTGGGCCACGGGGCCCACCCGCCCTTCACCGATCTGGAGGGTCGTCTCCCCGAAACACAGCTCGCCCACGGGCGAGATCACGGCCGCCGTCCCCGATCCGAAGATTTCCTGCAGGCGACCGGCGGCATGGGCACGGATGACGTCGTCGATGGTGATTTGCTGTTCCGAGACCCGCAGGCCCCAGCTTGCGGCCAGCGCCAGGACCGAATCCCGCGTGATGCCCGGCAGGATGCTGCCGTTCAGTGCCGGGGTGATCAGTTCATCGTCGATGACGAAGAAGATATTCATCGATCCGACTTCCTCGATGTATTTCTGCTCCACACCGTCGAGCCACAGGACCTGGGTGTAGCCGGCCTGGTGGGCCTTGTCGCCGGCCAGGAGACTGGCGGCGTAGTTGCCCAGGGTTTTGGCCTCGCCGACCCCGCCGCGCACGGCGCGCACATGCTCTTTGGTGACCATGATCTTGACCGGATTGAAGCCCTCGGCGTAGTAGGCGCCCACGGGCGAGAGAATGATGAAGAAGCGGTAGGTGTGCGAGGCTCTCACTCCCAGAAAAGGGTCCATCGCCAGAATGGTGGGGCGGATATAAAGCGAGGTTTCCGCTGCCGCCGGCACCCAGTCGCGCTCCACCCGCAGAAGGGCCTTGAGGGCCTCGAGCATGAAGGCCTCGTCGAACGCGGGAATGCACAGCAGGCGGCAGGAGTTGTTCAGGCGCCTCATGTTTTCACGGGGACGAAAAAGCTGGATGTCGCCGCCGGCCGTGCGATAGGCTTTGAGGCCTTCGAAGACGCCCTGCCCGTAATGGAGGACCATGGTGGACGGATCCATCTCCAGGGGGCCGTATGGTTCGATGCGTGGGTTGTGCCAGCCACGCTCGGGATCATAGTCCATGTTGAACATGTGATCCGTAAAGATGGTGCCGAATCCCAGCATGCTGTCATCGGGCTTGGGTTTGAGGGCAGCGGCCTTGGTTATGGTGATGTCCATAACGTCCTCCTGTACGGTTTTGGGGGTCTGACCCTCCCTGGTTCATGAGCGGGATCAAGGCCTCGCGGTTCGAGGGCCGCCGTCGACGCTTGCGTCAACCCGGCGGTCGTCATCGATTGATTGGAGAATAAATTCCATAGCACGCTGGGTGCGTAAATCAAGCCCAATCCGGTCCAGGTCAGGAAATCGGCCCAAGGGCGTTTGACTTGGAAGGGGTTTCCGGCTAAGGAAGGGGCTCCCGAATTCCGGGCGATCCGCACCAGGGAATCCGGGCCAAAATAAATGGAGGATTGGACACACCGATGACCGACAACGACCCAAAAGGGGCCATGGCCCAAATCAGCCCGCAGCGTGTGGGTTTGAAGAGCGAGTTCAAATTCAAATGCCATCCGGAAGTTTCCTGCTTCACTAAATGCTGCCGGGGCATCAACATCACCCTGACCCCCTACGATATCATCCGCCTCAAAAACCGCCTCGGGCTTGATTCCGAGGAGTTTCTGGCGATTTACACAGAGCCCCACATCATGGAGAAGACCGATCTGCCGATCGTGACCCTTAAATTGCTTGACGATGAGGCGCGCTCCTGCCCCTTCGTGCGCGATGACGGCTGCATTGTCTACGAGGACCGCCCCACCACCTGCCGTTACTATCCCCTGGGGGTGGCTTCGCTGATGCACAAGGAGGGCTCCGACGACGAAGGGTTTTACTTTTTTGTGGAAGAGCCGCACTGCAAGGGATTCGAAGAGGACCGGCAATGGTCCGTAGCCGAATGGCGCCGCGACCAGGCGGTCGATCGCCACGACGAGATCAACGCCGAATGGACCGATCTGGTAGTTCGCAAGCGCTCCTTTCCGCCGAACATCAAACTTACCGATCAGAGCAAGCAGATGTTCTTTCTGTCGAGCTACAATCTGGACAAGTTCCGCAAGTTCGTTTTCGACAGCTCGTTTCTGGAGCGCTACGACATCGATGCGCAAACGCTGGAAAAGATACGCAGTGACGAGGTCGAGCTGCTCAATTTCGGCATGCGCTGGCTGAAGTTCATCTTGTTCAAGCAGGGTGAATTCAAGCTCAAATCCGCCGAAGGCGATGCTTGACGCCGCCGTCGCGCACCCTGCCGCGGGAACGCCCGCGCCCTCGTGGCAGGCACCAATGCTCCCGCCCCACGGCGGTTCGATCCGGCGGCGTATCGGCAGAAACTGACGGCCGGCAAGGCCGCTGATCGACGCCGCGGGCCGCGTCTCCGCTTCAGGCCCATACTGCTCGCATGGCGGTCTTCAAGACCCCCAATCAGTGTCCAGCAACCCCATGGCGCGTTCCAGAATCTGGCTGTAAAGCACGGCCTGCGGCGGGGGCGCATCGCCCGCCCGCCCGGTTTTCTGACCATTTGCGCGGCCGAACTGGATCTGGCAAAAAGTGCAGGCCGTGGCCAGCACATGGGCGCCGGCCTCGCGCGCGTCTTCGATTTTGCGCAGTAAGAGTTTATCCGCCAGTCGATCGTTTTTCCCTCTCAAGGGGTGGCCGCAGCATTCCAGGCGCAGGGGCCAGTCAATTGCGCGCGCGCCGGTGGCCTCCACCAGGTTTTCGAGAAGGGTCGGTGCCAGGGGGTTGTCGAACCGGGTCACACGGCTGGGCCGCAGGGCATGACAGCCATAGTGCGCCGCGACGTTGAGTCCTTCCAGGGGCCGTCGGATGTGGTCGCGGATCTTGTCCGGCCCCACATCCGCTCCCAGGACCTGGAGCAGGTCAAAAACGCCGATACCCGCCTCCCAGACCAGGCCTTCCTCCCTCAAGACGGCGTTGACACCGCGGCGCAGATCCTTTCTCCGGCGCAGCCAGTCGTCGGCCTGTTTGAGCTGGCCGAAACAGCATTGGCAAGGCGTCATCAAGGCCAGCCCTTCCCGTGCGGCCAGGGCCAGATTGCGGCCGGCGGCCAACACCGCGGCAAACGGATCCTGATCGCGAAACGGGTAACCGCAGCAGTTCAGCTCCCGCGCCACCAGCTCGACACCGAGCGCGGCCATGATTCGGCGGACGGATCGGTCGTAACGGGGTAGAAGCGGTTCGAGCTTGCATCCGGGAAAATAGAGGTAGCGGCCGGTTGTCATGGCATCCTTTCGGCGCAATGGTCATCCGCGGCGCTCGAGGCGCAAGCAGCCGCCTGGCGCCGTCGGTGGCTCTCATGGCGCAGCTCATGGAGGATGTCGGTCACCCGGATGCCCTGGGGGCAGTGCTCCTGGCATTGGTAACAGGTCACGCAGTCCCAGACCATCCGGGCATCCAAGGCCAGTTCCCGGAGCTGGAGCCGCAGCATGTTCATGATCTGCTGGGGCGTCAGGTCCAGATCGAGGTGCGGATTGTCGCTCACCGCCACCACCGGGCATACACTGGTGCAGATGGTGCACTGGACGCAGGCCCAGAAGGTCTCGGGAGGTTGAGGGGCGCCCAGCGTGAAGGGCCGCACCTCGTCCGCCAAGGGCGCCAGAGGGGCTGGCGGCGGATCGGCCTTGCGGATGGGGTCCGGGCCGGCGAGGGGGGCCAGGCCTTGGCGGGCCAGATCATCCCGCGAAGCTTGCCACAAGTCCTGCAGATCGATGCCGGACGGGCACCAGGCGGTGCAGCGGCCGCAGGCGGTGCAGATGAAGCTTCCTTCGGCCAGTGCGGCGCTCTGGCCGAGGGTCAGGGCGGATACCCCGTGCCTCAAGGCCGCCAGTTTTTCCGAGGGCAGGATGGCGGGGTTGGCGTTGACGCGGTAGACGATGGCCACGGCACAATGCTGGTTGCAGACCCCGCAGTGGGTGCAGGCGTCCAACCCCAGGGCTCGCCTCACCGGCCGCAGTTCGGCCGGTGAGGCGGCGGCGCTGCCGGTGGAGCGCACCAGCAGGCTAACGGGCGTTGCCACCAGGTGAAAGAATTTGGTGAAGGGCAGCAGGGCCAGCCCCAGGCAGGCGGTGATGAAATGAACATACCACAGCGCGGTGTCGCTGCCCGGGCCGCGCCGAATGCCGTCCAATGGCTTCCACAGCTTGGCCAGCGGGTAGGACAGGAACGCGGACCGGGGATGGTCGTGGCAGGCGGCACAGAACCCGGTATGCAATTCTTTTCCATATTGCCGGGCATCCGCCTCGATCCGCGGGCGGATCGGCCCCGCCCCGCCGAGTTCGACCTGCCAGTAGGTTCGGAGCGCTTCGATCTCATCCGGTTCGGCATCAAACAAATAATCGTCGACCATGGCATCGAAGACGGCGGGCGAAGTGATCTGGCGGCTTTCGAGCACGATGCCGGATAAGACCATGGCGGCCAGAAGCGCAATGGCGAGCCGGTCGGCGCTCGAGCGCGTTCGGCGTAGAAGGGGGGCGGACCGGCGCCGCCGCACGGCGATGGCTGCGGCCGCCAGGATAAGCAGACCGCAGAGGTTGCGGACGAACCGCCAGGGATTCAGGGTCGGGGCATATTCCCCCCAGAGAGCCGTGCTGGTAAAATCGTCCAGGGCATGGAAAATGACCAGATAGAGCATGCCGTAGCAAAGCGCCAGGTGCACCGCCCCGCGCCGCCAGTCTTGCCTGAAGACATGTCCCTGGAGCAGGACTTCCCAGACAATCGACTTGAAAAGCCCGGCCAGGCGCCGGCTACTCATCGATCGACCGACGGCTCCCAACGCTTGAGCCACTAGAGAGACGCCCGGCCGCTCGCGGTGTTCGGGGCCGATTCGAAGCGTGAACCATCGGCTGATGCGCCAGGCAACACCGCCCAGGCCGATCGCCAGGGCACTTAAGACAATGGTGGCGGCCGGATTCATATGGATTCACCTCGTGAGGCGTTCAACGGCACGCACGGCGGCATAGGCACTGGCGAGCGCCAGGCCGCTGCCGCACTTTTCTCTTACCCAGTCCTGGTGGGCCAGAATCGATCCGGCGGCAAACAGACGGGGCATAACCCTCCGGCCATCGAAATCCACCGGGCGAAAGCAGTCATCCACGGCCAGGCCGGCACGGTTGATGGCATGCCCGCCACGATGCAGCAGATCCTTTTGATGCCACTGCTCCCGACGATCGGGCTGATGGACCGGCAGGTCGAACAGGGGTTCCCGAATCATCGTACGTTCCGCGTGCAGACCTTTCCCGAAGAAGCGCCCGGTAGCCAGGACAACCGCCTTGGCCCGAACCCGGAATCCTTCCGTCGCAGAGCCGATGCGCACATGAAAGCCCCCCTTGTCGCGGCGTTCAACGGCGGCGGCGCGATGGTGGTACCAGGCCCGGACACCGATGCGCGGCAATTGGCGCTCGAAGGTTTCGCGCAGCCGCAGACCGGGAACACTGGGCAGCATGGTCGGAATTTCAAACAAGGGGCGGTCGACGATTTCCTGCAGGGCGGCGAAATTGGCCTGGTGCCGATGGATCCCGACGACGGCCGGAAGGCCGACGGCCCGGACACCTTGTACATGCGGCCGGATGTCGGCCGCCAACCGACAGCAGCGATCGCGGTTTTCCAGGAAGCGGCCCAGCCGCTCCGGCTGAATTTCCCCCTGCATCCCGGGAACTGGCAACCGCCGTGCGTCCAGGCCGGGCCAGCCGGCACTTAGAGTGGCGGCAATCTGCCGCGCACTGAAGCCCTTGAGGCCGGCAAAATCAACAAAGAGGCAGGGTGGCCGCCGCGACAGAACCTCGTCGGCGGCCGCCATCGCTTGTGGTGCGGCATAGGTGGTCTTCACGGTACCCACGGGCGTAACGACCTGGCGATTGCGCTGCGGCTCACGGGCGTAGGGCTGGCCGGCGTCGGCCAGGAATTGCAGACACTGATCCCAGGCCGCGCGGATGTCCCGGTCGCTTATGTGGGCATAGGGATGCACGTCGGTTTCACGCCGCAGCCGAGCGAGGCCGTCCCATGGGTTGGACAGCACCCGGCCCGTGGCCGCCGGATAGACCCCCAGCAGATCGAGCAGCCCGCTGGCAAAGGGAATCGTCCCGGAAAGCCCCACCTGAACGGTATCGATCCCCCGGCGGGCGGCAAACAGGCTGGCGGCCATGCCCGCCATGCCCGCGCCGATGACCAGGAGCCGGCAGCGAATGTCATGCGCTTGGGTCATGGAGCCCTTTTTTGGGGGGGGCGTCGGCGCAGAATTCGTTGCCGGATGCAGCCCCCACCAGTTCCAGACCAAACAGACCGCAGTGCGTGGCCTCCAAAAGTTCGGCCTGCGCCAATGAAATATCCCAGAGCAGAGGCTCCTGTCCCCGCCAGCGCTCCCTTAGAAAGGCCTGCAATTCAGCGATGCCGCCATCGCCCCGCCAGACCCCACGGTCGTAGAGGTACGCTGCCACGCGCTGGCTGCAGAAGGTGCCCTGACAGGGGCCTTTGCCAATACGGCTGCGCCGTCCAAGCGCCCGGAGCCCGGGCGGTTTCTCCCGGCTATCGAAAGCCTGAACCAGATCGTCGACCACGGCCTGTGAAACCATTTCACATTCGCACAGCAGCAGATCGTCAGGCCGACCCCGCGCCATCCAGGTGCGGGGCGCAAGCCCCGGCTCGGTCCAGCGGGCCGCCGCCATGTCGGGCAGCGCTTCGCTGCGGGTGCGGCAGGGTGCATCAACGCCG
>JASJCV010000139.1 GCA_030065275.1 Desulfobacterales bacterium | reverse complement strand
GCTTGCGAAGACGGGGGGGTGAATCGGTTGCGCCTGCAGGAGGGCCTTTGAAGGCGTGGCACCCCTTCAATCGTGAGCTTAAGCGCCCGCGGAATGGATCCACGGGACTTACTCGGTCGGCGCGATGCGGTTTCCTCAGACTCGATCGAATTTGGATCTGAGCCACTTGACGGGCAGGAACATGGAGACGTTTCTTTGATAGTCACGGTAGGCCGTTCCGAAGACCGCCGTCAGTTTGCTTTCTTCCAGATGTGTGCCGATGAGGATGTAGGCGCTGAGAATGGTGTTGACGATGATGGCGGCGGGGTCCAGATCGCGGGCCCACAGCAGCAAAAAGACCGCAGTGTACCAGGGGTGGCGAACGACGCCCAGAATGCCCGCGGTATTCAGTTCGCAACCCGCGCCGATGCCCGTGCAGGTGTCGGATCTTGAAATCTGGGACAGTCCCAAAAATTCCTTGAAATCATAGTGGGCCGCGCCCGCCACGATCAGCGCGATGCCGGTCAGAATGAACAGAGCCTGCAGCCAGCGTAGCGGCCCTTCCCAGGTAAACAGCGGGGGGGCCTTTAGATTCAGTGTGTACACGACGATCGGTATCAGACTGAGCGTTGAAAAAATATTGAAAATCAACCGGTGGTAGCGATGACCGACAGGATAGCGTTTGCGGACGCCTTGCAGCATGGAAGGCGATATCAGCAGGCTGTGAATCGCACAGTAGGCCGTCCACATCACAGCGAGCAGAAAATATGAGATCCATCGATCTTGCATAGGTCGGTTGGCCCTTGTCGTTCTCCCTGAAACGGCATTCGGCGTTAGGGTGCCTTGCGGCCACCGTTCTTAAAGGCCGCGTCGACTTCGATCTGAAACCCGTTGGCCAGCGCATTGGTTTGGTTGGCCATCCCGACGACGGCCATCAGTTCGGCCAGCTATCGTCGTTCATACCTTCGCTGCGTGCTGCGGCGGGCTAGCGCGTCGTCCAGTAGCGTTCATGATCGGAATTCTCCCCTGTCCATTGGCGCTCCCTGCCGGTAAAGGCTTCCGCTTGAGCATGATTTGATCTCGTCGTTGCTTGGAACATCACGACCTTGCAGCGGGCATTTTTCAGGGGTCAGCAAGCCCTTTGGGGATGACAGCATTCACCCTAAGGACGGCCCCGCGCTTGCACCGATCGCAGATAGTCTCCTGCGCTTTCGGCGGCCTGGCGTCCCGAAACCAGGGCCCACTGGGTCCCAGGCAGTCGTCCGTACTCACCGCAGACGAACAGGCCGGGTACCGCCATCGTCAGCGGGCGGGTGGGATTGCGTGTCGGGGGCGACTGGTCCGGCAGGGCGTGGGCGATGCGATAGGTGCGCAGATGCTCCCAGCCAGCCGCCTGCGCGCCAAACCACTCGACGAGCTGCGCTTGAACCCGCCCGGCAAGATCGGGTCCTGGACGGTCCGGGGCGTCCAGAACGACCGCGCCCACCAGGGAGCGCTCCGCCGGGGCATAGCCTTCGGCAACCACATTCGGAAAGACGAGATTGTTGATCGGCCCGCGGCCGTCGCCGTTCAGCACGAGAAAGGGCGGGTGCCAGCGCTGGCGTCGGCAGGCGAAGTAAATACAGGTTTCCGCGATGGAACGCGTTTTGACCCTGCGGCCGAGAAGGCGCTCGGTCTCGGGCGCCTCAGTGGCCACGACCACCGCATGGGCCGGCAGCCGCGTGCCGTCCTCCAGGCGGACGCCGTCGGCCGCGACGGCGCGGACGCGAACACCGGTGCGGATGCAGTCGTCGGGCAGGTCGCGGGCCAGCTGAGCGGGAATCTGCGCCATACCCTCTGCCGGCAGGGCGGCTTCGCCGCTGGCGAACATGCGCAGCACGTAAGCCAGTACCCGGCTGGAGGCCTGGATCTGGGGGTCCAGGCAAACCCCTCCGAAAAACGGCACAAAAAAGCGCTGGATCATGGTTTCGGAGAACCCTTCGCTCCGCAGCATTTCCATCGACGTCTGTTCCGGGGCTTCGAAGATGCGCGCGAGGCTTCCGCCGACGACCCGACGGGTAAAGCGAAGGAGGCGCAGCCGGTCGCCCAGCGATCCGATCGGGGCCGCAAGGGTCGAGAATACATGGCCGGGGCGCCGTCGCGGATCCGCGACCGTGTAAAATCGGCCGCCGATCCGAATCATGGCACCGGGGGCGAAACAGCACAGGTCGAGACGCGCGTAGTCGAGGGCGCTTTGTGCTTCCGGATAAGCGGTTTGCAGGACCTGAAACCCCCGGTCGAGCAGAAACCCGTGCTGCCGGTCCGTTTTGATGCGGCCGCCAATGCGGCGGGTTGCCTCGAGCACCTGGACCGTATAGCCACGGATGAGCAGATGGCGCGCGCAGTTCAGCCCGGCGATGCCCCCGCCGACGACAATCACTTTTTGGGGGATGACGTTCATGACCGGCCTCTTACGGTGGTTGGAACAGCGGTGGCCGCTTCGGCGCCCCCACGGCGGACACGACACCGTTCCAGCTTCAGGAGCCTGCCGGGCGCCCCCGCCGTGTGGGTGATCCACCTGCCGCGTGCAGCGATCCAGTGTGATTTCATATTGCCACTATAATCACGATTGGCTATAGGTTCACGGCCGGCGCCCGAACGCGCCGCGTCGCTTGTCGTTATCCCACGTCGACGAGAGCCGGCAACGCCCGGTATCGAGAGACGGCTTGCCAAATCCGGCGCGCATGAACACTATGTTCCATAAAAAATGGCTGTGTGTCCCGGGGCGTGACGGCCACAAGAGATATTATGAACTCGCATGACCAAGTCTATATCGATCTTCAGCAGCACCTGGACCGCCAGGCCGTGGGCTTCCCGGCTTCGAAATCCAGGGCCGAACTCAAGATCCTGCGGCATATCTTCACACCCAGGGAAGCAGCGATCGCCACTTTTCTTGACTACCGGCACGAACCGCTGGAAGCGATCCACCCGCGGGTAACGCATTTGGTGGAAACCGCGGAAGAACTGGCGTCGGTTCTCGACGGTATCTTAAACAAGGGCGGTATCGAGGCCGCGGAAATAAACGGCCGTACCTGTTACGCCAATACGCCCCTGGTGGTCGGTATGTACGAGTTGCAGGTCGATCGCCTCACGCCCGAATTCATCAGCGATTTCAAGACCTATACCTCGGACTGGCGGTTCGGGCTCGAATTCCTGGCGACCGAACTGCCGCAGATGCGCACGATCCCCATTTCCAGGAGCATCCGGCCCCGGCACCAGGTGGCCCGCTGCGACCAGGCCGCGGCTCTGCTGGAGCAGACGGAAGGACCCTTCGTGGTTCTCGACTGTATTTGCCGCAAGAAGCAAAGGCTGACCGGAGGGAGCTGCCGCCTGACCGATCGTCGCGAAACCTGCCTGGGAATGGGACCGATTGCCCAAACGGTGCTCAAAGGGGGAATCGGGCGTGAAATTCGTCGGCAAGAAGCCCTGGCGATCATCGATGCCAACCAGAAGGAGGGGCTGATCCTGCAACCCTCCAACACCGCCAAGGCCGACTTCATCTGTTCCTGCTGCGGGTGTTGCTGCGGCATGCTGCAGATTCACCACAACTTGCCCCGGCCGGTGGATTTCTGGGCCACCAATTTTTATGCCCGGATCGATTCGGCGGACTGCAATGGGTGCGGCCTTTGTACGCGGCGTTGCCAGGCCCGGGCGATAGCGGTGCATGACGACCGCCAGCCCGTCCGGGTCGACCGGAACCGCTGCCTGGGCTGCGGCCACTGCATCGCCGTCTGCCCCCAGAAAGCGATCGCGCTTCAAAAAAAGCCGGCGGAACGACACCCGCCGGAAACGCGTGCGGCCCTGTTCGAGGTTCTTAAAGCCAACCGGAAGAGCAGGCTGGGCAAAGCCAAACTGGCCGGCAAACTGGCGCTTGACATGATTCGGACCGGCCATCTGGACCTGTTGAGGTAATCGGTGCTGCCGCTGCGGGGCCATTCATTGCATTCGGTCGCGTTCCCGGAAGACGCCTGGATTTGACTTTCCGCCAGGGCACCGGTTTCATGCGTCCGCGAGGCCTGAATGATATCCGTTATAACACCCGCCCATAACGAAGCGCGACTGATTGCCGGTTGCCTGGCATCCGTCCAGGCGGCGGCCTGCAGGACGGCCGAATCGGTCGAGCACATTGTGGTGCTGAATCGTTGCACGGATGACACCGGGAAAATCGCCGTAGACGGCGGTGCCCGGGTTATCACCGAAGACAGCCGCAACATCGCGCGCGTGCGCAATCGGGGCGCCGCGGTGGCGCGCGGCCGCATCATCGTCACCATCGACGCCGACAGCCGAATGACGCCCAATATGCTTGAGGAGGTATCGCGGATGCTGGCCACTGGCGCGTATGTCGGTGGTGGTGTGCGGATCGTACCGGAAAGACTTTCGATCGGCCTGGTCTGCAGCTTGATGGTGGTGGCGCCGTTTGTATGGCGCTACGGCGTGAGTGCCGGCATGTTCTGGTGCCGGCGTCGTGATTTTGCGGCCGTCGGCGGTTTCGACGAAGACCTGGTTTGCCTGGAAGATATCGATTTCGGCCGGCGCCTGAGGCGCCACGGCCGCTCGCTCGGAAGACGCTACGGCACCATCCGCCGGGCCCATGTGGTGACATCCTGTCGGAAATTTGATCAGTTCGGTGATTGGTACTTCGTCAGGCATCCGGGCGTGGTTTACCGCCTCTTCCGCAGGGATACCCGCCAGGCGGACATGTTTTACTACGACGCCCGTTCCACGAAAGCGCCCCGAAAGGCGCCCTAAAAAAAAGCAATCAACGCAAACGGTCCATTGTGACGACCGATCGAAAGGAAAATCATGGCTGGAAAAATTTTCTATCGCGAAAGAAGAAAAGTTGCCGACGGTGAGAAGAAACCACGCTTTCGGGTCGTGGGGGTAGCGGACTGCCAACTCAAGATCTACTCGGATCATCTGCGCTTTTCCGAACTCGAGCACATCGCCGAGGCGACCGGCGCCGAACTGGTCCTGTTGCGCAAGGGGAAAAAGGACAAACCGTCCGAAACGTAAAAAGGTTAAGGAGAAGCAATGGCGCTGGTTCGAGATAAAGACGGCAAGCGGCTGCATGTTAAAAGCCGCCTGATGGGCGAAAGCCTCGTCAGCAAGGAATTCCTGGAAAAGCTTGAAATCGCCCCCCAGCAGAGACTCTATCCGGATGTCGCCGTCCTGAAAATCGGCGGACAGTCCATATGTGACCGGGGTATCAAAGCATTGCCCGCCATTCTCAAGGAGATTGTGGCCAATCGGGAAGATCACAAAATCCTGCTCACCACCGGAGGCGGCACCCGTAGCCGCCACATCTACACCATCGGGCTCGAAATGGGGATGCCCACCGGTATCATTGCACGTTTCGGCAGCATGATTTCGGACCAGAATGCCCTGATGGTGGCGACGCTGCTCTCGCCCTGGGGCGGTATCAAGATGTCGCACAGCGATATCGTCAAGCTGCCCACCTATTTTGCCGAAGGCATCATTCCGGTGATGCACGGCATGCCGCCCTACGATTATTTCGCCATCAAGCCGGAGAAGGGGCGCATACCGATCCATCGCACCGATGTGGGACTCGTAATCCTGGGCGATCTGATCGGGTCAAAGCGCATCATCTTCGTCAAGGACGAGGATGGGCTGTACAGCGATGATCCCAAAAAGAATCCCGAGGCCGAATTCATACCCAAAATCGGCGCCCGCGATTTGATCGCCCGGGCTCAGGACGACCTGGTGATTGAACGCCCCTGCCTCGAGATCATTCAAAACAGCGAAGTGATCGAATCTGTCCAGATCGTCAACGGCATGGTCCCTGGCAACATAACCAAAGCGCTGGCGGGAGAACATGTGGGGACGATTATCTACAAACAGGACTGAGGCTGCCGGCTTTGGGGGAAGACGTGGATGCGCCGATTGGCGCGGCGGATTTATTTGGCGGGGACGCGCATCGCGGTGCCGGCGACTTCAGTCTTTCTCGGCCCTCGCCAGAATCTTGATGCCCACCTGTTTAAGCCCCTGATATGGACCGGATTCCATTTCGGTGATGTGTTTGATTTCCGATTGATACCAGCCCGAGGGCGCGATTCCCTGGGGGGATATGAAATTGACCTCGAGCATTTGGCCCACTTCGATATTTTCCAGGAAACGTGAACCGGGGGTGATCAGCAAGCCGGCCCCCTGATCGGATACGTTGGTGACCCTGAACTGGTAGAGCGGTTCGCCGACCAGTTTAATTTCCGCACGATGATTGTAGAGCTGCGTCGACCGTGCCGCGCTTCGTTTCTCAGTCCATTTTGAATGGCGGGGGGCGTCGGGCATCAGACTATGCCTTATCTGTCGGCCAAAGGGTTGGCGCCGTGGATTTCGATTCCGCAGGGTGCTCAACGGCGCGAGGTGTCGTCATCGGATCGAAGCTGGTAAAGATTGTTTGCCGGCGGTGATCCGCGGCGCTCTTGTGATAGCTCGCAGTCCTTGTAATGCGGGTGCGATTGGCGATTGAAACTCACCAGCGCCCGGACCACCCGGCTGTCCAGAGCGCCTTTGTCGGCCATGCCAACGAGCACGTCCAGGGCCGTACGGTTGTCATAGGACTGCGGCCGGTAAGGGCGCTCCGAAATAAGGGCATCGAAAACATCACAGGCCACGATAATTTCCACCAAAGGGTCCTGAAGGTGGATGCCGCGCGGGTAGCCCGTACCGTCGCGACGTTCATGATGGTCGCGCGCCACGACGGCGGCGAGCCCCCGCGGATCGCGCAGGTAGTAGGCCAGCAAGGCATAACCGGCCACGGTATGGTGCTCCAGGTGGCGTCGCTCCTCCATGTCGAGGGGCGTTGTCTTCTGAAGAATATCCAGGGGGACGCAGATTTTACCGATGTCGTGCATCGGTCCAGTCATGGCTTCGATAACCTGATCGGGGGGCGCATCCAATAGCTCCCGGGCCAGAAGGGCGCTCACCATCATGACGAGCAGAATATGCCGGTAGGTGTATTTGTCGAGAACCCGAAAATAGTCGAGGGACGCCAGCACCGGGGGGATCAGTTCGACCTTCTCGAGCAGGTCCAGGACCTCGCGGTTGCGCTTCGCATCGGAGAAGATGATCCGGTATGACGGCGTGTCGAACAGACTTTGAATATCGGCGCGGGTGGTCTCGAAGTCCAAAAGCGATCTGGGTTGAGGCACCGGTTTCGGACGACGGGCGATGAGATCGTCGAGCGTCTCCTCCGAAACAAAATCTCCCGGTGCGAACAGCTCCACTTGATCGATGGTGTAGATTGGATAACGGACTTCAATCGGTTGCACAGCGCATCCCAATCAGGCTGAAGTTAAAGTCGAGAACGGACGCATTTTCCAGACAGTTGAATTTATACTAAAAATAATAGGGAATAGCAAACGCGCCCGATGGGCTTTGTCTGGCGTTGCGGTGTTGTCGGCGGCCTCCGACGTTAAACCATCGTCCGTGCAGACAACCTGGACACGTGCCGATGGCGCCGATCCCATAAAAAAAGGCGAGGCTTGCGCCCCGCCTTAGGAGGAGAGTATGAAGAAACTGCCATAGCTGATTGTTGGCAATTTCAGACTGATGGTAAGTTTTAATTTTTGAATTGCAACCCAAAGAACCGCCAAGGTCCCGATCCGCATCAAACCCTTGACTTCGGGGCAAGTTCCTCCAACGGTATTCCGATTTCCTTCAAGCGGCCGATGACGCCTCGCTGCCGCGGTCAGGCCGGCCAGTCTGCTGTCCTTCCCTGGTAGGTGATCACGAACAAAATCTCCTCGATTTCCTCGTTTTCGAAATGCGCCCTGATGTCAAGCGTATCCGGCAGGGCCAGCTCCCATCGGCCGAACGGTTTTTTCCCCTGGAGGCCCGACCAGGCCGGGGCGTTGCCGCGGCGCGTGCTGGCGATCCCGTCGGTGGTGGCGGCCTCGCCGCCTGCGGGCGCCGTACTTTGCGCCTCGTCCGCGTAAAAATGAAGGTGGGTGATCGGCATTTCGAGCGTGCTGCCCGGGGCGTGTCCAAAATAAAGGACGACGTGCTGGATCTTGATGTTCTCGATGTGGGGGGGGAAATCCTCCCTGCGGGTCCGGAAGGTTACCGTCATGGGGGTCTTGCTCTGCCCGGGGTTGTGCAGGTGGTACCACTGGTCGGCCATTTGATGGCGGAAGCTGAAGGGTCGGTCGGCGCTCACGCGGTTGTCCAGTTGCGGGATGAGCTGCTGGCGGTAGTCGAAGCTGTCGAGGGCCGTGTACTCGATGGTGAGCAGGACGTCGGCGATGGTCGTGTAATCGAAACGGTTGGACGCTTTGGGCATACGCAGCTCCCAGCTCGTATCCACGCCCAGGCCTTCGAAGGGCAACAGCATTTCCGGCTTGGCATCGAGCTCGAAGAGGCCCGTGGCCTCGCGGGGCGAGGTCAGGGCCACCGACTGGGGGCCATGGTTGACGATCAGTTCCTGAAAAAAATCGCCCCCCACCACCACCCGGGAGGTACCGGTGGTGGATAGGGTGGCGTGAAGGCCGTGGATCGGCGGAATGAGGGCAATCACCGAGGTGCGCACGCGTTTGATGAGCCGCAGGTAGTGGCCGGGGAAATCGCGGTCGAAGAGTTCCATCGGGGTGGCGAACAGCAGGACGCCCGTTTCGCGAAAACGCTGGAACTCCACCGGCGCGATCTCCGCCAGCGATATGGTCTTGGTGAGCTGGAGCTTGCGCCGGTCGGTGTCGAAGGCGAACTGGTCGAGCTGGTGGATGTCCTGCAGCAGCCGGGCTGATCCGGTCAGCCCGCGCCGGTCCGGGGTCTGACCCTCGTCCCCGCTGCCGAAGAAATCCGCGGGCGCCTCCCAGTAGTCTGACTGGATAAAGGGCGGCGGGGTCTCCTGGCGCTCGAAGGCCAGCTGCCCGGCAGCCACCTGGGCCAACGCGGTGGCCTCCTGCAGGAAATAGGCGTAGATGCCTTCCAGGACGTTGCTCATCCAGTCGTAGAGCTCGACGTTGGTGAACTTGTTGGCCAGAAAGTCCACCACCTCGCGGGCGTGCTCGAGCTGCATCTCGGCGATGACGCGCTCCTGTTCCACCACGCGCACGTGGTCTTCGGCCAGCTTAACCTGCTGGGCGCCGATGCGAACGTCCTGGTCGGCAATGGATTTTTGGAGCTCCCACTGCCTCATCCGTAGTTCAATCGAAGATTGAAGATTCAAGGCCTGCGCGATGGAAGAGTGCATGGCTGCAAAAGACGTGTCCGGTCTGCCGCCGCTGAAAAGCGTCATCAGTTCTCTAAGGCCGGCGCTGGCATGATGCGCTGCAGCGGCCAATGTTCGCGTAATCGCAATTGACTCCGTTTCCAGCATACCTTCGTCCAACCAACGCTGGTAAGTCGAGGCTTCGATTTGGGCCCTTGCCTTCTGCAGTTCCGCCAGCTTGACCCCGTTGCGGGCCTCCTTGACCCGCAGCCGCTGCAGGCGAATGCCGCCGCGGGCCATCTGGACGTCCTGGCGGGCCTTGAGCAGGCCGTAGCGCTCGGCGTCGCCTTTTTCGATGGCCGCCAGCAGGGCGGATTCCATCTGCTGGGCCAGCCCGGCCAGCTGTTTGGCCCGCTCGATCAAGACGGGGTAGCGGTAGGGGGTAGGTTTGAGCACGTCCAGACCGGGCAGAACCAGCTGGCCGCCGGCCCCGATCACCGGCATGCCGCTGACCGTGTCGGTCGGGGCGGCGTAGGGCTCGAGCTCGCGCTGCATGCCGGCGATGTTGCGGCAGGTGCGCAGCTTGTAGAGGCTGGCTTCGGCCTTGAGCCGCAGGGCCTTCAACACCGGGTTGGCCGGGATGCAGAACGCGAACGAGGGTGAGGGGACATAGGTCGGGCGAAGCTTGGCGGCGGCGGCCACGGCCTTGACCAGGTTGCCCCGGGCGTTCCTGGCCAGTTGGGCCGTCCTGGAGGGGGACAGCCGATTGTAGCGGGCCAGATTCTGGTGGTCCTGGCGCAGGTGCTTGGGGTCGATGGCCGTCAGTCCGCTGCTGCCGCCGGCCTCCCCCGAGGCGCGCAGCTTCTTGCGCAGGACCGGCATGTCGAATTTCCCGGATGCCAGGGCCCGGCGCTTGATGCCGGTCGCCACCGAAAGGGCGCCGCGAAAATCGCGGGCCGCCCGGGTTGCGGTGCGGCGGGCCAGCGCCGCCAGACGCGCGTCGCTTTCCAGTGCGGCCACGGCCGTCGCCATGGCCCGGCGCCCCTCGCCCAGAGCCTGCGCCACTGAGCGCGGCGCCTGGTCGGCGGCTGCGGCCTCGGAAATCAGCTCCCGGGCCCGGGCAAAGCGGAGCGGCCAATCCCCCTGGCCATCGAGCTCCTTTGCCACCGCCTCCACCAGTTTCTTGAGCGCCGCGCTGTCGGTGATCCGGGCCATTTCCTGTTTGAGGTTGCCGAGCAGGGCCGCCCAGCTGTGGTCGCCGATCCGGATGTTCAGGCTGCCGATCACGTCGGCGCACCAGCGCGTGCTTTGCCGCAGCAGGGGGTCTTCGAGCAGTTCCAGCACGGTCTGGTACAACAGGCGGGCCCGCGGCACGGATTCGGCGGTGTCCCGGGTAAACTCCGCGTCGGCGTAGTCCAGCAGGCAGCGGATGATCGTGAGCAGGGTGAAGCGGGTGTAGGTGTTCTGGCGCGAACCGGCGATCGCGTGCGGGTTGAGCGGGTCCTGCAGCCAGTCCGGGGCGCGCTGGAAGGAGAAGGGACCGCTCCAGGCTTCCTCCAGGCCGTAATAGATCTTGCGCTGACCGGCGGGCATACTGTGGTCGTAGACCCGCCGCAGCCAGTCCAGGGCAGCGGTGTAATGCCCGCGGCGCTGGAGCATGAGCCCGGTCTGCACCGGAAGAAAATAAAAGGCTTCTTCCAGATAGGTCAGGTTCGAGGCCGGGTCGTTCTGATGGGCGTTTAGCTGCCGCCTGGTAAACCGGCGCAGCTTCTGGAGCGCCTTCTCCGACATCGTTTCTTTGAATTCGACGTCCTTGGTCAGGCGCGGCGCCATCCGCACGGGGGCGAGGGGACGGGACAGCTTCGAAGAATCCGAAGTAAAGGTCTTCAAGCGGCATCGATAAAGGCCCCGCCCACCGCTTCCCCATAAATAGCAGAACTGACGGTCGTCGATTGCTGTCCCTGCGTTTCCGGCGATGGGCAGAATGTTATCTATTCCTGAATAAAAATTAAAAAATTGAATATCGGGCTTGCGCTGCCGGAACTGGAGGGGGTTGGCTTCGAAATCGATGGCTTCGTGGAGATCGAGACGCAACTTTCCATGGGGCTTGCCATGGGCCACGGCCTGCCAATGTGCCAGGCGCCAAGGCCCCAGTTCGCGGTCGGTGTATTCGGCCTTGAGGGCCTTCCTCACGAGCCAGCGGGAATAAAACGTCCGAACCGCATCAACAACTATTTTTTCAAACAAGCCGCTGATACCGGTCCAATCATTGCTCGTGAACATGGTCAGCAGGTTGATGTCGACATATGCGCCGCTGTCGGGCGAGATCTGGCTTAGATTGGCACCGGCCGCATCGATGAACCACCTGTTGAGCTTTCTGCTGGCTTTATGGCGGCTGGCTTCATTGTCCTTGGTAAAGCCGATTTCTTTGGGATCGCCCCAATCATTTCCAGGGGCAATTACAGCGTACCGGACGAGCGAACCGAAGCGGTAGAAGACGTAGAAGGTGCCGCTATCGGGCAAGGCAAAGGCACCGATATAATCGCCGGCCACAATGCCATGCCATTGGCCGTCGTCATAGTCACCGGGCATGTTGTACTGGCCCTCGGCTGCCCAAGGGGCTTTGTTGTCGGCATCGCAGCTCCCGAAAAAGCGGAAGCGGATGGTTTTGTTCTCCTTGACCACCAGGGCGGCATTGTTTTTTTCGAACTCGATAAAAGCCTTCAGGTCCAGGCTTTTGCCGCGGGCCGCGCCGAGCAGGAGCCGCCACTCGGCGTCCTCCCAGTCATCCCCGCTTTTTCCCAGGCGGCGCACGAACAAGGCCCCGTCCCCCATCTTTACCACCAACTGGGGCGGCAGGTTCTCGCGAAAGGTGTGGCGCACCAGAGCTGTCTTCAGCTCGTGATCGTCGTCGGGCAGCTCAAGCTCGGTGGCCTCGCCTTCCCAACGCGCGTTTTCCAGGTCATAGCGCACGAAGACCAGCTTGGCCTGGCCCTTTTGCAGGGTCTGCAGGAAAAGATAGATGTGGCGCTGCCCGCTGATGTTTTTAAACGGGAGGGCACCGACCACGGC
>JASJCV010000138.1 GCA_030065275.1 Desulfobacterales bacterium | reverse complement strand
CTTCAGGTCTTCGGGCACTTCGGTCGGCGATAGTTTGCCCGCATCGTACACAAAGGCTTTGCCGCTGATCAGGTCGACAACGCCCTTGAATTCCGCTTCCGCTCCGATCGGCAGTTGAATGAGGATCGGTTTGGGCCCTGTCAGGGAATTTTTGACATCTTCGAGTGCCTGCTGGTAATCCGCGCGCTCTTTGTCCATTTTATTGATGAGCAGCATGACCGGCAGATTGAAATCATCGGCAAATTCCCAACCCTGTTCCGTTTGGACACGGACGCCGTCGAGGGCGTCGATGACAAAAAGCGCTGAATCCGCCGCTTGCATACAATTTTTCGTGTCCGTGAAAAAGTTCTGGTCGCCGGGCGTATCCAAGATCGTGATCGTGTTTTTTTTCCATGGAAACTGGTGAATTCCCGTGCTGATACTGCTCGTGCGCTTGAGTTCCTCAGGTTCGAAATCCATCGCCGTGTTGCCGTCTTCGACGCGCCCGATGCGCGTGGTAATACCGGCCTTGAAAAGCATGACTTCCGCCAGGGAGGTTTTGCCCGCGCCACTGTGGCCCACAAGGGCAACATTTCTAATTTGATTGGAATTTACAGCCATTTACGCTCCTCTCTAACACGTTCATGATGTGTCCTACGCAACTTCGACCACGCACCGTTGCGGGATGGGGCCCGCAGATGCAGGCATGCTTCGGCAATTCAATATGATTACGGAAGGAGGCCACCGGTTTGCGGCACCGGCGATCGCCTCATGGGGGGGGAGGATCACCCACTGTGCTTCCTAGGCCCGCTAAAATGTGTTCAAGTACCGTTAGCCCGTAAAAAAATCAAGTAAAAACCAATTGGGTCGCAAAGGGGATCATGCCTCAACGATCTGCGGTCTATCGGGCAAATGGCCGGCGGACAATTCGCAGGAGGGCCGCTTGGGCCGGCCGCCGGGCATTGGGATCGGCCCGGCATGCTGGTCGTCTAAACCGCGTCCGTCAAGGCGAGCGCAGGTAGATAAGAAATTCACGGTTGCCTTTGGGACCAAGGATCGGCGAGGGGCAATGCCCCCGGACGCCCAATCGGAGAGACCGGAAAAAGGTGCTCAGTTCTTCGATCACCATTGCCTGCTGCTGCGGATCGCGAACGACCCCGCCCTTACCGACCTGGCCTTTGCCGACTTCAAACTGGGGTTTGATCAATGCGATCAGGGAGGCCTTGGACTTCATACAGGGCAGCAGGGCAGGGACCAGTAGTTTCAGAGAGATAAATGCGGCATCGATGGTCGCCAAATCGATCGGTTCACCGAAATCGTCCGGTTTCAAATGACGCGCGTTGGTTCTCTCCATTGGTAGGACCCGGCGGTCCTGACGAAGTTTCCAGGCGAGTTGTCCATAACCCACATCGACGGCATAGACTTTGCGCGCCCCGTATTGCAGGAGACAGTCGGTGAAGCCTCCGGTGGAAGCGCCGACGTCAAGACAGACGGCGTCCTGCACCGGGGGCCTGAATGCCTCCATGGCGGCTTCAAGTTTCAACCCGCCACGGCTCACGTAGGCAAGGTCTTCGCCCTTGCGAATCAACTTGGCGTCTTGGTTGACGGAAACGCCCGGCTTGGCGATAGGTACGCCGTCAACCAAGATACGGCCGGCCATGATGAGGGCTTTGGCCCTTTCACGGCTGGGAGCCAGCCCCCTTTCGACGGTCAAGAGATCCAGTCTTGTTTTGGGCGACTTTGCCATGGCGGCCGGTTGGCGGGATGTCAGTTTTCTGCAGCCGTGGCTTTAAGGTGGGGATGTGGTAGCAGGCGTTTGGCTGCGGCCACGATCGCATCGGCATCGATCTTGTGGATGTGTCGCAGCTTTTCCTGCGGGCCGTGGGAGACGAAGACGTCGTCGATGCCCAGGCGCACCACTTGAACTGCGTTCAGTCCGGCATCGGTCAGCGCTTCGAGCACGGCGCTGCCGAACCCCCCCTCCCGGGTGTTGTCTTCCACGGTGACGATGCGCGGAATCCGTTCGGCCTGTGTAGCGATCAATTCGGTATCCAGGGGTTTGACAAATCGGGCATTGATCACTGTCGCCCCGATACCCTGCTGCCGGAGGGCGGTATGGGCCCGCACGGCTTCAACAACCGTTTGACCGATCGCAATCACCAGGACGTCGTCGTTATCCGTCTTGCAAACCACCTCGGCGCGGCCGATGGCGATGGGTGTGATCGAATCGTCCAACGAGGCGCCAGGGGCTGTCCCGCGCGGATAGCGCACCGCGATGGGGCCGTCGTGATGAACGGCGGTCAGTAGCATCCGGCGCAACTCGTTTTCGTCTTTGGGCGCCATGACCACCATATTGGGAAGGCTGCGCAGATAGGAAAGGTCGAACAAACCGTGATGCGTGGCACCATCTTCACCGACGATGCCGCCGCGATCGAGGGCCAAAATGACGGGCAAGGCCTCGATGCAGACATCGTGTATGATCTGGTCGAAAGCCCGTTGAAGAAAAGTGGAGTAGATCGCGACCACCGGTTTGAGTCCTTCGGCGGCCAGCCCGGCGGCAAAAGTGACGCCATGCTGTTCGGCAATGCCAACGTCGAAAAAGCGGTCGGGGAATTCTCGGGAAAACTTTGCCAGGCCCGTGCCTTCGGGCATGGCGGCCGTCACCGCTACGATTCGCGGGTCACGACGGGCCAGATCAAGGATGGTTTCGCCGAATACCTGGGTGTAAGTCGGGGGCTTTACCTGGGACTGAATACACTCGCCGGTGGCGACTTTAAAGCGGCCGCAGCCGTGGAAATGAACCGGGTTGTCCTCGGCGGGGCGGTAGCCCTTGCCTTTCTTGGTGGTGATGTGCAGAAGGACCGGATCCTGGATTTTTTTGATATTGTTCAGGATATCGATCAGATGATCGAGATTGTGGCCATCGATGGGACCGAAATAATCGAAATTAAAAGCCTCGAACAACATGCCGGGTGTCACGAAAGTTTTAAAGGATTCCTCCGAGCGTTTGGCCCACTGGTAGACGTCGTCGCCGATCTTGGGCAGTGATTTTAAAAAATCACCGATTTCGCGCCGCAGGTCCTGGAGTCGGCCTGCGGAAAAGGTCCGGCTTAGAAACGACGAAAGGGCGCCGACGTTGGGCGATATGGACATCTCATTGTCGTTGAGGATGACAATCAGGTTTTTGTCTTTGTGAACGTCTCCGGCCTGGTTCAGCCCCTCGTAGGCCAGGCCGGCGGTCATGGACCCATCGCCGATCACGGCAATGACCTTGGCCTGCTCGCCCCGAATGCGTTTGGCGGAAGCAATCCCCAACGCCGCCGAGATCGAGGTGCTGCTGTGCCCAGTGGTAAAGGCGTCATGGACGCTTTCGCTCATACGCGTGAAACCGGAGAGCCCCTCGTGCTGACGGATCGTGTCGAATACCTCCCGGCGGCCGGTAAGCAATTTATGGGCATAAGCCTGATGGCCGACATCCCAGATAATCCGGTCGGTCGGACTGTCAAAAACGTAGTGCAGCGCCACGGCGAGGTCGACGGCGCCCAGACTGGGCGCCAAATGGCCGCCGTTGCAGGACACGACTTTAACGATCGTCCGGCGCAATTCGGCGGCCACTTTCTTAAGCTGCGAGCGCTTGAGCTTTTTCAGGTCATCGGGACTGTTGATGGTGTTGAGCAAATTCAATGGCTTTGTATCCGCTGCGCGTGGTGTCGGCCAGGCGCCATTCATCGCTCCGCGGCCGGTGATCGGAGCCTGTCTCTAGCGGGCGCCGCTGACGCTTTGATGCTAGCAGTTGCGTGCGATGACGTATTCGGCGATCGCCCGTAAAGGTGCGGTCTTGGTATCAAAAATGCTGAGGGCGCGCAAGGCTTCCGTGACCAGGTCGACGGCCCTTGCTTTGGCCGCTTCCAAACCGATCAGGGCAGGGTAGGTGTTTTTTCCGCGTTCAAGATCCGTACCCACGTTTTTGCCGAGTTTGCCCGGATCCCCCTCGATGTTCAGGATGTCGTCCTGAACCTGAAAGGCCAAACCGACTTTTTCGGCATAGGTATTCAGGGCTACAAATTCCTGGCGTGTCGCCATGCCGATTTCGGCCCCCATCGAGACGGCGGCCCTGATCAGGGCGCCCGTCTTGAGACGGTGAAGCCTTTCGAGTTGTTCCATTTTCAGGCGTCGCCCCTCCGAGTGAATATCCTGCATCTGCCCCTCGATCATCCCACGACAGCCGGCGGCCCTGGCCAGATGCCGGATGGTCCGCAGCCATATGGGTTGCTTTTCAGGGGGCTGGGACAAGGCATGATCGGCCAATAGTCCGAATGCTTTGGTGAGGAGCGCGTCGCCGGCCAATATGGCGGTGGCCTCGCCAAAAACAACGTGACAGGTGGGCCGTCCTCGGCGAAGACGGTCGTCATCCATGGCCGGGAGGTCGTCGTGAATAAGCGAATACGTGTGCACCATTTCCAGGGCGCAGCAGGCCGGAAGTGAATCTTCGCCGCGACCGCCAACCGACTCGCAGGCGGCGATACACAGGATGGGCCGCAGGCGTTTGCCGCCGGCATGCAGGGAGTGATTCATGGCGGCGATGATTCCGTCGGAACCGCCGTCGGCGGGAAGACTGCGACGCAATGCCTGGTTGACTTCACGGCGCCAGCGCTCGAGATAAGACTTGAGATGAAAAGACGTCAAAGCGGTGGTTTCATTCCGGAGCTGAGGGGGAGGTCCTGTCCGGTGTCGGGGCTGCAAATTCCTGCTCCGTCAGGGTGCCGTCGCTGTCTTTGATCAACTGACTGATTTTCTGCTCGGTTTCATCAAGCATTCGGCTGCACCTTTTGGAAAGTGCCATACCGTCCTCAAAGCGTTTCAGTGCTTTTTCGAGCGGCAGGTCGCCTTTTTCAAGGTCTTTTACGATTTTTTCCAGGTCTCGCAGGGACTCCTCAAAGTTTTTGGACGCCATCGTCATCCTTCCCTTCAATGCGGCCCCACAGGGTGCCGGAGGCCAGGGTGATTTCCACCGAATCATCGATTTGAATTTGTCGGGTATTCTTGATGATTGTGCGTTGCGGCCGGGTGCGCGTGATGCTGTAACCGCGTTCGAGGACCGCCATGGGATTGAGTGCGCGCAATCGCGAAACCGCGACCTGAGTTTTCCACTTGTGATGAACAACAATTTTATTCATGTAAAACAATAAACTATCGTCTATTTTCTCATGTTTTTGTTTAATATGAGAAACCCGTTCCATAACGAGTCCGGGCTGCAGACGAAAGGAAATCGATTCCAGCTTGCGGCGGTTGTCGCGGAGGGTACGCTGCAAGCCGATTTCCATTCGGTGCATCAGGTCGTCTACGGAGAGACGCCCATCGTGAATTCTTCGCCGTGGGTCTGCGAGACGTTCCCGGCAGCTATCCACCAAATGCCGTTTGGCGGTTAAATGAGCCAATGCGGCCGCGCCGAGTTGGCGTTCAAATTCGGCCAGCCTGACCCGAATGGAATCCTTTTCGGGCACGACCAGTTCGGCAGCCGCTGATGGGGTTGGTGCCCTTAAATCGGCGACAAAATCGGCAATCGTGTAGTCGGTTTCATGACCGATGGCGGATACGATTGGCACGCGCGATTGATAAATCGCCCGGGCAACCCTTTCGTCGTTAAAAGCCTGCAAGTCCTCGAGCGAACCTCCGCCACGTGCCAGAATTGCCACTTCGGCGTCCTTTTGCTGGTTCAGACGCATGACGGCCTGGGTGACCTCCTCGGCTGCCCTTGGGCCTTGAACCGCCGTCGGAATCAAGACAATCGGTATGTTGGCGAAACGGCGCTGAATGATATTGATGGTGTCGAAAATGACAGCGCCAGAAGGCGAGGTGAGAACGTGCACCTTGCGCGGCAGCAAGGGCAGCGGTTTTTTTCCTGTCGGATCGAAAAGGCCTTCAGCGGACAATTTGCGCTTCAATTGCTCGAAAGAGAGCTGCAGATCACCGAGGCCCTTGGGCTCCATGTACTCGATGATGAGTTGATAGATGCCCCGCGGCTCGTATACGGATACGCGGCCCATGCCCAAAATGGCGAGACCGTCGTCGGGGATGGCGGTCAGGCGACGGGCCTGGCCTTTGAACATTACGGCACTCAGCTGGGCTTGGCTGTCTTTGAGAGTGAAATAAAGGTGGCCTGAAGGCGGTCGCTTCAGGTTGGAAATCTCCCCGACAACCCAGATGAGCGGATACTCTTTTTCCAGCCGCTGTTTGATGCGCCGGTTCAACTCCGACACCGTGTAAACGGTCTTGGAGGCGTTCGATGAATTGATTTTATCTGAATTCAATTGCTTGAATGATAGCTTCGGTTGCAGACCCTACATGTGGCCCCGATTACAGTGTCTGATAATATATATTATGTAAACTTTTTAGTCGTTATCCGTGGCAGGCGGGAACAGCTCGGGCTGTCGGTTCGCGCCCTGCTGCTTCGTTTTAAATTTTTTTAGGTGCTCCCGCACCGCTGGAACCATGAACACATCCTCGGTGATTCGACCGCTTAAGAATTCCGACAGGATCTGGATGCGGCGCTGCAAGCGTTTTTTTTTATCGATCAGGAACATCGGGATCCCCTTGACGACACAATATCCGCTGCGGGCCTTGACGCCCGTGGCCCGGAAGTTCTGTTCCGAGACTTCGATGCCTAAGCGTTCACTCAAATCTTTCAGTTCCTGATAGAGGCGATCCGCATTCATGTGTAATCCTCCCGAGTGACGAGTGCGACCCCCTGATAAAATAACCGATTTATCATTTTATAGAGATTGAAAATGGTCGCGAATGTGGTATCTTCTATCATTCCCAATTTGTGTTTAACGATAACCAGGAGGATTAAATGCAGCCGTCCGTTTCTGTACAAAACCAGCAAGTCCTGACCCGCGTCAATACATTCGTTCGCGGCGTCTACGCGTGGATGACCATGGGCCTCGCCCTTACCGGAGTGACCGCCTGGTTCGTCGCCAGCAGCCCGACAATTCTAAGCATGTTTTTTAGGGCCAACCCCGAGGGCGGCGTCAGCCCGACGATGATCTACTGGGCCGTTCTGATTTCACCGCTGATCATGGTCTTTGTATTGAGCGCCCGGATTCACAAGATGCAGGCCTCGACCGCCACCTCCATGTTTGTTCTCTTCGCGGTCCTGATGGGCGCTTCGTTGAGCACGATTCTATTGACCTACACCGGTAGTTCGATTGCCCAGGTCTTTTTTATCTGTTCGGGCACCTTCGCCGCTTGTAGCGTTTTCGGTTGGGTGACCAAAAAGGACCTCACCTCCATGGGCAGTTTCATGTTCATGGGGCTGATCGGCATCATCATCGCAAGCGTGGTCAATATTTTCTTTCAAAGCCCCATGGTGCACATGGTGATCAGCTACATCGGCGTCATTGTATTCGTCGGCCTCACGGCCTATGATACCCAGAAACTAAAAGAAATGGCCGTGGCCATGCCCGCCGATCTCGATGCAGCCGTCATCCGGAAAGGCACCATCCAGGGAGCCTTGACACTTTATCTGGACTTCATCAACCTGTTTTTGATGTTGCTTCGTATCTTCGGATCGCGCGATTAATGCGTGTTGCCCTGCACCCATAAACCTTCAAGCCCGCCCCCTGCCCCGCTGATGTGTCGGGGCAGGGGGTTTTCTGAAAGATCACGCCCCAATCGCCTTGGCGACCGCTTCCGCAACCGCATGACAACAGGCCCCGACTTCCCTTTCATCCGGACCTTCCACCATGACACGGCAGATGGACTGCGTGCCCGAATAGCGCACCAGAACGCGTCCCCGTTCTCCAAGGCGCATCTCGACCGCTTCAATCACCTGCTGAATGTCCTTGATTGCTTTTAGATCTGGCTTTTCACGGACAGGCACATTTTCCAGGATCTGCGGATAAGGCGTCATCATGCGGCCCAGTTCGGATAGCGGACGCTTATATCGTTGCATGGCTTCCAGCAGTTTGAGTGCGCTGATCAAACCGTCTCCGGTCCGGTGATGCTGGAAATAAATCATATGACCGGAATCTTCTCCGCCCAGCACGGCCCCTGATTTGCGCATGGCCTCCATGACGAAACGGTCGCCCACCCTGCAGGTCTCGTGCTCGATACCCATGGCCTGCAGGGCTTTCTTGAGACCCAGGTTGCTCATCACCGTCGAGATCACCCGGTTGTTGGTCAGTTGGCCCTGCCCTTTTAAAAAACGGGCACCGATGGCCAGGATCTGATCGCCGGCAAGAATCCGGCCGGTTTCGTCGACGGCGATCATTCGATCGCCATCGCCATCGAAAGCGAGGCCCAGATCCGCCTTTTCTTCAATCACCTGCTGACGGAGGGTATCTGTGTGTTCGGAACCACAGCCGCGGTTGATGTTGATTCCGTCGGGTTGGTCGAACAGCACCACCAGAGCTGGCCCCCAGGTTTCCAAAAGCGTGCGGGCAATGTTCGAAGTGGCACCATTGGCACAATCAATGACGATGCGGGATCCATTAAGTGAAAAATGATCCGGCATCGCGCCGCGCAGAAAGGCCAGATAATCCTCGCTTGCGCCTTCGATCCGATCGACAATGCCGATCGGTTTTTCACGACGACGCTCATCGTCGTCCGCCGCCGCAAGAATCATCGCTTCGATTTCAGCCTCCTGGGCGACACTCAGTTTGTATCCGTCCGGCCCGAAAACTTTGATGCCGTTGTCTTCGTAGGGATTGTGCGACGCCGAAATCACCACACCCGCGGCCGCGCCATGTTTTCGGGTTAGAAAGGAAATGGCCGGCGTCGGCAGCATGCCGGCCTGCCGGACATCGGTTCCAGCGGCGCAGATGCCGGCAGACATCGCCGCCTCCAGCATTGGCCCGGAGATACGCGTGTCACGACCGACGATGATAGAAGAACGGGCATTCGGTCGGAAAAAAAACCGTCCCACTGCCCATCCGATGCGGACGGTCATTTCCGGGGTCAATGGATAGTGATTCGCCCGACCTCGAATACCGTCGGTGCCAAAAAGCGTCAGTGCCATCGCAATGTCCGTCGGGTTTGAATGGGACTCATTCCAGTTGAGACCCCCGGTCGGCAATTGCGTCGACAATGCTCGCCAGCCAGCGCGTGCCGCTCGCGGCCGTGCGGGGGTCGAAAGCCTTGATCGTATCCACATATGAGCGTCCCGGCACCCACGCGGCTTCGACCTTTTTTAGAAAATCGTCGCGCAGGTCATTGTGGCCGCGCTCTTGATCGAAATCTTGAAAGGACGCCTCGCATTTTTCCCAAGGGCCGATGATCTCGGGTTTGTTCAGCGTCTGGATGTAGCGACGTAGGCGCTTTATTCGTTCGTCTAAACCGCTATCGAGGGTCCGCACCAGGCCGGCAAGCAGTTCTTCGGGAAAGTGCGCCGAAACGAAACGCCGCCGCACTTGAACGTACCATGATCGCAGCGCGAAAAGGTTGCCCAGATAACAGAGGTTGTTACGGATGATCCGCCGCGCCCCCCCTGCCCCGCCGGGTTTCCAGGCGATGCTTCCCCCCTTCCCGGCACCGCCAAAAACGAGGTGATTGGGTTTCATCTGATCCTTGCGGATAATGGTGCCGGCCGCACTGACCGTGCCGTAGGCGATGCGGGCGGGTCCCACGAGCCCCCCCTGCCCGCCCAGAAAAATTGGCCGCTGGTTCAGCATGACCCCATTGGGGACATCGCCGAGCAGCGAAGCCGTGGCCTTGTCCTGGTTGGGGGTGTAATTGAAATGGATGAATGAGCTGCCGATCTCGCTGTGGTTCTCGCGGCTGGTGCCGCCGGCCATCAGGGCGTCGCAGAAATTGATCAGGCTGCCCAGCGTTACGTAGGGAAACAAAATGGTCTGCTTCAGCCCGACACAGTGGGCCGTGCTGGCATACTCCTCGACGATGGTGCCGCCGCGCACGTGTGAACCGAAGCCGAGCTTGGCACCTTCCAGAAAGACGGCATTTTCGAAATAGCCGCTTTTCAGTTCAACCCCGGGGCCGATGTGACAGTTGACGACCGTCGCCGGACCTTCCGTACCAATACGCGCGCCATCCGCGATATAGGTCCGCGGCCCGAAAATACGCGCACCACTGCAGAGTTGAACCGTCTCATCCGAGATCCGGCGAAGATCGACTTCCGAACCGATTTCAATCAATTTCGTCACCTCATGGCCCCCTTTTCATTCCAATCGCCGCGTCTGGGCCGATTTCCACAAGTTAATTGCCGCCAGCGACCACATCTGGGAATCATCCCTCATGGCTTGCGTGGCTGCAGGTCTTCAAGCGAGGCTGTTGTGATTTGTCGAACAAGTAGTCGTTTATGACGAGAAAATCCATTTCTGTACGCATAAAGCAAAGATAGGCTTCGGCCGGTGTACAAACGATCGGTTCCCCTCGAACGTTAAAGCTGGTGTTGACAAGAATTCCGTATCCCGTCCGGGTTTTGAAGGTATTGAGTAACTGCCAATAGCGCGGATTGGTTTTCCGACTGACGCTTTGGATCCGGGCCGAAAAATCCACATGGGTGATAGCGGGCAGGTCCGAGCGGGTAAAATGGAGGCGCTCGTATAGCGGCCATCGGGCGTATTCGGCGGGCACCGGTATGCGTCGGTCCTCTCGTACAGGGGCCACCAGAAGCATATAGGGTGTCGACTGGTCCATTTTAAAATAGTCACTGACATCCTCTTCTAATACAGATGGTGCAAAGGGACGGAATCCCTCTCGGTATTTGATGTGCAGGTTAATTTTTCTTTGCATCTCGGGTCGCCGGGCATCACCGAGGATACTACGGTTCCCCAGTGCACGGGGTCCGAATTCCATTCGGCCCTGAAACCATCCGACCACCCTTCCCTGCTCCAGTAAATCGACCACCCGTTGGCAGAGCGCATCAAAATCATCGTATTTGGAATGAGGTGCATTGTATTTGCGGATGGCCCTCTCAACATGTTCGTTCGGAAAGGACGGGCCCAGGTAAGTCCCTTGCATTGCGTCGATGCCGCGAGGGGGCCGCCGTTCTTTTTCCTGCCACAAGTGCCATGCCGCGTAGGCGGCGCCGAGCGCTCCGCCGGCATCACCGGCCGCCGGCTGGATCCAAAGATCGCGAAACAGGCCACTCTTCTGAACCTTACCGTTGGCCACACAATTGAGGGCCACCCCCCCGGCCATGGCCAAGCACTCCGCCCCGGTCAATCGCCGCGCCTCGGTGGCAAGTCGCAGAACGACATCTTCCGTTATTTGCTGAATAACTAACGCCAGGTTCATATAGGCTTGATCGATTTCACTCTCGGGTTTACGCGGAGGGATGCCGATAAGACGCATCCATTGATCGCGACAATACATCCTGAGTCCGGTGGCGAAGTCGAAATAATCCATATTTAGTAAAAAGGAACCATCGGGGCGAAGGTCAATCAGTTCATCTCGCACCCGTTTATTCCACACCCGCACTTGGTCAGAAGAGGGGTCGCCGTAGGGAGCGAGGCCCATGAGTTTGTACTCGCCCCCGTTGACCTTAAAGCCGCAGTAAGCCGTAAAGGCCGAGTAGAGCAGACCCAGAGAATGCGGGAAATCGATTTGTCGCCGTATTTCGATTTTCCGACGCCGGCCATGCGAAATCGTCGTCGTTGCCCATTCACCGACGCCATCGATCGTCAGGATGGCGGCCTCGTTAAAAGGGGAAGGATAAAAGGCGCTGGCGGCATGCGAGAGATGATGTTCGGGAAAAAGCAGATTAATTTTTTCAGTAGCACCGAATTCGGAGAGTTTTTGGCGAATCATGCTTTTCATAAACAGCTTTTCTTTGATCCAGACCGGTATGGCGGCAAGGTAGTTTGTCAGACCCTTGGGAGCAAAAGCGTGGTATGTTTCAATGAGCCTCTCAAATTTCAAAAACGGTTTGTCATAGAACGCTACGGCCGTTAAATCGTTTATATCCGTATGCGATTCTTTGAGAACATAGGCCATAGCGTGAACCGGAAAATCTGCATCATGTTTGCGTCGCGTAAAGCGTTCTTCCTGCGCGGCCGCTTCAATCTGACCGTCAGCGTGAACAACTGCGGCGCTGTCATGATAAAAAGCCGATAGTCCCAAAATACGATCTGCCATGATGAAATTTCATCCAATACCAGTAGAGAAAAAATCAATACCAATCGTTAGCGCCTTTGTGGAGAATAATGCTATTGCGACGGTTGTGAAATATGACAATCCGCCAAGATTGGAGAAAGGTGTTTGAAAGGATTCTAAAAGACAGTGTAGATGAAAGGCGCAATGGCTGTGCCGCTAGTTAGAACAATTAACCCACCAAGCAGTAAAAGAGAAATGAGAATCGGTAAAAGC
>JASJCV010000137.1 GCA_030065275.1 Desulfobacterales bacterium | reverse complement strand
AAAAACATCAAATTTCGGTATTATTGATTTGGCGCACGGATACCTTTATGCGCGTTGGCCGTATTTTTGGGTATCCATTGGAACGGGTCGCAATCGACTGATTCGAATCATGAACAATCCAATGAATGTAATAACCAACGCCTTGATGCGTTTCCCCGCGGACAGGCCGTGGATCGATGAAAACGGTTTGCACCCGGGCAGCAAACGACACGGATTTTTTTCGAGGCGTGATTCCTTTGCCGATATTTACCATGGCAAAGTCATGCGCTTTGAGGCCGCCAGACAATTGGTGGCCGTGAATAAATGCATCCGTCTGAAAAATCTGGAGAAAGTGATACCCTACGCGACGGCGCGTGATTTGGTCATTGAATCGCCCAATCGGATTCTGGCACTGGCGTGCCCCTGCCGGGTTGTTCACCCGAATCCATGTCTTCCCCTCCATGTTTGTTTGGTTATGGGAGACCTGTTCATTGATTTCGTTGCTGAACATCATGCTGAGCGCAGCAGCCTAATCGATCGATCGGAAGCCATGGACATCCTGATTGCCGAAGCAGAGCGCGGACATGTTCATCATGCGTTTTTCAAGGAGGCCGCATTTGGTCGGTTTTTTGCCATCTGTAACTGCTGCTCTTGTTGCTGCGGTGCGATGCAGGCCTATCGAAACGGGATTCCCATGCTGGCCTCGTCAGGT
This sequence comes from Desulfobacterales bacterium, assembly GCA_030065275.1. GTDB lineage: Bacteria > Desulfobacterota > Desulfobacteria > Desulfobacterales > UBA5852 > JABZFP01. Next base: position 11,503 of record JASJCV010000137.1, on the reverse strand, counting down.
TATGTGAGCGTCGTGAATAAGGATAAATGCGAGACCTGCGGCATCTGTGTCACTAAATGCCCCTTCGAGGCCATTCAGCTTGAAGATACCCATTTACAAATTGATGCCCATGCCTGCATGGGGTGTGGGGTTTGCCAGCAGTTTTGCTCACAAGGCGCACTCTCGCTCAAGCGAAATGACCATCGCAGCGATCCTTTAGAATTGGATCAGTTGCTTGGTGCCTTTGGCGAACATTGAGATGGATTTCCAAATGATCAACCGGGATCATTGGGAGCCTGACCCTTTCGCTGACCCCATCAATTGGGCAACACCTTCCAGCGGCACCCCGTCTGTCCCCAAGAAAACCCGGCCCGGACGCCGCGCGCGCTTCTCGGCATAGATACGCGCCGTGCCCGGGCCGGGGAGTCCAGCCAGGTTGGCGAATGTTCAGTCGGCCATGGCCAGTCCCAGTTCCGCGGCGTTGAGGATACTGGGGGCCACGGTGGGCAGTTCCCCTTCCAGAAATGGCAGAATATCGGGGCGGTTCCAGACGGGATAGCCCCGCAGCAGGCCGGCCACGTTGGCGGCCGCCAGGGTGGCCATGCCCTCGCGCGTCCAGCGCGTGGCCGAGGCGATGTGGGGTACGATGACCACGTTGTCGAGCTGGTCCAGGCCCGGGGCCAGTTCCGGCTCGTTCTCGAACACGTCCAGCCCGGCCCGGAACGCGGGGTGTCTTTGGCAGTGGGCCACCAGGGCGGCCTCGTCGATCACCGGCCCGCGGCTGGTGTTGACGATGACGGCGTTGGGTTTCATGCGTGCCAGGCGTTCGGCGTTGATCAGGTGGCGGGTGCTCTCGTCCAGGATGGTGTGGATGCTCACGCAATCGGCCGCCTCCAGCAGTTCTTCCACCGTGGCCGCACGGGTGCAGGTGACCTGCTCCTGCCCCTGGTGCTGGAGAAAATCGCCGTAGGCGGCCACATAGGCCTCCAGGCGCTCGTTGGGGTAGATGTCGTAGTAGATCACGTTCATCTTGTGGCCCTCGACCATCATGCGGGCGTAGGCGTCGCCGATGCGGCCGGCCCCGATCACGCCCACGGTTTTGCGCCACAGAAGCTCTCCCATCAGCAGGGATGGCAGCCAGCCCGCATAGCGGCCGGCACGCAGAAAGCGCTCGGCCTCGCCGGTGCGGCGCGCGGCGGCAAAGGTGAGGGTGACCGCCATCTGGGCGGTGGTCTCGGTCAGCACACCGGGCGTGTTCCCCACGGGGATGCCCTGGCGTGTGGCCCCGGTCACGTCCACGTTGTTGAAGCCCACGGCATAGTTGCTGTAGGCCGCACCACCGGCGGCCTTGAGGGCCTTGAACATGTCTTCGTCCCAGGGCTCGGTCAACTGGCCGATGGCGGCGTCGCAGCCGGGTGCCATGGCTTCCTGGATTGCGACGGCCGGCAGGATGTCTTCCGCTGTGCAGATTTCCACCCGGCAATCGGCCGCCGTCAGAATGTCCTGCCAGCGCTGCCCGGGCAGTTCCTTGGTGACGATCACCCGGCGGCATCCGCCCGGGTTGTGAACCCGCCATTCAAATGATGCCATTGGACACCTCCTTTCGCTGTTGCCGGTTGAGGCCGGGCCTGGAGCGGCGGGGGCCCACCGTGGCGCACAGCCGTCGAGGATCAAACCGGCAGGAGGATAGGGTGAAGGCGCTGGAATGCATGCACCGGACGGTCAGGGCGATGGTTGTTCCGCCTGCTGCCAGGCAATGACGGATCGGCCTGTCGATGTCATGCCGTGGAGGAAAAGCAGGTCGCCTGCATTCCGGTTCCTTCTCCCCAGCAATTGCCCGGGCCATATTGACGGCCCGGGCGGTCGTCGTTAAAAATGCGTGCCGCTATCTATTTGCGCGCGATCACTTTTCTGGCGGCAGTTTCGATGTGCCCGTAGGAGAGCCCGTACTTGTCCAGCAGGTCGAGATAGGGGCCGGATTCGGCAAAGGTATCGCGCACCCCGATGCGCTGCATCGGGGTGGGGTGGTTTTCCACCAGCAGTTCGGCCACCGCGCTGCCCAGGCCGCCGAAGTAAACGTTATTCTCCGCGGTGACGATGGCACCGGTTTCCCGGGCCGCCTGCAGGACGATTTCCTCATCGAGCGGTTTGAGTGTCGGGCAGTCGATCACCCGGGCCTCGATTCCCGCCTCGGCCAGGTGCGCAGCGGCCACGAGGGCATGGGCGGTGAGGTCGCGCATGGCGATAATGGTGACGTCGCTCCCGTCGCGCACGGTGACGGCTTTCCCGATTTCAAAGGGGTAGTCCGGCCCGAAAACTTCGGGTACCGGGTCGCGGGTGAAGCTCAGGTACACCGGTCCCGCGTGGGCGGCGGCGGCCTTTACCGCCAGCACGGTGGTGTCCGGGTCGGCCGGGGCGATCACGGTGGAATTGGCGATCGAACGCATGATCGTCATGTCCTCCTGGCCCTGGTGGGTCACCCCGTCCGGCCCCGGCGTAATGCCGGAATGGCTGGCGGCGATCTTGACGTTGAGATTGGGGTAGTGGATGCTGTTGCGCACCATGTCCAGCGCGCGCAGGCTGGCGAAAACCGCGTAGGTGCAGGCAAACGGGATCAGGCCGGTGGTGGCCATGCCGGCGGCGGCCGCGAACATGTTCTGCTCGGCAATACCGAAGTTGAAGTGCCGTTCGGGGAATTTGGCCCCGAATCGGTTGGTGCCAATGGATTTGGAGACATCCGCATCCAGGACGACGATGTCCGGGTTGGCCGCGCCCAGTTCGATCACGGTCTGGGCGAAGGCGGCCCGGGTCGGGGCTTTTTGTCCCTCGCTGAAAAGCTTGCCGTCCTTCAGCAGGGGGATCACTTCGGGCCGCACGTGGTGGTAAGGGGAAAGGTTAGCGCTCACAGCTGCACCTCCTGATTTCGTCCAGGGCCTGGTCCGCTTCCTCCTGGCAGGGAGCCTTCCCGTGCCACTCGCATACGTTTTCCATATAGGAGACGCCTTTGCCTTTAATGGTTCGTGCCAGGATCAGGGTAGGGCCGCCTTTGCGTTCACGGGCTGCCTCCAGGGCCGGCACGATGGCGTCCATGTCGTGACCGTCGATGTCGACCACGTGCCAGCCGAAGGCCTGCCACTTGTCGGCCACCGGCTCGATGGGCATCAGCTCGTCCACGTGCCAGTCGTTCTGCAGGTTGTTGCGGTCGAGAATGGCGGTGATGTTGTCCAGCTTCCATTTGGCCGCCGACATGGCGGCCTCCCAGACGGCGCCTTCCTGGGATTCGCCGTCCCCCACCACGACCCAGACATGGTAGTCTTTTTTCTGCAGTTTGCCGGCCAGGGCCATGCCGACGCCCACCGAAAGCCCTTGGCCCAGCGAGCCGGCCGTCATGTCGATGCCGGGGACTTTGTTCATGTCCGGGTGCCCCTGAAGGATGCTTCCCAGCTGCCGCAGGGTGCCCAGATGGGCTTTGTCAAAAAATCCCCGCTCGGCCAGGGTCGCGTACCAGACCGGGCAGGCGTGTCCCTTGGAAAGGATGAAGCGGTCGCGATCGGGCCAGCGGGGATTTTGCGGATCGAGGCGCATCAGGCGGAAATAGAGCGCCGTGACAATATCGGTGGCCGAGAGCGAACCGCCGGGATGCCCGGCCCCGGCCGTGCAGATCATCTCGATGATGTCGCAGCGGATGGTGGCGGCCATTTGCTTGAGTTCTTCGACCGACATCGGTACGTTAGCCATTGCCGTTTACTCCTTATTCGATTGAGCGTTGGGTGGATCCGAAGTATGCATGTTTCGTTGAAGTGCGTAGTATTTATTTTCCGACGAACCTCAATGCGTTTTATTATCGTTCATTTTCTTTTACGGAAAAGAAAACGAACCAAAAGAAACCGCCCGTGTCCCGCTTCTCCCTGCGCGTCGCCGTATCAAACGGGTCTCGCGGAAACTCGCTTCGCTCAGACAGGTCCGCGAGCCTAATCCGTTCGATCCGTCGATGCTCGGCGTGGGACAAAGGGAATCGAAGTCCCGGTCGTCAAGGGAACTCAAGTTTACCCTTGCGGTTTGTCATTGGTTTCCATAAATCAACTTCATTTAAGCCCCAGGAGTTCGGCTTCGATGAATTTCCAGGTGGCCAGGTAGTCGCCCCGGGACATCAGGGCTTCCAGCTTACCGCCGTCCACCGCTTCGAGCCGCTGCCAGATCTTGTTGGTCATGCGGCTGTTGGCTTCGAAGGTACCGCGGATATCCCAGCGCGTAGGCGAGGTGTCCGAGGTCATGTAGTCGCTGTAGGCATACTTCTTGAGGTAGTAGATGAACTCGACGTATTCCAGGTAGTGTTTGGTGCCGCAGAAGTAATCCCAGTCCCATTTCCCGTCGTTGTCGTTGATATGGATGTAGTAGGGATATGGGCTTTCGGCCAGCATCACCACGGCCTCGGCCGGGTGCTCGTTACCGTAGATCGAATGGCCGAAGTCGAGGGTCACGCCCATCTTGCGGTTCTGGATATCGTTCAGCAGGCACAAGGTTTTGGCGGCCGAATCCACGAAGCAGCGCCCGCGGGTTTCGCTGGGCTTGTATTCCACGAATAACGGGATCTCGGGCAAGTAGTCGCCGGCGGCACCGAAGGTTTCCACGAGGTATTTCCAGGTCCGGGCGTAGTCGTACTGAAAGGAGAACTCGTAGCCGTCGCCCAGCGGGCAGCAGGTGACCTTGTCGGCCCCCACGGCCGCGGCGAAATCCTTGGCCTCCTGGATGAAGCGCACCGCCTTGGCGCGCACGTCCGGGTTGTGGGAGGTCAGCCCGCCGTTCTTAAATTCCGGTTCGGCCTTGACGTTGACGTTGACCGCGGCCACGTTGAGCCGGTGTTTCTCCAGGAGCCGACGCGTCAGGGCCGGATCGTTGACCTCGTAAGGGAAGACGATCTCGACCCCGTCGTAGCCCTCGATTTTGGTCATCAGCTCGAATTTCTGGTCCAGTTCCAGCGGGACGTTGTAATCGTGGAAGCGGTCCTTGGTTCGCGAGAGAAAACCGGTGATAATGCCCATCTTAAGCATGTCATCCTCCTTGGCCGGCCGTCGGGCCGCCGCTCCCCGTCAGGGGGCCTTCCAGGGCCTACGGGGTCTCAGATTCATTTTCTTCCAGGGTCGCCTCGCAGCTGCCTTTGCGGTTTAGAATTTTCTGAAGGGCTGCCCGTTTGGCATTGCGGAACCACTCGAACTGGCTCACCACGGTCCAGACGATGATCACAAAGAGGATCAGCGACACCGGGCGCTGGAAAATGGGCAGGAAGCTGCCCTGGCTCACCATGAGGGCCCGGCGCAGGTTTTCGTCCGCCATGGGGCCCAGGATGACGCCGATGACCAGCGGGGCGATGGGGTAGCCCATCTGGGTCAGGAAATAGCAGATGATCCCCACCGGCAGCATCAGGTAGAGATTGAATATGTTGAGGCCCAGCGAATAGCTGCCGATGATGCAGAGCATGCCGATGATGGGCATGAAAATCTGGGTGGGGATGCGCAGCACCTTGACCACCTGTTTGGCCAGGAGCATGCCGGAGACGAACATGGCCATCGAGGCCAGCAGAAGGATCGCGGCCACCTCCATGATGAAGGTGGGGTGCTCGAAGGTGATCATGGGCCCCGGCTGGACGCCGTGCAGCATGAGAGCGCCCAGGAGCATGGCTGCCGGGGGGCTGCCCGGGATACCCAGGTTGAGCAGGGGGATCATGGCGCCGCCCACGCAGGCGTTGTTGGCGGTTTCGCTGGCCAGAACGCCCTTGAGTTCGCCCTTGCCGAAGTCGTCCGGGTTCCTGGCGGTGTTTTTGGCGGTACCGTAGGAGACCCAGCCGGCGATGTCTTCGCCGATGCCGGGCACCGCGCCGATGCCCACACCGATCAGGGCCGAGCGCACGATGGCCGGTATGTTGCGGATGACCATGCCGATTTCCGGAATGATCCGCTGCAGCTTCTGGGTCTCACCGATAGCGAAGCGGTCGCGGAGGACCTGGATGATCTGGGGGATTCCAAAGGCGCCGATCAGCACGGGCACCACTTCGACCCCGCTGTCCAGTTCGGTGTAGCCGAAGGTGAAGCGGGGGTAGAACTGCAGCAGATCCCGGCCGACGCAGGCCAGGAAAAGGCCCAGAAAGCCAGCGATCCAACCCTTGATGACCAGGTCCGGACTGGTCAGGGTCCCGCTGATCAGGATGCCGAAGAAGGCCAGCAGGAAAAACTCAAAGGACGTGAACTGCAGGGCGAAGTGGGAGATGATCGGCGAGATGCTGACCACGAAGAGCATGCTGATCGAGGTGCCGATGGCCGAAGCGGTCGTGGTCAGGCCGATGGCCCGCCCGCCCTCGCCTTTGCAGGCCAGGGGATAGCCGTCCAGGGCCGTGGCCGCGGCCGCCGCCGTGCCGGGAATGTTGATCAGGATCGAGGCATAGGATCCGCCGTAGGTGCCGCCCACGTAGATGGCCAGCAGACAAACCATGGCCAGCGAGGTGTCCATACCGTAAGTCAGGGCGGTCAGCAGGGCCACGCCCAGGGTGGAGGTCAGGCCCGGCATGGCGCCGAACATGATCCCCAGAAGAACGGAGCCGAAAAGAATCGCCAGGTTGATCGGGTCGGCCGCGATCGATACGACGATGCCGAAGAAATCCCCGATGCGGTCAAAGATCATCATGAAGATAAGAGCTCCCGTTTGATTCTTTAGGATTCAACATCATCGTTGTGCTGCATCGTGTCCGTCCAGAATGACTCGATTTTGGTTCAGGCCAAGGCCGCAGCGCTTTTGAAACCGGAGGCGTCGCTTTAGCGACGTCGAGGACTTCAAAATTGCGAGAACGCCGGCCAGGACCGAAAGCTGCCTATTCTGGACGGACACTTAGAAATCCCAGTACCAGATGGCATCCATGGCCGCCACGATGAGCCCTTCGGTCGGCATGGGCACCAGGAGAAAGTATTTGAAGATCGGTCCGATCGAGAACGGGGCCGCAAACGCCAGAATGAGGCTGAGCCGATATTTTTTACGCAGCGGTGGTATGCTGCGGATTGATCGCCAGGTGAAGAGGCCGTAGATGCCGATGCAGGCGAGGGTCAGCCAGTCGCCGGCGTAGGGCAGGGTGGCCTCGAGGGTTTGGGGCAGCCCGAAAATGAAGAACAGCAGCAGCCCTGCCGTGAGGGCCAGGTAGCAGCCGAACAGTTTTTTCAGCAGGGCATCGTCGTCGAAGTAAAACATACTGATGAAGGCCATCAGGAATAGAACGCTGCAGGCAAAGAAGTCGACCCGCGGGATGGCCATGAAGACGTAGCTGAATAGCAGGACCAGCATGGCATAGAACCGCAGGTTGGCCGCAGAGCGCAGATAGTTCGCCAGTTCCCGGCTGGCCAGCCAGCCGAGCACGTCCCTGAGACCGGCCCGCCCGACCGCCTTCAAGGCCGTGCGGATCAGGAAGGCGCCCAGCAGCGTGATCATCGCCCCCACGAACAGGGGAAACAGGGCCGGCGAAACGAACCACACGTTCTGGACACCGCCCCAGGAATCCTTCATGGGCATTTTCAGCGCCTGGCTGACGACCCACAGGCCGAAGAGCGCGATCAGGCTGCCGGAGAAGATATCCGCTTTGCGCAGTTTGTCTTTTTCCATCATGGTGCTTGATCCTTGATTCTTTTTACTTCCCTGGTTTATCTGCCCAAACAGGTTTTAGTTCGGGATTCCCGGTTTCGGCGTGTTTTCATGTTCGCTGGTTACGTTTTATTGACGAAAAAGAAACCTAACCAGCGTTGGTTTCGTTCCATCGCCGGCAGCCAAGGCCGCCGGCCATGGAAGCGAACTTATGCGGTCGCCCGTGTCTATCCAGAAGTGGTAAGTTTTGGTTCCGGCCAAGGCCGCAGCGCTTTTGAAACCGGAGGCGTAGCCAACGCTACGTCGAGGATTTTAAAATCGCGAGAACGCCGGCCGGGGCCGAAAGGTGCCACTAATGGATGGGCACGGTTAGGGTTTGGGTATGCCCAGCTTGGAGGGCTCGACCGTGGCCGCGCCCAGCTCCCACAGGGTCCAGGCAAAATTGGATTCCAGGGCCGCGAAGACGGCATTGGCTTCCGCACCGGATTTACCCGAAAGCAGGTAGTAGTTTTCCTTGGCCCAGGTCTTGACCTTTTCCGTGGCCATGGCCTTGGCGAAGGCGTCCCGTAGAACCGCCTTGGCCTCTTCCGGCGCGTCGGCCGGGATCGCGAAACCGATGGCCTGGGAGATGGGCAGGTATTCCGAGAGTCCCGGATAGGCATCGAACGCGCTGGGAATCTCGCCCAGGCCTTCAACCGTGAAGGAATCCGGGATCAGCATGCCCAGGGCCCGCAGTTTGCCGCCGCGCAGCAGTTGCTGCTGTTCGGCCAGGGAGGTCACGACCACCTGGACCTCGCCGGTCATGGCCGCATTCTGGCTGGGAGCGGAACCCTTGTAGGGAATGAAGTTGAACTTGGCCCCGGAGCCCTTCTCGACGGCCAGCAGGTTCAGGTGATGGATCGATCCCGCACCGCTGGCGGCGGCCTTGATGCTCTTGGGGCTTTTCTTGGCGGCCTCGATCAGATCCTTGAGGGTTTTGTAAGGCGTGTTCGGGGTAACCGAAATGATGTCCGGTGAGCCGCCGACGATGAAGGTATCCCAGACATTGAACTTCTTGTCCCAGCCGCCCTGCACGCCGGCGGTGACGTTGGATTCGGACAGACCGCAGAGGGTGTAGCCGTCATGCGGGCGGCTGAAAGCGTAGCTCATGCCCACCGAGCCGGCCACGCCCCCGGTTTTGTTGATGACGTTGACATTGGTGCCCAGAAATTTGGACATCTCAGCGTGGATGATGCGGTTGCAGGTGTCGGTGCCTCCACCTGCGCCCCAGACCACCACGGCGGTAATGTTGCGTTTCGGGAAGTCCTTGCCGGCGTAGACGCCGCTGGCCACGGTGACAGCCAGCATTATCACCATACCGATGAGCAGAAGTTTTTTCATAGCCTGTTCCTCCTCCTTGAGTAGTTGATGATATTGAGTTCGACCCGTTACATCATCGACGCGGCGCTAGCTCCGCCTGCCGGCCCGTCTGTTCATCACCCGGACAGGGTGCGCGCAGCGTGCAAACCCTGGTTATCCCCCCTTTCGTCGTGTGTGCCGGACGTGCGGCTGTTTCCGTATTCAGGCCGCCTCGTCGGCCTTGATATCTCGGGTTAATGCGGCGATCGTCTTCTTGAAATGACGGCGCATGAGCTCTTCCGCCGCCTTCGGATCCCTCCGGCTGATGGCTTCGATCACCGCCAGATGTTCGTGGATGGTCTCGTCGGGTGAGCGCACCAGGCCTTCCGAATTGATCAGCTGGTAGCTGAAGCTGATGATATTGGTGGTCTCCAGAATGCTCTTCAGAAACTCCTTGGCCCCGATTTCCGTGATAAAGGTGTGGAAGCGCCGGTCCTCGCGGGAATAGGCCTTGAAATCCATGATCTCCCGATCGAGGTCGAACTGCGAGAAAAAGCGGGCCATGGTTTCGATTTCGGCATCGGTGATCTTCTGGGCGGTCCGCCGGGCCGTGAGCCCCTCCAGAACCTCGCGCAGCTCGAAAATACTGACCATCTCCTCCTTGGAAAACAGGCGGACGTAGAATCCCCGCCGCGGCTTGGATTCCACCAGTTTTTCCTGCTCGAGATATTTGAGGGCCGCGATCAGGGGGGTTCGGCTGACGCCGAGTTCCTGGGCGATTTTTTCCTGAGGAATTTTTTCTCCCGGCAGCAACTGGCGGTCCATGATCATGTGTTTCAGAATCTGATGAACCTTCTGGTCGAGGTTGGCGTGTTCCGCTCCAAGATTGCGCATGGCGTGCCCACCTTTGTGTATGACGTTGCCCCACGATGCGAGGTCGACGACGGACGTTAAAAAATGTATAATGTATTTTGAATACAAAAAACACTAAAGAAACCGTTGCTGAATGTCAAGACAAAAGTGATGTGGTTAAATTATCAATTAATACAGTTATATAAACAATATTAACCGCCCTTGCGACTATACGATCAGACCAAAATAATACGAGCATATGCCAAATATCTTGGCTGGGGATTGACAGGACTTCGAAAATCATGTCATCGAAAAGCGCTGGGGGCAGCATGCCGTGGCCTCGCATAACAGTAGGCCGACCCCATAACGCCGCAGCCAATACCGATCGGGTCGCCGAAAACCACCGGCCTGCATCTGACGCCGACGGTGCCTACTCCCTGGCGTACCGGTAAAAGCGCCGCCCCGGTCTCCGTTGCAGCGGCAAGATGCGTTTCTAACCGCATGATGTCCGGGATCCGGAACAACTTTCATCGGGGAAAAGGAAAATCATGCAATACCGACGACTGGGCCGCTCCGGCCTCAAGGTTTCACCGCTCGTACTGGGGACCATGAATTTCGGCCAACCGACCGAGAAGGAAGACGCCTTTGCCATCGTTGACGCCGCCCTGGACGCGGGCATCAATCTGATCGACTGCGCCGATATCTACAACGACGGGGAAGCCGAGCGGATCGTGGGCAGAGCCCTCGAACGCAACGGCCGGCGCCATGAGGTCATTCTCACCAGCAAGGTTTTCAACCGCACCGGCCCAGGCCCCAACGATCGGGGCAACACGCGCCATCACATCATCGAAGGCTGCGAGCAGAGTCTGAGGCGGCTGCGCACCGACACCATCGACATCTACTTTCTACACCGTACGGATTTCGATGTGCCCCAGGATGAATCGATGGCGGCCCTGGCCGATCTGCGGCAACAGGGGAAAATCCGCTATATCGCCTGTTCGACCCACCCGGCCTGGCGCACCGTGGAAGGCATGCACCTGGCGGAGCGCTACGGCTATCCCCGGTTCGTCTGTGAGCAGCCGCCCTACAACCTGCTGGACCGGCGGATCGAAAACGAGATCGTGCCCATGTGCCGCCACTACGACCTCGGTATCATCTCCTGGTCTCCCCTGGCTCAGGGGGTGCTCATGGGAAAATACGCCAATGCCGAAAATTTGCCCGCGGGCAGCCGAGGCAGCCTGCGCAAAGTCTTCCGCGAACGGATCACGCCGGCGGGCATCGCCGTCGGACAAAAACTGGTGGAACGGGCCCGGGCCAAGGGCTGCCCACCGAGCCAGCTGGCCGTGGCCTGGGTGCTGCATCAGCCTGGCATCACCGGAACGATTCTGGGCCCGCGCAATCGCGACCAGCTGGACGACCTGCTGCCCAGTGTCGAGGTGGCGCTGGATGCGGAAGACGAAGCCTTTTTCGATGCTCTGGTGCCGCCGGGGCGCTATGTGACGAGTTTTTTTAATACGGCGGATTGGATGAAATCCAAAGGCATCTGAAAAACCCATGAAGAAGACCCGCCTTGAATCCGGGGGCGGTGTTGGCGAACCATGCGAAATGCTCACATACGACGTGTATGCTCCGCTTTCTCCTGGTTCGCCGCCTTGCCCTCGGATCCAATTCAGGCCTTCTTCATGGGTTTTGAGAGTCCGGCTTGAACCTCGGG
>JASJCV010000136.1 GCA_030065275.1 Desulfobacterales bacterium | reverse complement strand
TTTGTTCATTTTCTTGCACGCGCAAGAAAACGAACCAAAAGAAGGCGCCCGTGCCCCGCTTTATCCTGCGCGTCGGTGTCAGGCTCGGCGCGTGTCGGAACTCGCTTCGCTCAGACAGGCCGACACGCTTTTTCCGAACCTGCCACCGATGCTCGGCGCGGGGCAAAGGGGGAAAACCAGACACCCCAGTAGACTGATGAGGCCCCCTTCCAAGGGACTACCTGATGCTCCCCGCTCTGTGGGAAGGGGCTCACTTGGCGTCAACCGTGGCGCCAATTCTCCCGGGTGAGCACCCAGCGGTTGACGGTCTGGGGAAAGTTGATCCAGCCAGGGGTGGTCGCGTAGGTCCGAACGTGCTCGAACCCGATTTTAGCCAGAATCCTGTTGGGTGCCGGATTCCGGGCGTAGGGCTCACAGAGGATGTTTTGCAGTCGAAAGCGCTCGAAATAGCGGGTGATGGATTCCCGGATGAACTGGAGGCCGTGTCCGCTGCGGCGGGCGGCGGCATGCCAGATGTGAAGGTGCATGCAGGCGTCCCAGCCGAAGACGATCTTGTTGATGTTGGAATGGCCGATCGGTGTGCCGTCGACTTCCCAGATCAGGTAATAAAACTGACGCGTTTCCAGCGGCCGCTCCAGATCATCGCGGATGATACGCTGCCATTCCTCCCGCGCGGGCAGCTTGGCGCGGTCGACGCCCATGCCGACCAGGAATTCCGGCGCGGCATCCCGGAAATAGCCGACCACCCGCGGGATATCGTCGTCAGCCAGTTCTCTCAGGCGGCGTTCCACTGGCCCTCCTCAGACATTTGTACTTATTTTATCGGTCAGGCCCCGACGTCTTGGGTCTGTGTCTGCACCAAGGCGTCGATATTCTTGAGGACCTTGCCGGCCCGGTAGCCGCTTTGCTTTTCCTCCCCGGCGACCAGGTAGGAGGCATAGGATTTGCCCCACTCGTACATGGCCAGCAGAACCGGGATGAATGACCGCCCCAGGGCAGTCAGAGAGTATTCGACCCGCGGCGGTACCTCACGGTAAACCTTGCGCCGGACGATGCCGTCCTTTTCAAGTTCCTTGAGACTCTGGATCAGCATTTTCTCGGATATGCCGAACACCGCCCGGCGCAGCGCCCCGAACCGCACGACCTCGTTCCGTGCCAGGTGAAAGAGCACCTTGGGCTTCCACTTGCCGCCAATAACCATCATGGCCAACTGAAAATAGCATCTGAATTCCACTTCCCCCGCTTTTTTGACATCACACTGATATTCCATAAACCTCCTCCAGATCACATTACATACCTATAAGTAAGTACCATACAAATAAGTAGGTACTTGATTTTTGGATAATATAGATAATATTAGCAGAAAAGTAAAGACCCCCTGGATAACAAACGAATCGTAATCAAAAGAAGCGAACACCATGGTGATTTTAGAGGTTGTCTCCAAATTGGCATTTGGGTTTCAGCGCAGAATGGTCGCGAGTTTCCCCGCCAAGGCGATAATCCCCGCCTGGTCGCTTATTGGCTATGGGTCGAAGCGGAAGCATACATCGGTATTTCTTGGGTTCAATTGGATCGCCCAACACAGCGCCCAAAACATTATGCAGCGCAGCTATCGATAACAGCGGGGCCCGACCCACGGTAGGTGTTCGCGGTGGGCAGGTCGACGGCGGGCGGAAGATTTGCTCATTTCATGCGCGCTGCGCCCCGGGTTTTTGTACAACCAGGTTCAGCAATCAAATTTGAGGAAGTGAATGATGATATCAACCGTATTGATCACAGGAGCCGGTTCAGGGTTTGGTCTGGGCACATCGCTCGAATTGGCGCGCCGGGGCCATGATGTCATCGCAACCACCCAGGTCGTCGCTCAGATCACGGGGGTTAAAGCGGCAGCCGCAGCGGCCGGGGTGGAACTGCGCGCCGAGAAGCTTGACGTTACGGATGCCACGGACCGTAAGCGAGCCGAGAATTGGGACGTCGACGTGCTGGTGAACAATGCCGGCATCGGAGAATCCGGTCCCATCGCGGAGATTGCAGTCGATCTTGTGCGGGCCAATTTCGAAACCAATGTCTTTGGCGCCCTTGAACTCACACAGGGCGTGTTAAAGGGAATGCTCAACAAGGGGGAGGGCAAGATTGTCAATATCTCCTCAATCGCGGGGCGCATTACCATTCCCTACCTGGGGTCCTATTGCATGACCAAACATGCCCTTGAGGTACTGTCCGAGTCGCTTAGAGCCGAGCTGGAACACCACAATATCAAAATCGTCGTCATCGAACCCGGGCCCTATGCCACAGGGTTCAACGAGCTGCTGATGGCGTCGAAATACAGGTGGTTCGATGAAAATTCACTGTTGGCCAACGACATGGAGATGATTAAAAAAAGCGAGACCGATATTCTCAAGGACCAATTTGATTCAAGCCCCGTGGTCGCGGAACACCCTGATAGTTTGACCGCGTTAATCGCCGATGTGGTCGAGGACCCCCAACCCGCGTTCCGTTATTGCGCACCGAAACAGTGGAATGAGAACGTCCGCAACCTATTGATCGAAAACGCCAACAACAGTGTGGGCCGAGGTTGATGCAATCCTGCAGGACCTGATTCAACGAAAGGAAGATAGATCATGAATACCTCGCCAAGTGCCAATGAAGCCTCGCCGGATGTCTATGAAGTCCTGCTGTCAAACGACCATGTCAATATAATCGAAATGAAACTGGCGCCCGCGAAGATCGACAACTGGCACAGGCATCCCCCGGAATCGGTCTATTTCATCAAGGGGGGGAAGTTACGTATTCATTTACCTGATGGCGAATCGATTTCAAAGGACGTTCCTGACGGTGGTGTGATGTGGCACGAAGAGTGGACGCACAGGGTCGAAAATGTCGGTGATACCACAGTTCATGCCATCATCGTCGAAGATAAAAGAGGAGAAATCCATGACGCCCGTTAAGATTGCCATTTACTCCGACTATATCTGACCGTTTTGCTACATCGGCAAAGGTATTGTCGACCTACTGAAAGAGGAATTCGCCCTTGTCGCGGAATGGCGGCCGTTTGAAATCCACCCGGATACCCCCCAGGCGGGGGTGCGCTGGGAGGACTACTTTCCCGGCATGAACGCTCCCGTCTTTTTCAGGCAGCTGGATCAGCGGGGGCGCACCATGGGGATCCGTTTCGGCCCCCAGCCGTTAATGAGCAATTCCCGCGAGGCCCTGGAGGCCGGGGAATTCGCCAAGGCGCACGGCCGCTACGACGCTTACCACGAAGCGGTTTTCAAGGCCTATTTCACGGACTGCAAGGATATTGGCCAACGGTCGATCCTCTTGGAGGTGGCCCGCCAGGCCGGCCTGGATGCGCCCGCACTGGCTGCGGCGCTGGATGCGGGTACGTTCGGGTCCCGCCTCGAGGAAACATCCCGCGCGGCAAGGGAAATGGGGATCAGCGCCGCCCCGACCTTCGTTATCGACGGATCGAAAACCATCCGCGGGGCTCAACCCATCGAGACCTTTCGCACAGCCCTGCAGGCCGCCGCCGGCATGCCGAATAAGGGCCATGCACCGGCAGTCATGCCTGGAAGGGCAATGACATGAAATATGAAGGCACGACCTACCGCCCGCCGCCCGAAGCGGATTCGCTGCTGTTGCAGGTCACGGTGGGCTGCGCCCACAATCGCTGCCGTTTCTGCGCCATGTACCGGGACGTGCAATTCCGGCCCGTGCCCCTGGCGCAGATCGAAGCGGATATCGAGGAAGCCTGGGGAATCAACCCCCGTGCCGAGCGCATCTTCCTGGTCAACGGAGACGCCTTGGTGCTCCCAACGCAAGCCCTCGAAGCCATCGCCGGCAAGATTCACAAGCGTTTTACGGAATGCCGGACGATCAGCATGTATGCTTCGATCCGCAACATCCGCGCGAAAAGCGACCGGGAACTGGCCGCACTCAAAGCGCTGGGGGTCGACGATCTCTACGTGGGGGTGGAGTCCGGGTGGGACCGGGTGCTGGCCCGGATCGACAAGGGGCATACCGCAGCGGAAGCCGAGCGCCAGCTCGCCCGCCTGAACCAGGCCGGCATCAACCACGTCGCCAACCTGATGCTTGGTGTGGCCGGACAGTGCAGCGGTCAGGCCAATGCGCGCCGCACGGCGGATTTCATCAACCGGACCGGACCGGGCGTGATCTGGGTGGGGACCCTGGCCATCTTCGAAGGCACCGAACTGCATGCCGACATGGTCGCGGGGCGTTTCGTGCCGGCCACGGAACTGGAGATCCTGGAAGAAGAAAAAGCGCTGATCGATGCGATCGAACTGGATGACGTCCGCTTTTACGGCGTCCATCCCACCAACACCGTGCGCATTTCCGGCAGGCTTCCGCAAGACAAGACGAAGATGATCGCGGCGATCGATGCCGGCATAGAAACATTTGGACCTGAAACGCTGTCCACAGCGTTTTCACGAACATCGCTTTAGGTTAGCTTTTTAGTTTTGATTTAACTCCCCCACCTTAGGTGGAGGACCCGGAGAGATTTTACCGATCCGGGGCAAGATTTTATTTTTATAGCTTTGTTCATTTTCTTCCACGTGGGAGAAAACGAACCAAAAGAAGACGCCCTCGCCCCGCTTGCTCCTGCGCGTCGACGATACAGACGGATCGCGTCGGAACTCACCCGCCTACCGGCGGGCTCAAACAGGCCGACGCGATTATTCCGCCTGTATCATCGATGCTCGGCGCGGGACAAAGGGAAATAACAAAGCCAAAAGCTCGAAAGCCGTTTTGCGCCCCCTACGGCAGCTAGCCGATGCCTCCCGCTCTGCGGGTGGAGAGTCACTGTCGCGAAAGGAGAAAGCTCATGTCATTACAAGAAACGCTGGATGCCATGCGGGCATCCTTCGAATCCAGACTTGCACCTGAAATTGTGGCGACCATGCACCACGCAACCGAGGCGCTGGTACAATCCGGTGTAAGGGACCGCGTCCTCAAGGCCGGCGATCAGGCGCCGCCCTTCACGCTTCCCGATCATAGCGGCGACCTGGTCAGCTCAGATGAATTGCTGCGAGATGGGCCGCTGGTGGTCGGTTTCTACCGGGGCATATGGTGACCGTACTGCAATGCAGAGCTGGCAGCTTTGCAGGCGATCGTCGCCGATCTTGAACATCGTGGGGCGCAACTGGTAGTGATATCGCCTCAGCTTGAGAAGTATTCCCGTCAGGCCGTCAGGAAACATCATCTGTCTTTCAGCGTCCTCAGCGACCGGGGGAACACGGTGGCTTCCCAGTTCGGTCTGACCCATATACTGCCTGACGAACTCAAGGCCCTGCACGACGAGTGGGGGATGAATCTGGAACGGTTCAACGGCGACCGTTCATGGACGTTGCCTCTACCGGGACGATTTATCCTGGATCGCCAAGGCACGATTATCCATGTCGATGTGCACCCGGATTACACGAAGCGGCCTGAACCAACGGATATCATCGGCATATTGAAGTCGAAACGTTGACCGTGATGCTCATCTCGCCATCCCTGTGGAAAATGCGATGAAAAAAATCCTGATCTTGTTCGGCCATCCGGCCTTCAGGCGATCCACCATGAACGCGGCTTTGCGAGAGGCCGTGGAAACGCTGGACGGTGTTACCGTCCATGACCTGTATGCCAGCTATCCGGATTTTCTGATCGATGTCCGGCACGAGCAGCATCTCTGCGAAGCCCACGACATTATCGTGTTTCAGCACCCGTTCTATTGGTATTCGACGCCTGCAATTACCAAGGAGTGGTTCGATCTGGTCCTTGAGCACGCCTGGGCTTATGGTTCGACCGGCAACGCCCTTAAGGGCAAGATCACCTTCCAGGCCATTACCGCCGGAGGGAGCCTGGAGCATTACGGTAAAGATGGATTGAACCGATTCACGATCCGGGAACTGACCATCCCCTACCGGGCAACGGCCAGCCTGTGCGGCATGGACTGGCTGCCGCCCTTCGCCGTTCTGGGCATCCACCAGGGGCTGCCGGAAAGTGAGCGCGTGCGCCACGCCGAAGATTACCGCCGCACGCTCATCGCCCTGCGGGACGAGCGCGTGGACCTCGATCGGGCACGGGCCGGCGAACGGCTCAACCAGGACCTGAACAGCTTAATCAAAGAGGGATAACCATGGAAGCCTTTTTGCTGAAATTGCTGATTTTCCTCGGTGCGGCCACGATTGCCGTTCCGCTGGCCCGCAAATGCAAGCTGGGTTCCGTGCTCGGCTATCTGATCGCCGGTATTGTCATCGGACCATTCGGTCTTTCCCTGATCGACAATATTGAAGCGATCATGCATTTCACCGAGTTTGGTGTGGTCATGATGCTCTTTCTGGTGGGGCTTGAACTCAAGCCGTCCCTCCTTTGGCAGATGCGCACGCCGATTTTGGGAATGGGCGGCAGCCAGGTGCTGTTATCATTTATCGCCATCGGCGTCGTTTGTGCGTTTTTTCTGCCCTGGCAGCAAAGCGCGGCCATCGGGATGATTCTGGCGCTATCCTCCACGGCCATCGTCCTCTCGACCCTGCGTGAAAAGGGGCTGATGAATACCTCACCGGGGCAATCGATCTTTTCCGTGCTCCTGTTCCAGGACCTGGCCGTGATCCCCATGTTGGCCTTGCTGCCCCTGCTGGCGACCGCGGCGATGCACACCGATACCCATCACGGCAGCGCCCTCTTTGACATCGCTGCGCTTCCCGCCTATCTGCGCCTCATCGTCGTGCTGCTTTCCATCGGTTTCATTTATGTGCTCGGCAAATACGGCAGCCGCCCCATCTTCCAAGCCATCGCCGCCGCCCGCGTTCGCGAAGTGTTCGTGGCGGCGGCCCTGGCTCTGGTCATCGGCATCTCCTTACTGATGACCGCCGTGGGTCTTTCGCCCGCCCTGGGTACCTTCATCGCCGGTGTGGTATTGGCCGACAGCGAGTACCGCCACGAGTTGGAAAGTGATATCGAACCGTTCAAAGGGCTGCTGCTGGGCATCTTTTTTATCTCCATCGGCGCCAGCCTCAACTTCACCCTCATTGGCGCTCAACTCGGGATGATCGGCGGGTTGGTCGCCGGGCTGATCGTGATCAAAGCCGTCGTTTTGCTTGTCATCGCGAAAATCTTCAAGATGCCGGTCAGCGAACGCCTGCTGTTTTCCGTTGCGTTGGCCCAGGGGGGTGAATTCGCCTTCGTTCTTTTTCAGTTCGCCAGGGGCAACGGCGTGCTGCCTCAGACCGTGACAGAAACGCTGATCTCCGTCGTCGCCATCTCCATGTTTCTCGCGCCGCTGCTTTTCTTGCTATACGAACGCATTTTTGCACCGAAGCGCCAAAAAACGGCGGCCGCAAGAGCGCCTGATGCCATCGAGGCTGAAGAACGCCCCGTCATCCTGGCAGGGTTCGGACGTCTCGGCACCGACTTGGGGCGAATGCTCATGTCCGCGGGTATACGCCCGGTGATCCTGGATCACAATGAAGCCAATGTGGACGTACTGCGTCGATTCGGGTTCAAGGTCTATTACGGCGATGTCACCCGCCTCGATCTGCTCGAATCGGCCGGGGCCGGTGAAGCCGAACTGATCATCATTACGCTCGGGGATCACGATAAATCCATCGAACTGGTCAAACTGCTTCAGAAGCATTACCCGAACATCAAAATCGCCGTCAACGCTGTTGACCGGGCTGCGGCCTTCGAATTCATGGACCTTGGGATCACCACGATTCGCCGTGAAACTTTCGGCACGGCCCTCACCCTGGGTCAGGATGCCCTGCAGTTGCTCGGTTTCGACCCCTACGCGGCCTATAAAGTTCGGCGCTTGTTTCGCAAGAAGGACAAGGAGACCATGCCGGAACTCTATCGGATTCATCGGCAGGACGAAGACAAGTACGTCACCATGTACCAGCAGCACAATGCCAATCTGGCCGACCTGATGACCAAGGACCGCGAGATTGACATGACCGAGCTGGACCAGGCCTGGACCGCCGCCAATCCTGAAACGTGATTGTGCTCCTTGCGCGTCAGCCCCTTGAGCGCAGGAAATTGCAACGCCGATGCCTTACACCCATCGAAGGAGAATTCCCATGTCCAACGTATTTATTATCAACGCCCACGAACCCTATCCCTTCTCGGAAGGCCGACTCAACGGCACCCTGGTCGAGAAGGCCCGCAACCACATGGAGAACAAGGGTTACGCCGTCCAGCTCACCACGATGCAGGCCGGTTACGATATCGACGATGAGATCGAAAAACACCGCTGGGCAGACGTTCAGATCCTGCAGACCCCCTGCAACTGGATGGGCGTGCCCTGGTCGTTCAAGAGATATATGGATCAGGTTTATTCCGCCGGGATGGACGGGCGCTTATGCGACGGGGACGGCCGCACCCGCAAGGACGCCGCCCGGCAGTATGGATCCGGCGGCACCCTGGCCGGGAAGCAGTACATGCTGTCCATCACCTACAATGCGCCGCGGACAGCCTTCGACGACCCGGCGCAGGACTTCTTCGGCGGCCGCGGCGTCGACGATCTATTCTGGCCCATGCACCTCAACTATAAATTTTTCGGCATGACGCCAATGGAGACCTTCGCCTGCTATGATGTGCTGAAAAACCCGGATGTCGCGAACGACTTCGTCCGCTTCGAGGCCCACCTGGACAAGCTGTTTCCGGCTCTTCAATAAGGGCGATCGGTATCGGGCTCTCAGACACCGCAACCCAGATCGCCCCGCAGTATCGAAAGTTGGCCTTATGGGAAATATCAAAGGACGACGCTTTGAGGTCGAGGCCACTGATTTCATGGATTGATGGTAATAAATGAAGCTTCTCCCGCAGAGCGATAGGCAACAGGTGGCCCCGGACGCGGGGGCGTATTGATCTGGCTGGGTTTAAGGTTTTCACCCCTTTGGCCCGCACCGAGCATCGGTGATAAGATCGGAATAAGCTTGTCGGTTTGTTTGAGCGAAGCAAGTTCCGACAAGCGCCGATCTTGTCATCGTCGCGCAGGAAGAAGCGGGGCCTGGGCGTCTTCTTTTGGTTCGTTTTCTTCCACGTGGAAGAAAATGAACAAACTTAAAAATACAGACCTTACCCTGAATTGATAGGGCCCTTCCGGGTCCTCCGCCAGAGTTGGAGGGTATCGCCGAATCGAATCCAAATGCCTGCGGCATGGAAGAAACGCTGCTCAAGCGGCCCTGGGCAGGGTTCTTGCCGCATTGCCAGGACGGTCGCCGTCTCGACACCAGTGAATCCGGGTGCTTTGGTCCCACGTGTCGATCAGGTCATCTTTTTTCTGGGCCGCAATCGGCCCTTCATGTGCGAAACCGAAGACCTCGGCCGGCGACAGGCGCACACGTCCAGGACCGATGACACAGGCTTTGACCAGCATCAGGGCATGCACCCCTTGCGTACTTTCGAAGCGGTGTTCGACGTAGAAAAATTTATCGCTCCAGCCCCGGTTGCGGGTGACGATGGTGTAGCGCTTAAACGGCGTGAGCGGGCGCCGGAACTGGACGGTTTCGCCCGCCATGACGGGATATAGCCCGCGTTTCTTCAACGCCCCCCAGATGCCTGTGCGGATAAAGACCTCGATGCGGACCAGATCCGTGATCGTGAAGAAGCGCCCGTTGTTCATGTGCCCCAGCAGGTCCAAATCGTTGGGCCAAACCCTGTGGTGGGAACGGAATTCTTCCATGATCGCGAGTGGTGGTTTGAACCTGGCGGTCAGGAACAGCCAGAATAGCCTCAGGTATAAATTCATCGTCAGTCAGTCCTCCTTGATCAGCATTCCGATGCGCCGGTGCCCAAAAACATCGCCCGATTGAAGATATTCGTCCCGGAAGATCGCTTCGCGGGGCTTTAGCGCGGATCTTTCAGGCGGCGCGGAAACCCGCCAAACGGGAAAAACCGTCGGAAGCGCTCGTTTGGTTTCAATGATTGATGTTTCCCACCGATGCTGTCCCGGGCCCGCGAAGCCCGCGCCGATCCTTCATGCAGGTCGATTTCGAGGAAATCGTTCCGCAACTCGGGATACTGCAGGTAAATGCTCAGGCGATCGCTGAAATCGGCCTGACGATAGTCTTCGTAGATTTCGGTATGCGACTTGATCATGGCACGCGTCCTCCTTGGCGTTGATAACGAAACGCCCCACCGGGTGTGTGGGGCCATGGCTCAACTTAGGACTTGACCACTGGCGTTTGAAGTGGCATATATGACATTTTAAAGTTGTATCATGCCATTTTCGGAGGATCGATGAAACGGGTTACGATTCTGGCTCTGCAGAACACCATGTCCTCGGCCATCATCGCCCCCCTGGAGGTCTTTTCTCAGACCGGGGTGATGTGGAACTACTTTAACGGAAAGCCGATGACGCCCTACTTTGATGTGCGTCTCGTGACTACCCACGGCCGGCCGTTCAAATGTCTGAGCGGCGTGCGCATCGTACCGGACGGATCGATCCATGATGTCGGCCGGAGCGATTTGGTGATGGTGTCCCCGATTCTCGATATCGAGAAGACGTTGCGCGTCCAGCCCGAGGTGGTGAATTGGATTAGAGACCGTTACAAGGCGGGGGCCCACGTCGCCTCCGTTTGCTCCGGCGCCTTTGTCCTGGCGGAGACCGGACTGCTGGACGGCAAGACCGCCACCACGCACTGGGCCTTTGCCGACAGGTTCCGAAGACGCTATCCGCGCATTCGACTCAAGACCGAACGCCTGGTGACCGACGAGGGCGACCTGTTCTGCTCCGGCGGGGCCAACGCCGGTGTCGACCTCGCCTTGTATCTGGTGGAGAAATACTGCGGCCATGAAGTGGCCTTGCAATCCTCCAAATCCATGATCGCCGATCTCGGCCGCACGTCGCAGGCACCCTATGCCATGCTTCGTTATCGCAAGGATCACCGAGACGACCGGATCCGAGCCGTTCAGGAATGGATCGAGAAGCACTTCGACCGGAACTTCAACTATGATCAATTGGCGCGGGAAGGCGGCTTGAGCCGGCGCACCATGGAACGTCGCTTCAAGGCCGCTACTGGAGAGACGCCGCTGACCTACCAGCAGAGCATCCGGGTGGAGGCGGCCAAACGAATGCTGGAGCAGGGTCAGCGCTCCTTCGACGAGATCACCTACCAGGTGGGCTACGAGGACAGCAGCACGTTCCGGAAAATTTTTTCCAAGCAGACCGGCCTGGTGCCGACCGCCTACCGCCGCAAGTTCCAGCGGGTTTGAGACGTTGGGGGACGTTGCGGAAAGTCACGAAGGCATGCGAACCGTGTCCGTTTGATCGATCGACCGACGGAGCGAACAGCTCCGGGGTGGTTCCCCGATGATCCATCATCGCTGCGCCCCACGCACGCTCGGCCGCGTTTGACAATCACGGGATTCGAGGCCGGCCCTGCATGGGTTCGGTTCAACCCAGAAGATCTTCGAAGTCCGCGGCTTTCAGGCCGATGCCGGCCGCCTTGACCTTGTCGCTGAAATCTTCCATGAGCTTATTCAGGACCAGTTGCTGCGCGTCGGTGTAGACCAGAAAAAGGGTGCACATTTTGTGGCTGACCCCAAGCGAGGGATCGGACCCCAAACCCATCTGGTTGGCAATCGGTTGCAACGCCTCGGCCGCCTGGGCGGCATGGCGATAGCGTCCTGCCATTTTCCGGCGACAGGCTTTCAGGATGAACGTGCGCAAACCGGGGTGAATCGCGGGAAGGGCCTCACAGGGATCAGGAACGGGCTGATCCACATGCAGATGCATGGCTTTGAACGGGTCTTGCTCGGCGAAGGGTCGGGTGCCGGTCAGCAGTTCATAGGCGGTCAGGCCCAGGGCATAGATATCGGCGCGCTCATCCACCGGCAGACATTCGACCTGCTCCGGCGACATGTAGTAGGGGGTGCCGGAGAGAAACGTTTCGGTGCCGCAGGCGCAGGCCAGACCGAAATCCAGGATTTTCACCCCGCCATCGGGCAATACGAAAATGTTGCCGGGCTTGATATCCTGGTGCACCAACCCCCGCTCGTGGGCGTATTTCAGCCCCTGGCATACGCTGAGCAGGATGCGGACGACCTGCTTTTCGGGAATCGGACCGGTTTTTGCTAAAACCTGCCGGGCGGTCATGCCCTCCAACAACTCCATGATGATGAACACGGTACGGTAGCGCTCTTCGATGTCATAGACCTTGATAATGTATTCGCTGTTCAAATTGGCGATGGTTTGGG
>JASJCV010000135.1 GCA_030065275.1 Desulfobacterales bacterium | reverse complement strand
TGGGCCGGATCGGAAACGGCGGGCCATTGTTTTACGGTTTTGCCATTGTGTACGAGCTTGAAATGGACCTGGGGTCGCCCCAGGGCCATTCCGGCCGTCACATCGGCGATGTGCCCCATCTCCGTATTGACTGTTTTCAGAAATTTGCGGCGGGCCGGAGTGTTGTAGAAAAGCTGCGCCACGCTGATCACCGTACCCCTGGGAGCACCTGTTTCAGCCACATCGAGGATCTTGCCCCCGTGGATACGCACCGCCACGGCACTATCCGACCGTCCGTCCCGGGTCACGAGGGTCATTTTGGATACGGCTGCGATGCTGGGCAGGGCCTCGCCCCGAAAACCCAGGGTGCGGATAGAAAACAGATCGTTGTCATCACGGATTTTGCTGGTGGCGAACCGCTCCAGGGCCAGCAGCGCATCGTCGTGGCCCATGCCGATGCCGTTGTCCGCCACCTCGATCAATGAGCGTCCGCCCTTGTCGATGTTGATGGTGATGCGCGTGCTTTCGGCGTCCAAGGCGTTTTCCACCAACTCCTTGACCACTGAAGCAGGCCGCTCCACCACCTCGCCGGCGGCTATCTTGTTGGCCAATATTTCGGGCAGGATGCGGATTTTGGTCATCGTTCAATGTTCAGCGTTCAAAGTTCCAAGACCAGCGTAAGGGATATGGATCTATAACTTTTAACCCTGAACGCTGAACTTTGAACTATTATGTTGTTTCCTTTACCCACCGCCCCAGATATTCGGCATCCATGGGGGACAGGTTGAATTTAAGGCAGGCCTCTTCCACGAGCTTTCTCGGGTCCGCGGAAGGATCGTCCTTGCGCATTTCAGAGATCCATTTAACGGCTCTGCGTACATCCTCGCCTTGGGGAATGATCGACATATGGCACTCCTGCATGGATAATTATTTAAAACAGAAGATTAAACACTGCAAACCAGTTCGCAAGCCAAGAACTATGAACCTTGAACGCTGTACTTTTTAAATCTCAGGTCGCGCTTTATGAAATTCGGTGGTCTGTTCAAAATGGTGGGCCGCCCGGAGCAGCACGCCTTCTTGAAAATGACCGGCCAGCAGTTGCAGGCCAATGGGCAACCCCTCCTTGGAACGGCCGCACGGCACCGAGATGCCCGGTATACCGGCCAGATTGGCCGACAAGGTATAGATATCGGATAGATACATGGCCAGCGGATCCCCTGCATGGGCGCCGATCTTTGTGGCCGGCGTGGGTGATACCGGAGAGGCGATCACATCACACGTTTCAAATGCGGTCTTGTAGTCATTCGTGATCAAGGTTCGAATCTGGCTGGCCTTGCCGTAATAGGCATCGTAATACCCGGCCGAAAGCGCATAGGTTCCCAACAGAATGCGCCGTTGAACCTCCCGGCCAAAGCCTTTTGAACGGGTGTGACGATACATCTGGATCAGTTCGGTCTGCTTGTCGTCTCGCAAACCGTATTTAACGCCGTCATACCGTGCGAGGTTGGAGCTAGCCTCAGAAGGCCCCAATCCAGAAAGGACGATGATGATCAGAATAAACGCGAACTACCTCAAACTGCAGTCATCCTACCTATTTAGCGAGATCGCCAAACGGGTTGCCCGTCATCAGGAAGCCAACCCGACGGTGGATATCATCAAGCTCGGTATCGGCGATGTCACCTGCCCCCTCCCGGCCGCTTGCATTCAGGCCTTCCACGAAGGCATCGATGCCATGGCGGCGGACGCCACCTTCAAGGGCTATGGACCTGAGCAGGGCTACCCTTTTTTAAGGGAAGCCATCGCCGCTCACGATTTTCAGCGCCGTGGGGCCGACATTGACCCGGATGAAGTTTTCGTCAGCGACGGCGCCAAATGCGACACCGGTAACATCCAGGAACTGTTCGCCACGGACATCAAAGTGGCCCTACCGGATCCGGTCTACCCGGTTTATCTCGACACCAATGTGATGGCCGGACGCACCGGCGTCTTCAAGGACGGGCGCTATGGCGGCATCGTCTATATGGGTTGCGATGCCGATAACGGCTATTTACCCGAATTACCGGATGAATCGGTCGATCTCATCTACCTCTGTTTTCCCAACAATCCCACGGGGGCAACGATTTCGACCGAAGGACTCAAAGCTTGGGTCGATTTTGCCCACGAACAGAAAGCATTGATTCTCTTCGATGCGGCCTATGAAGCGTTTATCCGCGACGACACCCTCCCCCATTCGATATTCGAAATCGAAGGGGCACGTGAGGTGGCCATCGAATTTCGCAGCTTTTCCAAAACGGCCGGCTTTACGGGCACGCGATGTGCCTACACGGTGGTTCCTAAAGCGTGCCGGGCATTCGATGTCGAAGGCCACCGGCATGATGTCCATGCCCTCTGGACCCGTCGCCACACGACCAAATTCAACGGTGTCTCCTACCCGGTGCAATGTGCTGCGGCAGCCGTCTACCAGCCGGAAGGACAGGCCCAAACCCGTGCGCTCGTTGACTATTATCTGAAGAATGCCGCCACGATCCGATCGGAAGTCGCCAAACTGGGATTCCAACTCGTCGGGGGGGAGAACGCGCCTTACATCTGGATCAATACGGGGGAGGATGCCTGGAGTTTCTTTGACCTTCTGCTGACCCAAGCGGGCGTGGTGACGACCCCCGGCCCGGGGTTCGGCCGCTGTGGTGAGGGGCACATTCGCATCAGTGCTTTCAACAGTCACGAAAACGTTAATCAGGCCATGGAACGCATTAAAAAAGCCCTCAAATAGAACCTTTCGGGTCGTCTGCCAAAGCCCTTTTTTGTCATCGGATGACAAATATTGTCATCCGATGCTTTTTTTAGGGCCTTCCCTTCCGATCGGTAAAATGTTCAATCCGTTTTTATATAATGATTTCAGAATTATCGACCTAAATCCGTGTACTGGGCCATTCTTTTGAGGCTGCTGGCATCTCATTTGCTTATTTGCTTATATGATCTCCAATACGAAACCGCACAATTGCCAAGCTAAAGTTGAGAATGCCATGCTAAATCGAATATTTCCACTGACAATCTTCTTATGGATAGCGCTCCTGGCATCGCATGCGACAGCGGCACCGATTACTGTTCCCATGTTCGATGACGCCACGACCTACAGCTTTGATGGTTCCGGCAGCATCGACCTCAACGCCAGTGTTTTCGACGATCAGTTCAATACCCGTTCCGGTGGTTTCTGGTTCAAGGCCGTGGATACGGCGCCCCTGCAGATGCTCTACGAGGAGGGCGGGCGCATCAATGGTTTGAATATCTGGATCGATCAGGGCCAGATCAACGTCGGGGCCTGGGCCAATCGCTCCGGTCACTGGCTGTCCCAGCCGACAACGCCGGATCAGTGGCACCATGTCGCCTATGTCTTCGACGAAGGCCGATTCTCGCTGTTCTATGATCGCGCCCTCGTGCAAAGTGTTGACACGAGCTTTGATACAATTCCACGCCATACCGGGGCCAACGCCCTTGGCGGCGTCAACGGCTGGACGCTCATCGGCAATACCCTTGCGGATCATTTGGGTACGAGCAGTTTCTATACCGGTCTGCTGGCCGGCGTGACCTACGACAGCGCGCCCCTGCTGTTGAGCGACATCGATGCCATGGCGACGCGAACCATACCCAATCCGGTACCGCCGGCCGCCCTCCTGCTCGGCAGCGGATTGGCCGGTTTGGTATTCGTCCACAGGCGCGGGCGCTCCCGATCATCGTTGGAATGAACCGCCCCCTATCGGCGGGCAATGCCAATTGGTTCCATCATCTATTAATCCCGATGCGGCCCACCCCGGAGGTCGTAAATAAACCGCAGCCCATCGGTCCACGGCCAGCATGCTTCCTGAATCACCGGCCTGGATCGATACCATCCCATCCCTTCAAGCAAACCGCCATTGCACAGGCGGCCAACGACACTGCGGCCCGCCGGCAACCACCAAACAACTTTTCCACAAGCGGGTTCCCCTGCAGTCTGCGCCTGTGATCTTTTTCGGGTTGCCGCTTGAATTACGCGCCCGGTGAACGGCAACATTCATCACCCTACCGGAAAACCCGCATGATCGCCCGCCTTGCCATACGCGAACCCATTTCCAAATCACGATCCGGGCAGACGACGCGAAAGCGACCGCATGAACATCGCCTGTATACAATTTCAGCCGGCTCAGGATGCACGGCATCTTGGATGGATTCGATGCTTCATCCTTAAGTTCCGAAACGCCGCCCGAACCGTCGGATTATTCTCGAGCTGATTGCGGATAACATTTCATCCGCCGGCACAAACCCTGGGTGCGGGGATTGGGCATTGTTTTTTTAAGGCTGGCCCATGCACCGCTCACATGTTTTTTAAACCCGTCACGGGCGGCGGCCGGCATCGGCGGGTGCCTGGCATGACACCAAAAAATCAGACCAATAGTCTATTAAATATATACTAATCGTTTTGTCGACCATTATTCGTTTTTATGACCCTATGGCCGGTTCAAGTCGTCCCGAAAGGGTTGCAGTTGACAAAGGCATGGGCCTGTGTTGATCTTTTTAATGTTAACAGCAAATACATCAAAACGGGATCAGCATGAAGACCACCGCTTCAAAAACGCGCGTCAACCGCTACCCGGCGCAGTCCCCACTCGCCTTCGCGCTGTTTTCCCTGATCTGTTTTCTTGCAGTCAAAGCCGGCGCCCAGGATGAAATCGTGCAGATCCGCCTCAAGAATCGTCATGCCGGCGAAATCCTGCCGATGGCCGCCCCCCTGGTGAGTCCCAACGGGCATATATCCGCCGACACGCGCTCCAATTCCCTGATCGTCATCGACCAACCCGCGGTGATCGCCAGGGTCCGGCGCCTCGTCGAGGAACTTGACCACGAGGTGCCGCTGCTCAAGATTCGCGTCCGCTATGAGAGTGCCGAATTGGAAGAGACGGCCGATGCCCGTGCATCGGCACGGATTGAAAGCGGGGACACCACAGTCGCGGTCGGCAGCCAAAAAAGCGACGATTCCGGCATTGAGGCCGATATTCAGGCGGGCCGTAAGCAAGCCCAACGCCAGAGCGAATATATGCTGCGCGTGCGCTCGGGCGGCATCGCCTATTTGGAGTCCGGCTACGATGTGCCCTACCGGGACCGGTGGAGCGCCCTGAGCCGCCGCTACGGCCATATTCCCGAGGGTGTCGTTTTTCGGAGAGTCACTTCGGGGTACCATATCCGGCCCGTGCTGATGGGCGATCAGGTCCGGATTGAAATTGTCCCGCGCATCAATTATCTCGATAATCGGGGACGCGACCAGAATATCCAATTTTCCCAGGCGGCCACGACCCTGTTCGCCCCCCTTGACACATGGGTCGATATCGGCGGCGTTCTGGGGGGGCAGCGCGAAATCGACCGCCAGATACTCTCCGACAGCCGCCATGCGTCTGACGACCGTTTGACCATGCGCCTCTTGGTGACCATCGATTAGGGAGGATGAATCCGTTGACCAGCGGCCAGCGTAAATACCTGAAGAGCTTGGCACACAAACTCAAGCCCGTGATTTTTATCGGTAAGGGGGGGGTCTCCGCCGAAATCCTGAAGGCGACCGAAACCGCTCTCGACGACCACGAACTGATCAAGATCAAGTTCATCGAGAACAAAGCGCGCAAAAAGGCATTGGCGGAACGGATCTGCCAGGAGACGTCTTCGGATTTGGCGGGCATCATCGGCCACGTGGCCATCATCTACCGGCCCTCCCGTGATTCAAAGAAGCGCAGGATAAATATACCCTTGGGATAGTGCCGGCCAAGGCTCGGGTGCATGCCCCTTGAACAATCCGGTCTGTTTCAATCCGAAGCTTCCGGGTGAATGATCAGGCGGTCGCCGGGATGGATCGGGCGGCGGGCATCGAGACGATTCCAGATCAATAGCGCCGGCAGAGGAACCCCGAACTGCTCGGCAATGCTCGAGAGGTTATCCCCCTCCTTGACGATGTAGACGCGCTCCGATCGCAGCACCCTCCAGGCTTCGTGGCCCGCTTGAAACCGCTCCTGAAAGCCTTCGTTGCCGCCGATGGGCAGATTCAGGCGATAGTTCCCCGCCGCCAGATAGTGACCCCGTATGGCCGGGTTCAGGTCTTTGATCACCTTGAAATCGGTTCCTGCGGCCTTGGCGATGACCAGGAGACTGGTCTCTTCCCAGCATGTCAATTCGACCTCGGACGAAGCCAACGGCGGGTAGAAGTCCGCGGCGGTCATGTGAAAACCGTAACGCTCCGGGTGGGTCAATATCAGCTTGGCGGACAGGATACGAAACAGGTAGCGCTGGGTTTCGAGCGGCAGATAAAGCCTGTAGTAATCCCTGGTATCCTGAGCCAAGATCTCGGCCTTGAGCCCTTCTTCACCCATGTTGAACGCCGCCACGCTCAGTGACCACGACCCCAGATCGGCGTGCAGTTTTTGAAGATACCGGATCGCGGCACGCGTTGAGGCCAAGAGACTTCGCCGTTCATCGATGCGGCTGTCGATCCGCAGGCCGTACTTGCGCCCCGTCTCGGCCAGAAACTGCCAGAACCCGATCGCGCCCTTGGGGGATCCGGCGTGAGGCCGCAGCGCGCTCTCGGCAATGGCAACGTATTTGAGGTCGTCGGGCAAACCGGCCTCCGCCAGCAACTTCTCGATTGTCGGCAGATACCGGGTCGAACGCTTCAACCACAAAACGGCCTGATCGCGATCCCAAAGCGAGAGCAGCATCTCCTTCTCGAAACGCTCGGCGACCGCAGCGTTTTCCAGCGGCACGGGTTCGCCGCAAAAATCGATCGGCGCCTCCAGGCGCACCGCGCGAACCAGGTCAACCGGCGTGGTCTGCGCTATGGACGCCGAGGGCGCCAGTCCCGAAGAAACCATCAAAAAAACCAACCACCCGCTGAATCTGAATACCATGGACACGTTTTACCCCGCATGAGCATGAGGGTTTCTCCTCATGGATGACGTCAGGAAAAATTAATGGACCGATCCATAATTTAGAAAGGAAGCCGGACCTGTCAATTGGAACAGCCATAAAGACGCGCTTCGATCGGTGACCCGGATTTCAGGTTCTGTCGGCCCGATCGCACCGCAGATGTATCGCACCCTGGCCGTTGGATTTCACGACATGAGTGTTGGATTTCACGACATATTCAGATTTCTATATATTTCATTGTATTTACTACACTTTTAAATTTTTTTCTAAATATATACTCCCATGTGTTGTGTTTTTAAACATTTTGTTGCATTTATCTACAGTAGGTGAAAATGAGGCTTGTATTTTACAACAATTATTTCAGTAGCTTGACGTTACGATCACCCCAAGGCGCTGGCACCGGTCTTGCTCTATATGTGAGATAAAGTTCAAAATTGCAACGATAGGACGAACGCTTTGAGTGATCGCCGCAACCGCCGCAAACCACCACCCAGAGACGCCCGCGTAAAAAAAAGCGATTCACCCGACGGAAACCCCTCGCAGGTCTTTCAGCCCTTCAAACCGCATTCGTGCGTTTGGTCGCAGGGCCGCCTGGATATGAACAAGATCTGTGAAAAAAGCCATCGCTGCAGTGAATGCCCCTTGGACAAAGCCCTGCAGAACGCCGCCGAGAAAAATCGCACCGCCCGCCGGCAAGGCAAAATCCCACTGACCCCCAACGGCCGCATTGCCTACACCCGCGAGCGCCTCAAATTGCTTCCGGACGGCGAACGCCCTTGTCTGCTCTATGCCAACGGCCTGATTGACTACAAAATCTGCTGTAGCAACTACGAATGCGTCTTCTGTGAATTCGACCGCTATTTTACCGATCAATATCAAGTGCACGCCGTGGTCCGTCCCTTGGACATCATGAACATCCAAGGCTTTCGACTGCCCCAGGGCTATTATTTCCACCTGGGTCACACATGGGTACGTGTCGAGGAAAAGGCCGAGGTCTGCATCGGCATCGACGATTTCGCCCTGCGATTGGCAGGGGTCGTGGACCGGATTGAACTGCCGTTTGTGGGGGACGACATTCCACTTGGGCATACGGCCTTCAAAGCGTACCGGGGGACGCAGCAGATCGCCCTGCAGATGCCGGTCAACGGCATCGTCACCGCCATCAATCTGGCCGCCAGGGAGAAACCCGCCATCGTTGCCGAGGACCCTTACGCCGGTGGCTGGCTGATCAAGGCCCAGGCCCGGAGCCTGCGTCGTGATCTGAAGCATCTGACCATTGGCAGCGAGGCGGTGGAATGGCTGAACCGCGAAATTGAACGGATGAACCGCGAATTCGAATCCAATGGCGGCTCGCCGCTCGGCGACCCCTCGTCTGGCGACGGAGAACCGGCGGCGGCAAGGCCGCTGATCGAGTGGGAAAGACTTGGGCGGCTGTTTTTACACACGCCCTGAACCGTTGCATGCAACGGCATACGCAAACGACCAGAACCCCCTCGGGGAGAAAACGATCGGACAGAAAGGAGGCACGAGCACACCCGCATGGCCGACCCGAAGAATGGCAGCTTCCGGTTGGCCGCAAATGTTCGCATCGGAGTCGGGGGAAAAAAATCATTCGTTGCGCAGGAAACGTCAAAGGAGAAAGGCATGGATCGTTCACAAGACTGGAATTGGAACAGCGGCAAGCGGATTATTGCCGAGTTTGGGAAATGGGAGGAAGCATTTGATTGGGTCGAAGAGCCTTACGTGAGTCCGGACGGCGACAAAATCGCAGCGGTCGTCAAAACCGGTGAGATGGAATTCAGCGTCTGCGTCAACGGCAGCGCCTGGGAAAACACCTTCGATAAGGTCTGGTACGTGCGGTTCGCGCCTGACGGCCGGCTGACGGCGATCGTATCCGACACGGGTGCCTGGACCCTGGCGATCGACGGCAACGCCTGGGAGGAAACCTTTGATTATATCTGGGACACCCGGTTCACCCCGGACGGGCAGACCATCGTCTGTAACGCCCAGCAGGGCATGCAATACCTGCTCGTCAAAAACGGCGCGCCCTGGGGGGAGGCGACCTTCGCCAACATCGGCCACACCGCCGTGAGCCCGGACGGCAGCCGTCTGGCGGCCGTGGTACAGACCGAGGATTTCAACGAGGGCGACATCTTCAAGTTCCAGGAAGGCTGCTACACCGTGGCCATAAACGGCCACGCCTGGGAGCGCAATTTCGTCAACGCCTGGGAAACCAGCTTTTCCGCCAACAACCAGCACGTGGCCACCGAAGTGCGCCTCTCGCTCTACGATTACACCATCGCGGTGGACGGCAAAATCTGGAGCGCAACCTATCCCTCGGTGTGGAAACCGGTGTTCAACCCCCGGGATACGACGGTCACCGCGCCGGTCAAATCGGCGGGCGCCTGGATTTTGGCCTGCGACGGCCGCCCCCTGTGGACCAACAAATACGCCCAACTCTGGCACCACATGTACAGCCCGGACGGCGACAAAATAGCCGCCATCGCCGCGCCCAAGTTTGGGCGCTGGA
Organism: Desulfobacterales bacterium; assembly: GCA_030065275.1. GTDB lineage: Bacteria > Desulfobacterota > Desulfobacteria > Desulfobacterales > UBA5852 > JABZFP01. Next base: position 2,757 of record JASJCV010000135.1, on the reverse strand, counting down.
CCATGGCCGTCGATGATCAACCCTGGTCGGTGACGTTCGGCGATTTCGTCAGCGAAGCCGTCTTCAGCCCGGACGGCCAGCGCCTGGCCTGCATCGGGGTTGACCACAAAAAGCATCGGATCGTTGTCGACGGCAAGCCCTGGTCGGGCGACTACGACTTGGCCTGGCAACCGGTTTTCAGCCCGGACGGCCAGCACGTGGCGGCCCGAGTCGAAAAAGACGGACTGTTCAGCGTGGTGGTGGACGACCAGCCCCTCAAGGAGAGCTACCGCCGTTGCTGGGATCCCGTCTTCTCCCCGGACAATCAGCACCTGCTGGTACGGGCGCTCGAGGGCCAAGGGGCCGACACCGTCTATACACGAACCGTCCTGCCCCTAAGCGAAATTCTGGGCTGAAAGGAGTAAGACCATGCATGCCATATACAATTTTGTCTCCGGACCGCTGGCGTGGGTCGCCTTCATCCTTTTTTTCGGAGGCATTCTCTACCAGCTGATCAGCCGGGCGATGCTGGCCAGAAAGAAAGATCACTACGTTTACGAATACTGGAGCTTTTTTTACGCCCTGCGCTCGATTGCACACTGGATCTTTCCATTTGCCAGCACCAACAGCCGCAACCGTCCGGTGCTTACGATCGTGACCTTCGTCTTCCACATCTGCATATTCGTTGCACCGCTTTTTCTGTTTGCCCATGTCTCCCTCATATACGAAGCCTTCGGCATCAGCTGGTGGTTTATGCCCGACGGCGTGGCCGATATCCTGACGCTCCTGGTGATCGGCGCCTGCATCTTTTTCCTGGTGCGCCGCCTGGTCCAACCCGATGTCAAGTACCTCTCGACGCCCACGGATTTCATTCTCCTGGGCCTGGTGGCCGCACCTTTCGTAACCGGGTATTGGGCCTACCACCAATGGCCGGGGAATGAGTTCATGACGATTCTGCACATGTTCTCGGCCGAAGTGCTGCTGGTGGCGATCCCCTTCACGAAGCTCAACCATATGTTCCTGTTCTTCTTTACACGCGGGTACATGGGATCGGAGTTCGGCGGGGTGCGCTTCGCACGGGATTGGTAACTGAATTTTCAGGACCCCTTGAGGAGGGAAGTCAACGATGAATGACGCAACAGCCGTTGAAACCAAACAAATCTATGACAAAGGCATCGAGGAAGGCGCCGCCAGACTGACGCCAGAGAAGATCAAACAAGTCTACCAGCAGATGATGAGCGCCGAAGCCGGTGCCCGCCTCAAAACCTATGTGCAAAACTGCGTGAGCTGCGGACTCTGCAGCGAAGCCTGCCACTTTTATCTATCGTATGACAGGGATCCGCGCTTCTCACCGGCCGGCAAGGTCCGGCAGACCATGGCCGAACTGATGAAGAAAAAAGGGGCCGTCAGTGTCGAGTTCATGAAGAAAACCAGCGAAATCGCCAGCACCGAATGCAACTTGTGCAAGCGCTGCGCCCAGTACTGCCCCTTCGGCCTGGATGTGGCCTTCGTGATGCTTTTTGTCCGCCGCCTGTGCCACAAGCTGGGGATATCACCCCAGTACATCCAGGACACCGCCCATAGCCATTCGGTGACCGGCAACCAGATGTGGGTCAAAGAAGATGAATGGGTTGACAGTCTTCAGTGGCAGGAGGAGGAGGCCCAGGAGGAAATCGAGAATCTGCGCATCCCCGTGGAAAAGGAAGGGGCCGAGATCTTCTACTCGGTCATCGGGCCGGAACCCAAGTTCCGGGCCCAGCTGATCTATCAGGCCGCCGTGATTTTCAACGCCGCCGGACTGAACTGGACCATGCCGGCCACGCCGGGCTGGGACAACAGCGACATGGCCATGTACACCGGCGACAACGAAATCATGGCCCGGATCAAACGCATGCACTTCGAGACAGCCATGCGCCTCAAAGTCAAACGGGTCGTCATGGGCGAATGCGGCCACGCCTTCCGTTCCATCTACGACGTGGGCAACCGGGCCCTGGGATGGCGTATGCCGCCTGTGGAAGTGAGCCACTCGATCGAGTTTTTCTACGAACTGCTCCGGGACGACAAAATCAAGATCGCCGAGAAATACAAACCCACGGTAACGATCCACGACCCCTGCAACGTCGTCCGCGGGCGCGGATTGCACGACATGCTGCGCTACGTGGTGCACGCCATCTGCGAAAACGTGGTCGAGATGCACCCCAACCGCGAGCACAACTACTGCTGTTCCGCCGGCGGCGGCGTGATCAACTGCGGGCCGCCCTGGAAGATGAAACGCGTCAACGGCAACAAGGTCAAGGCCCAGCAGCTTTTTGCGGCCAAAAGCCGCGGGGCTGAAACATGCGTCGCGCCCTGCCACAACTGCCACGGCGGCCTGGAGGACATCATCCATCACAATGAAATCGGGATGGATCTGAAATTCTTGGGCGACATCATCTATGAAGTCATGGAAAAGCCCGAACGCGTCTAACCGCAGGCAATCCCGTCGGGTTTAGACGACGGAGGGACAAGGAGAAAACCGCATGCAAACCAGATACGTTTTGATCCTGACATTGATCGGCATGATCATCCTGGCCGGGTTGACGGCGTACGCCCAGGAAGATATTGAATTCGTCGAGGACAGCGGATTCGCCACCAATATGCGCCCGCTGGCGGCCTTCAAACACGACGAGCACAATGAAAAGGCCGGCATCGAGGACTGTATCGAATGCCACCACGTCTATGATAATGCCGGCAACCGGTTGGAAGACGAGAGTTCCGAAGACCAGGAATGCTCCGAGT
>JASJCV010000134.1 GCA_030065275.1 Desulfobacterales bacterium | reverse complement strand
TCTTCGCCCGCATCGGCAATGATGACGGGCGTGGCCTTGTGCGCCTTGAAAATGGCCGTGTCCTTGATGATGTCCCCGATCACGCTGCCGCGGGCGCCGGCCGCGCAGACGATGATCAGCGGTTCGGAGGACAGGTCGATATGCTTTTTATCCTCGACGTAGTCGGAAGAGATGGTCTTGTAGCACAGCTCGCTGAGCTTGATGCGGATTTCGTCGGCCGACGCCTTGTTGGGGCCGCTGCCCACCGCGGCCCAGTAGGTCTTGGCGGGCGCCAACCGGCGGGCGGAGGCCTCGATGGCCGCCTGCATGCCGATGACCTGGCGCATGCGCTCCGGCAGGTCGCGCAGCGCGTCGATTTCCCGTGAGATGAAGACCTCGTCCCGGCAGCCGCGCAGGCCGGCCGTGAATAGGCTCAGGATGGCGCCGGCTACGATTTGGGAATAAAAGGCCTTGGTGGAGGCCACGGACATCTCGATGTCGCGCCCGCTGCTGGTGTAGAGCACGCCGTCGACCTTAAAGGTCAGGTCGGAATCCCGGCGGTTGACGATGGCCAGGGTGTAGGCGCCGCGTTCGCGAACCATGTCGACGGTGCGATTCGTGTCCGTCGTGGTGCCCGACTGGCTGATGGCGACCACGAGCGTGTCGGCCATGCTCTGGGTCTGATCGTCGGCGTCCAGGATAAACCCGCTGAGCTCGGACGCCTTGAGCGCGTCGATCTGGACCGCCGGATCGTCCAGGTAGTGGCGCAGAATGTTGGCGCAGGCCAGAGCGGCCACCCCCGCCGTGCCCTGGCCCACGAAAAAGACCCGTCGGATCGCGTCGGCTTCGATGGCCTGGCGCAGCCGGTCGGGGATCACACTTCGATCCAGTGTGACGGCCCGCCGGTCGCTGCGGGACGGGTCGATTTTCCAGCGGTTCTGCAGGGTCCGCTCGACCGACAGCGGGGCCTCGGAAATTTCCTTGAGAAAATAATGCGGATAGTCCTGGCGGTTGATATCGCGCGAGGTGAGCGCGGTTGTCTTGACGGCGTCGGGCGTCAGCCTGAGGGGGGTGCCGTCATAATAGGCGGCCGTGATGCCGTCGAGCCCGCCGGGGCTGTCCTGGTCGAGGATGAAGATCTGTCCCTGCACCGGCCCGTCTTCGCCCGCAATGGTTTTCTCGCCGTCCATCTTGAGGTAGCGCTGGGTTTTTTCGATGAAGCCGTAGACCTCGGAGGTCGGCATGTAAACATCGTCCCCCAGCCCGATGAAGATGGCCTGACCGCTGCCCCGCTGGGCCAGAAAAAGCCTGCCCGGCGCCAGGGAGGTATGCATCGAGATGGCGTGCGAGCCTTCGAAGTCATTGACCGCGAGGCGAAACGCCTCGGCCAGGTCGTGACCGTCCTGGTGGTACTGGGCGATCAGCAGGGGGATGATTTTCGTATCGGTGGAAATCTCTTCCGGGATCCGGACCCCCTTGGCGGCCAGGTCGCTCTTCAATGCTTGGTAGTTGTCGATATCGCCGTTGAGGCAGACGTGGATCGGGCCGCAGGCCGCGATTCCCTCTGAGCCGAGGGCCCGGTTGTCGACCGGATGGCAGTTGGCCTCGTTGATCGCGCCGACCGATGCCCAGCGCGTGTGGGACGATACGGTGTGGTAGCGATGGTCGCCGTCCGCCAGGTGGTGCAGCAGCGTGTCAGCGCGGATCTCGCGGCGCAGAAAACGGATGTTGTCGCCCAGGCTGCCGATCTCGGCGGCGACTTTGTAGACAATGGTGACATTCACGAGATCCTGGCCCGCGGTCCGGTCGACGCTGATGCTGCGGTTGCCCAGGACCACCGGTTGGCGCCGGGCCTCGAATTCCTCGGCGAGCGAGGGGGCCTGGCGCTCAAGCGCGGCCTGGAATCGATCATAAGCCTCGGGCGGGAGCATGAACATCAGCGACAGTCCGGCCGAGTCCCGCCCCCGAACTTCCAGGTAGTCCACGCTGTTGAGCACCGTATTGATGTTGTAGAAGACCGCGGCGGCGGCGGCTGAGAGCGACCGGCCCCGGCCGTCGCTCAACCGGTCGATTTTGGCGATGTTGTCGAGGATTTCCTTTTTCAGGCACCAGGCGGCATCCTTGACCGACTCCAGGCGCCGGGTCACGGCCTCGACGCCGTCGGCGGCCAGGCGTCCCAACTGGTCCTCAAGCATCCGGACGTCGTCGGCGACGAGCGTCTGCAGACGGGAGTGCAGGCGGTCCAGCCGGGTCTGATCATCCGCCGCTCCGAGGAGGCGGCAGAACGTTTCCTGGCGTTTGAGCGTATTGACAGTTTCCGTCAGTGCGGCCACTTCGGCATCGCCGTGCAGATATTCCTTTTCCGGAGCGCGCGACCCCTCGAGGCACCTGTCCAGGCTGTATTGCGCCAGCCCTTCGATGTGCTTCTCGAGCTTGTCGATCAACGGCCGGTCCGGGGACGGCGGGCGGTGTCTGAACGCCACGATGCCTGCCAGGCCGCAGCCCAGGCGGGTGGGGTCGAACGGAAAGAGGATCAGGGCGCCGGCGGCCGGCAAGGTCGCCGGTCGTCGCCAGTAGACCGGCGGGGCGCCCAGCGCGCGAAGCTGCCGGACGAGGCCGGCGCGGCCGGATTTAAGCTTTGCGCCTGTCAGGCGTAAAAACGATTTCATGATGGCTTTTTCCTGGTCGTGTCAATGCCCGCGATCTTGTAGCAGGCGGGTTACAATGTCGACGTCCGCGGGCCGGTCCACGCCCTGCGAGCGGTGGCGGGTGAGGACCGTACGGATGGGGATGCCGTTTTCAAGCAGCCGCAGCTGTTCCAGTTTTTCGATCCGCTCCAGCCGCCCCGGACCCATGGCGACAAACGCCCGCAGTGCCGGCAGGCGATAGGCGTAGAGGCCGACATGGCGGTAGCAGGGAGCGTTGGTGGCGGCGAAATCCGCAGGGATGCGGGCCCGGGAGAAATAAAGCGCATTGCCCTGCCGGTCGACCGTCACCCATACCTGATCGGGGTTGTCAGCGGCCGGGGGCGTCTCGCGGCGGATCAGCGTCGTGACCTCGACCGCGGGATCTTCAAAAGGGCGGGTCAGTTCGCTCAGCATGTCCGGATGCAGGGCCGGCTCGTCCCCCTGAATGTTGACGACCACCGCGGTCTCCGGAATACCGGCTTTCAGCGCGGCCTCCAGAATACGGTCCGTACCGCTGGGGTGGTCGTCCCGCGTTCGCTCGCAGGGGATACCGTGGCGATGGGCCGCTTCGACGATGCGCCCGTCATCGGTGGCCACCAGGACGCGCGCCATATGCGGGCACCGGCAGGCCTGTTCGTATACCCAGCGGAACATGGCTTTGCCCAATATGGGGGTCAGCGGTTTGCCCGGAAATCGCTTCGAAGCGTAGCGCACGGGGATGATCCCGAAGATATCAGCCGGCATGATCCACGTCTTTCATGTCGATGGGGCGGCCGCCTTCCGCGACGCCTGCCCCTCCTCCTTGGACAGGCGCTCAAAGCGCTGCCGGAAATACTCCCTCACGGCCCGTCGAGCATATTCACCCGCGCGCCGTCCGATATACTTTTCATGGGCCACCATAACGGAAACGGCGACGGCGTCGTTCGGCTCCGGGCCGTCGGCGAAGCCGACGAACCAGTCGTAGCGCGCCTTATGATCCGGCGTGTCGATGGAACCGGTTTTACCGCCGATGGTGACCCGAGACAAGACTTTATCCCTGCTGCGGCGCCTGAAAATTTTGCGGGCCGTACCGTGGGAGACGGTGCGGCGCATCATGCGGCCCAATTCGCGGGCGGTGGCCGGCGAGACGGCGGTTTTGGCCGTGTCGGCGCGGGGGCGATAGAGCAGGTCGCCGTTCTGATCGACAATCCGGTCGATAATCGCGGGTTCCACCAAGCGGCCTTCGGCCGGCGCGACAGCCGCCAATACAGCGCCGTGCAGGGGCGAAACCATGGTCTCCTGATTGAAACCGCTGGCGATTTCAGCCCACTGGTAGGGTTCGTCCGTGATCCGGGTGCTGCTGGGCGGCCATTCGAGCTCGAAGGCCATGGTCTGGTCGAAGCCGAACCGATCGGCATAATGCCTGAGCTTTTTTTGCCCCAGGCAATGACGCCCGATCTTCCCGAATACCGGGTTCACCGATCCGGCAAACGCTTTTTCGAGCGTGGTATGGCGGGTGTAGCGGTTGCTAGTGTTTTTGAGCTGGGCCTTGTAGAGCGTGTGGCTGGCCCCGTTGTAGGCCAGCGGTGTCGAACTGGCATAGCCGCATTTTTCCACGGCGGCCGCGGCCGTCACGATCTTGAACAGGCTGGCGGCCGGAAATCGGCTTGAGAGGCTGGGGGGGGAGGGAAATCCCTCCCGGGCATAATCGACCAGGGCCCGCACGCGGCCGCTGTGGGACTCCATTACGACGATGGCGATATAGCGCGACGTGCGGCGATAGAGCTGTTTCTCGAGATAATTCTGCAGCGCGGGATCGATGGTGGTTTCCACCCGCAGGCGCCGATCGCCGAATCCGACCTCGAAAGGCCCCGCCAGGACCCTGCCGAGGGGGATGTTTTCCAGAAGATTGCGGATATCGGCCTTCTCGAGCAGGGGCGCGTCTTGCGGGGCTGGGGACCGTGGGGGGGTGGGGGTTGTCGTGTGCGGGGTTGTGGTCCGCCAATGGATGGCCGCGACCCACAGGATCACGCCGCCGATAAACGGAAACACCAGCCAGGGCCAGCGCTGCCGGAGTAAGCGCCAGCGATCGCCCTGGCGCAACCGGCGCTGGTAGCGGCGCCAGCTTTCCCGACGGCGCGCCGTCGGGCTTTCGTTGGGCGGGGGGTCAAAGGCCACGGCCGCTCGTGCAATGCTTCTGGATTCTCACGCGGGTCATAGGGCGTCGATGCCTGAACGATAAGGTCAACTGATACGGGCGCCGAGGCGCGTCAACGCATCCATCGTCGCCAGGGTGCAGTTGTCTCCGTCCACGGCGGCCAGGAGCATGCCCCGGGATTCGACGCCCATCAGTTTCACGGGCTTGAGGTTGGCGACGATAATGACCTGGCGTCCGATCAGGTCCTGCGGTTTGTAATGTTGGGCGATACCGGAGACGATCGTGCGCCGCTCGCCCATGTCCACCTCCAGCTTGAGCAACTTCTTGGCTTTGGGGATTGGCTCGGCATGGACGACGGTGGCCACGCGCAGATCCACCTTGGCAAAGTCATCGATGGCGATTTCCGGGCGCAGCTCCGGCGAGAGCGGCGGCGGCGCGCCCTGGTCATCGGACGGGATTGCCGACTTCACCTCGATCCGCGGAAACAGGGTGGTCGATTTGGGCAGCCGGGTTCCCGCCACCAGGGTTTTCCATTTACCGATCGTGTCCAGGCGATAGAAGGCGCCCTCGGCGTCGAGTCCAAGGTGGGTCTGCATACGGCGCGCGGTGGCCGGCATGACCGGGTAGACCAGCCCGGCAATGACCCGCAGGCCCTCCAGCAGGTTGTAGATCACGCAGGACAGCTCTTTGCGGCTGGCGGCGCGTTTGGCCAGCTCCCAGGGGGCGGAAACGTCGATGCATTTGTTCATGCGACCGATGAATGCCCAGACCGCCTTGAGCCCTTTGTGGAATTCAAAGCGCGCCATGGCCGTCTCGTAGTCCACGATGGCCTGGGCGGCGGCGGCCTCGAGTCCCAGTTGCAAGGTCTTGTCGGTGCCCGGATCGAGCGTCGGGACTTCACCCTGGAAGTATTTGTGGGTCATGGTGACGACCCGCGAGAAGAGATTGCCGAGGTCGTTGGCCAGATCGGCGTTGATGCGCTGCACCAGCTGGTCTTCGGAAAAACTGGAGTCCAGCCCGAACACCATGTCGCGCATCAGAAAGAAGCGGAAGGCGTCCAGCCCGTAGTCCTTGATCATCTCGAGCGGGGCGACCACATTGCCGATGCTCTTGGACATCTTGGTCTGGTCGACATTCCAGTAGCCGTGGACGTTCAGATGCTTGTAGACCGGAACGCCGGCGGCCTTGAGCATCGTGGGCCAGTAGATGCCGTGGGGCTTGAGGATGTCCTTGGCCACCACGTGCTGGGCATGCGGCCAGAACCTGTTAAAGCGCTCGCCGTCGGGAAACCCCAGAGCGGAGATGTAATTCACCAGCGCGTCGAACCAGACATAGGTGACGTAGTCGCTGTCAAAGGGCAGGGTGATGCCCCACTGCAGACGGCTCTTGGGCCGCGAGATGCACAAATCGTCCAGGGGGTCGCGCAGGAAGGCCAGGACTTCGTTGCGGTAGCGCTCCGGGCGGATAAAATCGGGATGGCGCTGGATATGGTCGATGAGCCAGTCCTGGTATTTGCTCATCTTGAAGAAATAATTGGATTCGCGGATGACCTCGGGAGCCTTGTCGTGGTCCGGGCATTTGCCCTCGACCAGTTCGCGCTCGGTGTAGAAGCGCTCGCAGCCGAAACAGTAGAGTCCTTCATACTCGCTGAAATAAATGTCTCCCCGGTCGTAGATTTCCTGCAGGATGCGTTCGACCACGGCCATGTGAGCCGGCTGGGTGGTGCGGATGAAGTTGTCGTTGCTGATGTCCAGCTCGGGCCAGAGCTCGCGGAACATCTGGCTGATGTGATCGACGTAGGCCTTGGGGGTCATGTCGTGGCTGCGGGCCGCTTCGACGATTTTGTCGCCGTGCTCGTCGGTACCCGTCAGAAAGTAGGTTTCGATCCCGCGCATGGTGTGAAAGCGCCGGGCCACGTCGGCCACGATCGTGGTGTAGGCGTGGCCCAGGTGGGGCTTGGCATTCACGTAGTAGATCGGTGTGGTGATGTAGAAACGTTCAGCCATTCGATTTTTTCTGCTCCTTTACGATGTCCGCGGGGGAGGCCTCGGTTTCCTGACCGCCGGCCAGGCGGATAACGAAGCGCTGGTCGCGCAGATTGTGGCGCAGCACCTTGCCCTGGCCGTGGACGGTGCGAATCGTCTTGCCGATTTTGGGCAGGTTGGCCCTCAACTCTTTGTAGGTTTCGAATTCATAGGTCAGGCAGCACATCAATCGGCCGCACTGCCCGGATATTTTGGTGGGATTGAGCGAAAGGCCCTGCTCTTTGGCCATGCGGATGGAGACCGGCGAGAATTTTTCAATGAACTGGGAGCAGCAGATCTCGCGACCGCAGCGGCCGAGACCACCGCACATCTTGGCCTGGTTGCGGATGCCGACCTGGCGCATCTCGACTTTGACACCCAGTTTCTTGACCAGCATTTTGACCAGCTGGCGAAAATCGACCCGGCCGTCGGCGGTGAAGAAGAACGTCAGCTTGCCGCCGTCAAAGGTGCTTTCGACCGCAAACAGGTTCATTTTGAGCTTCAGGCGGGCGATGCACGACAGACAGTAGTTGTGTGCGAATTTCTCCTTGCGGCGGTTCTTTTCCCGCTGCTCGAAGTCCTTGGGGCTGGCCAGCCGGAAGACTTTCTTCAAGGGTTTGGCGTTGCGCTTGGGTTTGGTCTGCGGCGCCGGAGGCACGGCCACCGTGCCGAACCCGAGGCCCTGTTCGGTTTCGACGATAACGTGATCGCCCTGTTCGAGGACGAAGGCCCCGCATTCGAAGTCATAGACTTTGCCGGCGGATTTGAAACGGACTCCAACGATTTTTTTCATAGGCGCGTATGTCAGACCGCATCGAGATGCAGTAAAAGGGTTTCCATGGTGAGCCGCGGATTGGCGTTGCCCGCCAGGCGTTTGAGCGCCTCCTGGGTGGCCCGGATGCGCTTGATCAGCGCCCCGATCCCGAGCCCCCGCGCGGCTTGGGCGATCACCGTTTCCAGGTCGCGATTGCTGATCTTCCCGGGGTCGTAGTGCCATATCAGCAGATCCCGGTAATAATAAAGGATGCACTCCAGGGCGTCCGGAAGGCTGCCCTTGAGGGCCGCCAACTGTTCGGCCAGCGCCATGCGCTCGACGGCGGTCTGCGCTTCGAGCGCGCTGATTTCGCCAACGATCCAGTTGCGTCGTGCGATCCAGCTGTCCTGGTACATGGTCACCGCCCGCGTATAGCTGCCGCCGGCCATCCGAGCGACAATTGCGGCGTCCGCGGCGTCGATGCCCTCGTTTTGTGTCAGCAGATCGGCCAGTGTCGCGGCGGTAAGCGGTCGAAAGCGGATGTGCTGGCAGCGGGAGACAATGGTCGGCAACAGGTCGGTCGTCTGCGGAGCGGTCAGGATCAGGATCGTGCCGGCCGGCGGTTCCTCCAGCATCTTGAGCAGGGCATTGCCGGCTTCGGGATTCATGGCCTGGGCCCCGGCAATCACCGCCACGCGAAGGCCCTGGCCGTATGGTTTTTTGGATAGGGTATCGATCAAACGGCGGATCTGGTCGATGCGGATGATCGTGCCGATCGGGTCGATGCGGACGACGTCCGGATGGTTTCCGGAAGCGATCCAGCGGCAGGACCGACATTCACCGCAGGCGACCGGCAGAGCGCCTGCTGGAGCGTCGGCGTCGGCGTGACGGTCGGCAGTGACCGGGAGACGCTCGCAGTTGCAGACGCGCGCCAGCGCCATGGCCGCCGACGTCTTGCCGACGCCTTCGACACCGGTGAAGATAAGCGCGTGCGGAAGGCGGTCTTTCCGGATGAATGCCGCCAGCAGCCGCAGCGGCTGCTGCTGGTCGTGTATTTGCTCAAACCCCAGCACGGATATTCGCATGACCCCTTGATCAAGGCCGCCCCGATGGTCCCTGCAGGCGACGCCGGGCGACGGCGCCGGTTGGGCCCGCAGCATGCGGTCTCAATCGGTGCCGGTTGCCCGCTTGCCCTTCAGGCGCGGCGGCTAATTGGCGGCGGGCTGATCGACCCGCTCCCGTAACTCTTTTCCGGATTTAAAGAATGGAAGCTTCTTGGGGCTGATGAGAACCCGTGCGCCCGTTTTGGGGTTGCGTCCGGTATAGCTTTTGTATTCCTTGATGAAAAAGCTGCATAATCCGCGGATTTCGACTCGGTCGCCCCGGGTCATGGCGTCGGCCATATGATCAAAGAATATATGCACCACCTTGGCCGCATCCGCTTTGGATATGTTGGCTTCGTTCTTTAAGGCGGATATCAATTCCAGCTTGTTCATACTACCTCCTTGCGATGCGGTAGCCTCGATTATCATCGTTTGGCACGGCTCATTTCCACCTAAATAAAACCAAACCAATTAAAAAGTCAAGGTGTTATGGGCCCTGCCCCACATACGCCGGGAACTTCGGCCGCCGCTAGGGCTCAGTCGGCGCAGGCTCGTCATATCGGCGGCCTGGTGGCGTTAAGCCGCTATCTGTCGGCGCCGGGAAGGTAGACGGTTTTGTGCTCACCCGCGGAGATGGCTTCGATGTCGTCTTCATTCACCTCGACGCTGGCATACTGTCCGAGGGCCTCGATGTGGACGACGACGCGTCCGATGCCGCGGTAGCGGGCGAAGGTGCCCACCACGCCGGTGAAAGGCCCCCGAACCACCATGACCCGGTCGCCTTTGCGCAGCCGGTTGCCGGTTTTGATGCCGGCATCGCGGGACACCATGATCCGGAGCGATTCGATGGTGTCTTCGGGAACCGGCACCGGGAGATTCTGGTTGCCGATCAGGCGCACCGCCCCCACGGTTTTGAGGATGTCCAGGTGGTGGTCCGGATGCAGATTGGATCGAATGAATACGTAGCCCGGAAACAGGGGCACATCCAACATGACGCGACGGTCGCGGCGTCGGCTGCGCACGCGGATCTGGGGCAGAAAGACGTCGTGCTCTTTTTTAAATAGGCCTTCATGGACCACTTTTTCGAAGCGGCTGCGGGTGTGCAGGACATACCAGCGCCATTCCAGCTCTTGGATTTCCATCGGTATTACTCTTCCCCGGCGCCGATTCCCTGGCTCAGACCGTATCCTCCCAGACCATTCAAGGTGATCCGGAAGGCAATGGCCTTGTCGTTGTTTTCGGTATCCGTGTAGTTGACGTCCAGCGCCCAGCATTGGGCTTCGTACTTGAGCCCCAGAATGGATTCGATGCGCTGATCGTCGTTGAGGTTATACTCGTTTGAACCATACGCCGTAAATTGCCAAGGGAGCTTGATTCGAACGCCGGCTTTGATGGTCTGAATATTTTTGTTGAGCAACTCGTTGCCGGAAAAGTCGAATTCACGCCTGTCATAGCGGTAATCAACAGTAAGTTCGTCACCGCGGGGGGAGGTCAGGGTCGCTTTCAGGTCGCGTTTGCGAAAGGACAGATCATAGACGTCGTAAGCGGTCTCTGCCTTGAGCTTGAGGTATTTGCGTGGATACAATTCCAACTGGCCCCGGATCGGCGAGAACGGCCGGTTGCGATTGTCGCTGTTGGCGACGCGGATATTGTAGCTCTGTCGAAATTCAAGACGCATAAAATCGTTGAATCTGAATTCATCTTCCGTCTTTGCAACCGAGCCGTTGGCCGCATCGTCGGCTACAGGCTTGCGGTACTTGGTCGTCAGCGTGTTCAGGAGCGAATAGGTGACCAGGTTCTCCGGCGGGACGCGATTGACGCCATCGTTCAGCCCCACCGGCTCGCCGTTTTCCGCCTGGCTGAAAAAAGCGGGAAATTTGTCCTGATCGTCGTTGGGCGTATATTCGTAGACCACACGCGGCCGGATGGTGTGCCGCAGTCCCTTCAGGGTTTCGCCGCTTATGTCATAGATGCCGGAAGCCTCGGTGGAAGCATCCAGCCTTAAATCGTACAGGGTGCGGTATTCGGATTTGTCTTTATCCTCTTCCCTGGGCAGGCTGCGATCGGCGCGCTCCTCGATTTCCGCCTGCTGCTCCGGGGTGATGTCCTGAAAACGGTCGATGAACCAGGCGGTCTGACGTAAACCCGCCGATGGCTCCACGTAAAGATAATCACCCAGAGAAAAGGGCAAGTAGAGCCGGGGAAGGACGTCCAGGCGCATCCCCTTGGTGTTTTCGTCGCTGTAGAAGTTCTGCCATTCGGTATCCGCACTGATTTGAAAGGGCGTCGATCCGATCGGCTGTTTGGAGGCGTCCCAGACAACAAACGGCAGGCGCTGCAGGGTGGTATCGACGGAGGGCAGGTTGTCGGCCCGTGCTTTGGTGGCATCATCCAGCCAGATGATGCCGCCCGTCAGGGCCGAATGGTTCCAGTTCTTGGTCATGACGGCCTGGTTGGTGCGCACCGGGTCGTTGTAGTCGTCGATGTCGCGACCGAATTTGTCGCGGTAGTAGTCGCGTGTCTCCTCGAATCCGGTCAGCCCCTGGCGGAATTCGGTCAGATAGTCCTGGTCGCTGACCCAGTCCAGGTCGAGCCGGCCCCGGAAGCCGAACGGCAGGCCCTGATCGTGCTTCATGCGAAACCAGTAGCGGGTTTCATTGCGGCGCAGGAAGTCGTCGTCGGGATAGCCGTAATCGCTGCTGTTCTCGCCCTGGCCGTCGTCGATTTTGCGATCATTAAGGTAGTCGTACATGACCGTGCCCTTTGTGAGGGGATCGACGACGTAGCGGAATTCGGCGCCCATTTTGTTGCCGCGCGCGCTCATGAAGTCGTTGTAGAGCGTGAGGTCCGATTGGTCGTTGATGACCCAGTAGTAGGGCACGAGCAGGCGGTTCCCCTTGCGGTCGGAGGTACCGAACTCGGGCATCAAAAAGCCCGACTTGCGTTCGGTGGTGGCCGGAAAGCTGAAATAGGGGGTGTAGAGAACCGGTACGTCCTTGGCCCACAAGGCCGCATGTTTGACCACCCCCTGGCCTTCAACTTCCACATTCAGCTTGCGACCCGTGATTTTCCAGGCCGGCCGCTCGCCGTCGCAGCTGGAAAGGCTGGCCCTTTCGACGGCGTATTCCCGCGGTCCCAGCTTTTCGATCTTTTCGCCGCGAATGTAGAAATGGTTTTCGTGAAGAAAAATCGTTCCCTGGGTGATGGTGCCGATCTGATTCTCGAGGTCGATCTCGACCTGGTCGCCGAACAGCATGTCCCCGCCCGCCACAAGCACAACGTGGCCCCTGGCCTCGGCCTGCATGGTGCGATGGTCGAAGCGCACATAATCGGCCGTCAGGCGGCGGTCGCCTTTGGTGATGCGCACGTTTCCCTCAGCCACGTAGCGCTGGGCCCGGTCGTCGTAGCTGATCTCATCGGCCGTTATCTGCCAGGGCACCCGGGAATCGTTGGCAAGGAGCGCATCCGTGTCCAGGCTCAGATTCTGGCCGCCGGCGGGTTTCCCGCCGAAAAGGCACACGGCGA
>JASJCV010000133.1 GCA_030065275.1 Desulfobacterales bacterium | reverse complement strand
CCCCGACCGCGCTGACGGGCTGGTACCGGGAGACGGCGGATCTGCACGAGTTCAGCGGGGATGCCCGGTTGGGCGGCTCACGTTTCCAGGTTGATTTCCATGGCACTTTTAAAGGTGAAACGCCGGTCATCGAGGCCACCCTGGCGGCCCAGACCCTCAGGTTGCAGGATCTTGGTTTCTACCCGGAAGAGAGCGACGCGGCCGGGCCCACGGAGACCGGGGCCAAGGACCAGACGGACGCGCCCCTTTTCTCGCCCGAGCCGCTCCCCCTGCCGATGCTGAACGACGTCGAGCTGACGCTGACAATTCTGGCCGACCGGATCGAGGCCCGGGAAGACGTCTTCAAGCAGGTCGATCTGCCGTTGACCGTGAAGGACGGGCGGCTTCAAATCGGTCCGACCACGATCGAGTACAAAAACGGCACCTCGAGCATCGATGCCTTTTACGACACCCGGGAATCGCCGCCCGTGCTTTCCGTGAACATGGTGATCGAGGACGCCGACCTCGAAGAGGTTCTTACCTCGGTGGACAAACCGCTGGTGCTGGGGGGGCAGCTGACCCTTTTTGTCGACCTGCACAGCGGCGGCCGCTCCCCCCGTGAACTGGCCGCCAAACTAGGGGGCGAGGTCGCTTTTGCGATTGAAAACGGGCGCATCCAGCGCAGGATCGAGTTGCTGGCCTCCGACGCCCTTGATTTTCTCTTCACCGGCCCCACCGGCAGAACCTACACGGACCTGGACTGCGCGGCCCTGCGCATGCTTTTTGAAGACGGGCGCGGCACCCTTCAGGTCTTCTACGTGGAAACCCCGGGCATGCGGGCCGAGGCGTTCGGCCACGTCGATTTCAACGACGAGACCATTGCCTTGCTTATCAATTCCACATCCAAACGCCGCCTTGTCCGCCGAAGCTCCCCAGTGCGCATCAACGGGCCGCTTCAGGACCCATCCGTCATCAAGGTCCCCGCCGAGGAAGCCGCCATTCTGGCCGGACAGATCCTGGTGCCGGTCGTGGCCCTGCCGGCCCGTGCGCTCGGCGTTCTGTGGTCCGTTATCAGCCGGGATGAATCCGAGATCACCTGTTTCATCCCCCCGAAGGATACCCCCTGACCGGACCCGCCCGAGCTCAGCGCCGTCCCGAGCGGCGCAAGCGCCACCCCCAATGGCCCCCGAATTCGTGCTCGACCGGGGGCGGAATCGACAGAAACCGGGCCAGATCCACACGAATGAAGCGTGGGCGGTAGAGGGCGGCGTCACGATAGAGCACGGACGGATCGCTCAGGTGATTGACGTTGTAGGAAATCAGAATCCGATCCTGCCGTGTAAACTGGGAATGAACGAACGGATTGTAGGCGGCGACCTGGCCACCGGCCTCCGGAGCCTTGAAAAGCGTGACCGGGCCGTCGTAAGGGCCTTCGGGGCGGGGTGCCGTGTAGGCCACCAGGCGCCCGGAAAAGGGCGTGCGGCCATCCATGGCGATCAGCACAAAGCTCTGGCGATAGGGCACCACGCTGAACTGGCTGCCGACGGCCGTCAAGACGGGGATGCTGCGCCCGGGATCGGGCGACCAGCCGCGGCCGTCGAAAAAGGTCCAGGCCGATTCGAGAATTGATCCGGCCGCGGTGCGGGCCACGTGCATTCGCTTGGGTCCTGGCGCCTCGGTGACACCGAAGATGTAGACCTGCCCCCGATGCTCGAGAAGGGCGGCGCCGAAGCGGATGCGGGTGGCCACCGGCTGGGGTTGGATGGATTCGAGGTCCAGTCCGGGCAATCCCAGGACGGCGATGTCCGTGCCGATCCACTGCCAGTCCCAGAGGCCGGGTCCGGTCGGCCGGAAGCGGTGGAGGAAAACGAGCAGGCGGCCGGCCTGCAGCGTGGCATCCCCGGGCCAGTACCATTCATCACCCGCCGCGATCTGGAACAGGGCGGCCGGTGCACCGCGGCGCTGCCCGACGAGGGGGGTCAAATCGCCGGGGGATTGGATCAGGGCGCTGTTGCGGATGAAGGGGGTGTCGGCCGGGCGGGTGCCATCCGGATCGATCCGCCCCAAGAAACTGTCACCGAACAGCCATAGGCTGCGGCCGTCGGGCAGCTGAACCGACACCGTCCCATCGCCTCCGGTCCAGCCAAGATCCGGCGCCGTGAACAAGCGGTTGAAGACCGCATCCGGCACCACCACGGGTGGGTCGATTCGCTCCGTATCGTGGAGCGGCCCGCAGGCCAGGACCAACAGCAGCCCCAAGGTGGCGAGCCACCGGTGGGGCCTGTGGCGCCGCACACGGCCGAAAATGCGCATGGATGTTCACTCCTGGGATGGCTGGTCGGCCCGGCGGCGCTCGATGGTTTCCATGGAACGACCGACCGGCTTCAGCGGTTCGACAGCGAGGCGCAGTACTCCAGAAACCGGTCCATGGCCTCGTCATATTCCCGCCCGACCATGATGCCATCTCCCACGACGTCGTCGTGGCGGGAGAGTTTAACGATCTCGAAATGGTTGCGGTGAAGCCACAGGCGCTTGTCCTGGGGGAGATCGTCATCCGTCAGACCGGCGATATCCATCTTCTCAAGTCCACCGGCAGCTGCGTTGTTCCCGTAGACAATGGGCTTGCGGGCTTCCTGGGGGATGATGAACTTGACTTCGCCACAGGCTTGCAGAGCGATCTTGCGACCGTTGGACATGACGGCATAGGCGATCTGCCCCATGTAAAAGACGCTGTCGCTGCAATTTTCCTTTTTTTCCTGGATGACGTACATTTCCATAGCGATGCAGCCCCCTGAAATGGAAAACCTTTGGTGCCGAGGCGCCAAAGGCGGGCAGGCATGGGTCTCGGGCAGCCCGGCGATCATGGCAGCATGTGCTTTAGATCCGTGGCTTTGCGCCTCCGCCTTTCAACGGATTTGCCTGTTCACGCGTACCGTGCCTCTGATTATCAGGCCGTTGCGGCCATCAACGTGTTTTTTTCAGCTGTTTCAAGGCTTCCAGTTTCTTGCGCTTCATCAGCAGGTTCAGCCACTCGCTGAATTTATGGGCCAGACGGGTTTCATCCTCGTACTTTTTCTTGGATTCGATCCGCAGCATTTTATCCTTGAGGTCCGACCGGTCCGGTTCCTGCTCCAGCAAGCGGCGGTAGATACCAATCGCCTTGCCGTAATGGCCCTGGCTGGCGTAGATGCCTGCCATGGTTTCCGTCTCAAACTCTTGTTCTTCAGCCATATCGCTACCCATAAAGTAAGCGCCGACGACAATCCGGCGTCTTGATGCGCCCCCTGCAGCCGGTGGTAGGGCGCCTCGGCGCTTCATTGCTGTCCTGTGAAAGGCCACCGGCGAATATTGAGGGCTAGACCCCCATCGGCAGGGACGGGTCGTCAATCGCCGGGGGCGATGAAAACAAGGTCGTTGGTGGAAACCAGGCCCAGTTCTTCCCGGGCGACATGTTCGATGTAGAGCGGATCTTTCTCAAGCCGCACCTTCTGTTGATACAGTCGCAGATTTTCGCGCAGCAGGGTTTCATTACTCTCCACCAGGCGCTTGTGTTCCAGCCTCAGAAGATGGAAATCGGCCAGTCCCTTGTCGCCGAAAACAATGACCAACAGAAAAGAGAACAGGACGACGATCGCCATCGAAAGCAAAACGGTCTGGCGGGTTGTCATGTTACGCCCCCTTCGGCCGGATGATCCGGCCCAGCGCCGTCAATTCGCGGCTGCGGCAGATCCGGGCCATGCCCGCGTAAACCCCCACGCCGGCTGCGATGCAGAGCGCCAGCTTCAGGCTGGCGATTCCCGTACCGGCCCGGGGGTCGATTCCGATCCAATCCCGCAGGCCGGTCACCGCGGTTCCCATCACCGCCGAACAAAAGATCGCCTGGGCCAATGCCCGCAGCGCCTGTCGGCCGCCCAGCGTGCCTGTCTTGCGGCGCAGGGCCAGCAGCAGCAGCCCCAGGTTGATGACGGCGGCGCAGGCCGTTGCCAGCGCAACGCCTCGGTGCCCCCAAAAGGACATCAGTCCGGCGCCCAACAGCAGATTAACGAGCATCCCCAGTCCGGCGGCCTTCAGGGGTGTGCGGGCGTCCTTGAGCGCGAATAAAGCGGTCTGGACGATCCGCAAGCCGGCATAGGCCCACAGTCCAATACCGTAACACAACAGGGCTTCCGAGGTCAATCTTGTGGAATTACTACCAAAAGCGCCTCTCTCCAGAAGCACCTGAACGATCGGAAGACGCAGGACCAGAAGCCCCACCATCGCCGGCAGGGTGACGAACCAGACCAGGCGCAGGGCCTCCTGAAAGGCGATATTGAAATCATGCCATTCGGCGCGGGCGGCCAGGCGCGACAGCGCGGGCATGAGCGCGGTGGCCCCCGATACGGCGAACAGCCCCAGCGGAAACTGGACCAGCCGATCGGCGAAGAAAAGCGCGGCAATGCTGCCGGGCTCCAGAAAGGAGGCCAGCAGCGTGCCGATCAGAATATTGAGTTGGAAACTGGCGGTTCCCACTGCCGCCGGCAGCGTCATGCGCGCAGCCGCCCCCAGAGAGGCGTGCGGTGGAAACACGGGCCGCCAGAGGGCCAGCCCCCGTGACCGGAGGGCCGGCACCTGGATCAGCAGTTGCACCATGCCGGCCACCAGGACCGCTCCCGCAAGCATTGCGGCGCCCGCATGCGCCGGCCGTTCGGCAACGGCAATCAACAGCAGAACGGCGATCAGAATCAGGTTGAAGGCGACCGGGGCCAGCGCCGGGGCCGCAAAATGGCCCTGGGCGTTGAGGATGGCGGCGATCATGGCCACGAGCCCGCCAAAAAAAAGATAGGGCCACATGATCCGGAGCAGATCCAGGGTCAAATGGTACGCCGCACTGCCGGGTGCAAAACCGGGCGCCAAGGCTCGCACGATCAGGGGACTTCCGATCAGGCCGCCGGCGATCACCCCCAGCAGAATCATCGCCAGAGCCTGCAGGGTGGAGGCCCCGAGGCGGCGAGCCCCGGCCGGGCCCTCGCGCTGCAGACAGCTATTGTAGACCGGAATGAACCCCATGCTAAAGGCGCCATCCCCGAAGAAGCGGCGAATGATGTTGGGGATCCGGAAGGCGGCAATGAAGGCATCGCTTGTCAACCCCGTGCCGAAAATCCCGGCGAGAAGCATGTCGCGCCCATAGCCAAGGACGCGGCTGACCAGGGTAATGGCGGTCAGAAGCCTCACGGCGGAAGCCGCCTGTGTCATGGCGCGCACGGACGGGGGGGAGGATGGCGCGACGGGGCTCAATCGCTGCAGCCTGCGGAATGGAGATACGAACAAACTTGTTGACAATTATTCATCGGATCGCTAAAAGGATCATTTCACAAATTGACGAAATCAATTGCAAGGAGAACAACCTTGGCGAATCACAAGTCGGCCATCAAACGGGCCCGCCAAAACGAAATTCGACGGCAGCGCAACCGCGGGGTGAAGACCCGCGTAAAGAGCGTTATCAAAGAGGTCAGTGCCGCCGCCCTCGGCGAGGACCAGGAGGCGACCACGGCCAAACTGAAATCGGCCCAGTCCCTGATCGACAAGGCGGCCAAAAAGGGGGTTCTGCATCGCCGGACCGCCGCCCGCAAGATTTCCCGCCTCACGAAAGCCGCCCGACGGGCTCCGGCCTGAACCCTGCCCGTTTTCACCCCCGGGGAGTGACAAATGCAGCGCGCGGCTTCGCCTGGAGGCCGCGCTTTTTTGCGTGCCGTTCCCGCCGTCCCGGGACCAGGGCTAAAACGCCTGGGTGAAGCGATAGTGGAATTTCTCGGCGATGCGCCGGGATATCTCCGCCAGCGCCCCACGCAGATTGGCCTCGGTGCTCACCTTGTCGGGCTCGACAAAATACACCTCGTTTTCGGTTAACTTATAAGACCAGAAAACTTTGCCCCGACGGTTTTTGGCGGTGAGTTCCACGGTAACGTATACCCGGCGCTCGAGGGAAACGTTGAGATTCTGCCGCGAGACGGTATTGGTTATAAGATTCTTGATGACACCGTGCACGACCGCGTCGGCTCTACCGCGGGCGGCCAGGGCGATCCGGTCGCCGCGACCGACTTCGTAAACCAGTTCGTTGGTGAACAGGGTCTCGATGCCGATCTGCCGCGTGCGGTTCTCGAAAGGGGGAATATTCACGGTTTCGACCCCGGCCTGGCCCTCACGGTAGCCGCCGAAGCGGTAATTGCAGGCCGAAGCCGCCAGCACCAGGGCCAGACATAAAACGAGGCGCCAAAAACGCCCGCTATGAGTCGCCGCCAACCTCATCAGACCACGATATTGACCAGTTTTTGCGGTACCACGATCACCTTGCGCACCGTTTTGCCGGTGATGAATTTCAGGGCGCGCTCGTCCGCCAGCGCCTCTTTCTCGATGGTCTCTCTATCGGTCCCCGCCGGAACGGTCAGTCGGCTGCGCAGCTTGCCGTTCACCTGGACGACGATCGTCAATTCGTCCCGGCTCAGGGCCGACTCGCTGTAGGCCGGCCAATCGGCCTGCAGCACACTGCCTTCACACCCCAGGGCGTGCCAGAGTTCCTCCGCCATGTGGGGCACAATCGGGGCCAGCAACAGGGTCGTGCGCTCGAGCGCCAGCCGGATCACCGCGCGATCGGCGCTTGAAGGCTGGGCGGGCGCGAAACCGCTGAAGACGTTGATCAGTTCCATCACCGCGCTGATGGCCGTGTTGAAATGAAAGCGATCCTCGATGTCGCGCGTCACCTTGTATATGGTCTGGTGCGTCTTCTTGTAGAGTTCCCGCGCCGGTGCTGCGAGTTCGTCCTCCCCCCCGGAAAAAGGCTCGACGGTGGCAATCGTCGGCATCCACTTGTGGGCCAGCCGCCATACCCGGTTCAAAAATCGGGAGGCCCCTTCCACCCCCTGGGCGCTCCATTCCAGATCCCGCTCCGGCGGGGCCGCGAAGAGACAGAAAAGGCGCGTGGTATCGGCCCCGTATTTTTCGAGCAGGGTGTTGGGGTCGATGACGTTGCGCTTGGACTTGGACATTTTCTCGACCCGGCCGAAGGCGACCGCCTGGCCACAGTGGCGGCAGCCGTGGCCGCCGTCACGGGCGACGACGTCCTCCGGAAAAAGAAAACCATGCTCCGGGCAGGACGCCGTCTCCTTGCAGACCATGCCCTGGGTCAGGAGGCGCGTGAACGGCTCCTTGAAGGTGGTCAGGTTGAATTTCTCCAGTACGCGGGTGAAATAGCGTGAGTAGAGCAGGTGCAGCACGGCGTGCTCGACGCCCCCGATGTACTGGTCCACCGGCATCCAGTAGGCCACGGCCGCGGGATCGAACATGCCCTCTTCCCAGCGCGGGCTGCAGTAACGCTCGAAGTACCAGGAGGACTCCACGAAGGTGTCCATCGTATCGGTTTCGCGGCGGGCGTCGCCACGGCCGCAGCGGGGGCAGTCGGTCCGCCGGAAGGCCTCCAGTTCCGGCAGGGGCGACTTGCCGCCTTCGAGCATATCGACGTCTTCGGGCAGGAGGATCGGCAGGTCCGCCGCATCCACGGGCACGACCCCGCAGGCCTCGCAGTGAACCATGGGAATGGGCGCCCCCCAGTACCGCTGGCGGGAAATCCCCCAGTCGCGCAGTCTGAAATTGACGGTTTTCTTGCCCTGGCCCCGCGCCTCCAGCTGGTCGGCGATTTGCTCCATGGCCGTCCGGTTGGGCAGGCCGTCGAATTCACCGGAGTTGACCATGACGCCGTCGGCGGAAAAGGCTTCGGTCATGCTGTCGGCATCCAGCGGCTTGTCTTCGCGGTCGATCACGACCACGACCTCCAGGCCGTATTTGCGGGCGAACTCGAAGTCGCGCTGGTCGTGGGCCGGCACCGACATGACCGCACCGGTGCCGTATTCCATCAATGCGAAATTGGCCGTATACACCGGCATGCGCCGGCCGTTCATGGGGTTGAGGCAGTAGGCCCCGGTGAAAACCCCCTCTTTCTCGTATTGCTCCAGCCCGCGATCGGATCGGTCCTGCAGGGCGATGCGCTCCACGAAGGCGCGCACGTCGGCCGCCTGCGGGGTGCCGGCGGAAAGCGCGGCCACCAGCGGGTGCTCGGGCGCAAGACACATGAACGTCGCCCCGAAGACCGTGTCGTGACGGGTCGTAAAGACCTTGATCACCGCTTCGCGGCCCTCCACCGGAAATTCGATTTCCGCCCCCACGCTCTTGCCGATCCAGTTTTTCTGCATGGTCAGCACTTTTTCGGGCCAGCCCGGCAGCTGATCGCAGTGCACCAGGAGGTCTTCGGCGAAATCGGAAATGCGGAAGAACCACTGCCAGAGTTTCTTCTGACGCACGGCCTGGCCGCAGCGCCAGCAGGTGCCGGCCTCGACCTGCTCGTTGGCCAGGACGGTCTGGCAGGGCTCACACCAGTTGACGTAGGATTCCTTGCGGTAGGCCATCCCTTCGGCGTACATCTTCAGAAAGAGCCACTGCTCCCAGCGGTAGTATTCCGGCCGGCAGGTGGCCAGTTCCCGGTTCCAGTCGTAGGAGAATCCCAGGCGTTTGAGCTGGGCGCGCATGGCATCGATATTGGCATAGGTCCAGCGGGCCGGGTGGGTGTTGTTGGCGATGGCCGCGTTTTCGGCCGGCATGCCGAATGCGTCCCAGCCCATGGGGTGCAGCACGTTGAAGCCGCACATGCGTTTGTAGCGTGCCACGACGTCGCCGATGGTGTAGTTGCGCACGTGCCCCATGTGGATATTGCCCGAGGGGTAGGGGAACATTTCGAGCAAGTAGTATTTGGGGCGCTCCGGTGCTTCGGTCACCGCAAACAGGCCGCTGGCCTCCCAGTGGCGCTGCCATTTGGTTTCGATCGCCCGGGGATCGTAGCGTTCTTCCATTTTTGCGTCCTTTGTCGTGTACGCAGCGCCGCACCGAATCACACGCGTCACCGGCCGGCGCCTTGGCGCGGTGAAAGCCTCTCATGCCATATAAGGCCTTAAATAGCAAGCCGTGCAAGGTGGCGGCGACGCCCCACGCAAGGTGGCCGCACAGGCCGGCGGGGCGCCCTGGTGTACCCCGGCAGACGATAAAACTGTTTGACTTGTCTGGCCCAATTGCCTATTTATACACGGTTAAGCACAGGCACGCATATTATCGTGCCCAAACCCGGTATGGGGCAGACGCTATACGGAACCGTTCACGTCGGTAGGCACAATTCATTTCCTCCCGTCGTTCCGGAGATACCGATCCGGAACTTCGTTAATTTCCCCAACGTCTCCAAGTCAATAAGGGATCGAATCAGTATGAGCAGTAAAATTCTGATCAATGCGGTCGATTCGGAAGAGTGCCGAATCGCCAAAGTCAAGGACAGTCAGCTGGAAGAGTTCCAGATTGAAAGCGCCAGCATCGAAATCACCCAGGGCAATATCTACAAGGCCATCATCACCAGGATCGAGCCCAGCCTGCAGGCCGTGTTTGTCGATTACGGCGCCGAGCGTAACGGTTTTCTGCAGATCCAGGAGATCCACCCCGACTATTATCACGACACCAACGGCGGTCCCCAGGACATCAGCCACCTGATTAAAAAAGGCCAGGAAATCCTGGTACAGGTCACCAAAGACCCGATCATGAGCAAAGGCGCCATGCTGACGACTTTCCTGAGTCTGGCCGGCCGCTATCTGGTCCTGATGCCCGGCAGCGAGTCCTTCGGTATCTCGCGCAAGATCGAGGACGAGGAAGAACGCCAGCGCCTCAAGGACATTGTCGGCGGCCTGAATGTCCCCGAAGGCTTTGGCCTGATCGTGCGCACCATGGGCAAGGGCGCCACCAAGACATCGCTCTCCAAGGATTTCACCTACCTGATGCGCCTGTGGAAGACCATCAAAGGCAACGTCATGCAGGTCAAGTCCCCCCACCTGATGAACAAAGAGCGCAACCTGGTGGTGCGTTCGATCCGTGATTACTTCACTCCGGATGTGTCCGAAATCCTTGTGGACGACCCGGCCGTCTATCACGAAGTCAAAGATTTCATGAAAATCATCTCCCCCAAGCAGGCCAGCATCGTCAAACAGCACAAATCAGCCAAACCGATTTTCACGCGGTTTCAGCTGGAGCATCAGATCGCCTCGGTCTTTGAAAGCCGCGTGCCGCTCAGGTCGGGGGGCTCGATCGTTATCGCCCAGACCGAAGCGCTGGTGGCCATCGACGTCAATTCGGGCAAAGCCACCCAGAAGCAGTCGATCGAGGAAACCGCCCTGCAGACCAACCTGGAGGCGGTGGAGGAGGTGGCCCGCCAGCTTCGCCTGCGGGACCTCGGCGGGCTCATCGTCGTCGACCTGATCGACATGCGCGACCGTAAAAACCGCGCCGAAGTCGAAAAAGCCATGAAGAATTTTCTGAAAACCGACAAGGCCCGCACCAAGGTCGGCCGGATATCCCGTTTCGGCCTGCTGGAAATGTCGCGCCAGCGCATCCGCCCCTCGATCGAATTCAGCAGCTATCAACCCTGCCCGCATTGCCGCGGCAAAGGCCATGTACCTTCCACCGAAACCCTGAGCGCGGCCTTTCTGCGCCGCCTCAGCCTGGAAACGCTCAAAACCGACGCCGAAGCCGTGCGGGGCCTGGTGCCGCCGGACGTGGCCGCCTACCTGCTGAACCGCAAACGCAAGGAGCTGGCGTCCCTGGAGGAAAAACGCCATCTGACCATTACGATCGCCGCCGACCCGAGCTTGATGCCGGGCGACAGCCAAATCAGCGCGGACAAGTCCGACGCGACCTGATTCGAACAAAACCGCCGCTGCGTTGTTTCAGGCCGCGAAAGTCGCTTAGCGCCGCGCCGACACAGCGCCGCCGAACCGGCGGCAAGGAAAGTACCCATGGCCTCAATTCCCGATCAACGCAATAAAAGCTCCCTGGTTCTGATTGCCTTGGCCGGCATGATCCTGCTGGTCATCCTGGTGGCTTACAAATTTCTGGCAACGCCGGATAAGCCGCCTTCCAGTACCGATCGGCCGGACGCGGCCGCCCGGGATGAGGCCGCAACGCCCCCGGCCGAATCGTCCCCGGGGCAGGTCATCGAGTACGGCAAGCTCGAATCGGACGGTGACCTCAAGAACATGATGGACGCCCGCAAGAAAGCCTTTGACGTCGGTGAGGGCATCGACATCATCGCACGATCCGACGAAACCCTTCAGATCGGCGACAACCGGGTGTCGATGAAGGAACTTCAGGACCAGATCCGCCTCAAGCTGGGCGAAATCAGCGAGGAAAACCTGGGGCCGGATGGCCAGCCGCTGCCCGTCGATCCCGAAACATACGGCATCCATGTCGTTCGGCCCGGGGACAACATCTGGAATATTCATTTTGCGTTTCTGAAGGATTACTTTAAACGACGCGGCGTGGATCTGGCCCGCTCGGCGGACGAACCCGACCGCAAGGGCTACAGTTCGGGCGTGGGCAAGCTCCTGAAATTCTCCGAGAACATGGTGTATATCTACAATGTCAAAGAAAAGGACTTCAGCCAGAACCTCAACCTGATCGAGCCCAATTCCAAGATCGTCGTCTATAAAATGGATCAAGTCTTCCAGCTTCTCGAACAGATCGACTACCGCTATATCGATCAACTCCAGTTCGACGGCGACACCCTTTGGATACCAGCGGGTTGATACCGGACATGGCCGCCGCCTGTCCGCGGGGCCTTGCCGGCAGACCAAGAAATGTTTGACGGACGACGGCCGAATACTGTATATGAGCGCCATTTTGCCGTTGGGTGAACAGCACGCCTTCGAGGCGGGCGCACCATCAGGCGCCCCGGGACGGTTTTCGGGCCGCCTGGTTTTTCCGGAAGCAGCGACTATCGGACCAGAGTGAGACAACTCAAGGAGGTTACATTTTGACAGGCATCGCATATGCAATGGGTCAGGGCGGCGCGGCCGCCGGGCAGGGCGCCGGGGGCTTCGGTGGTTTGATTCCCATCATTCTGATGTTCGTGATTTTCTATTTTCTGCTCATCCGCCCGCAGCAGAAGCGCAACAAGGAACATCAGCAGATGATCGGCAACCTCAAAAAAGGCGACCGTATTATCACCAACGGTGGTATCTACGGCCGGATTACCGGTCTGGACGAGAGCACCCTGACGGTTGAAATCGCCGACCGGGTCCGCGTGAAGGTCGTGCGTGCCAACGTGGCCGGCCTGGCCCAGGCCGCGACGGCGCCGGCATCCAAGCCGTCGTCCAAAAAAGACAAAAAGGAAAAAGGTGAC
>JASJCV010000132.1 GCA_030065275.1 Desulfobacterales bacterium | reverse complement strand
ACCGCTTGATCCGATGATTGCAATGGGACGAAACAACGTTACCGCCGGAGGCGGGAAATTCGGGTGGGGGCCTGCATGCTCGAAGGGTGACAAGCAGCAGGCCTTCAATAGGCATAGTCGTAGGAGCAGTGGCGAAGATGTTGCCTGAAACGTCTGGTCATAAAAAACCTCAATTAATAAAGGTTGTTATGGATTAAGCGCTTGGGGGTTGTCAAGCTTTTTATCCAACCTTGACTTTACCTTTAGTTTTTATTCAAATACAGTCGATTTTTCCGCCGGAGCGGCAACGGGCAGCGCCCAGGCCCACGGCGACCGATTCGCGTCCCAAGCCTGCAACCGCCATAGGGAGATGTCATTTTTTCATGCTGACCATCGAATCGCTGGACACACGACAGGACCGTATTGCGGTGGTCGGGCTGGGGTATGTCGGCCTGCCGCTGGCCGTACATCTGGCCCGCCATTTCGACGTGGTGGGGTTTGATTTAGACGCCGATCGGGTGGCCGAACTGGCTGACGGCCGCGACCGCACCCTCGAAGTGACATCCGAGGACCTTCGGGCCGTGGATATCCGCTTCAGTGCCGACGCCGGAGCGCTGGAGGAATGCCGGCTGATCATCGTGGCCGTGCCGACACCGATCGACGATTCGCGGATTCCGGACCTGGGACCGCTCAAGGGCGCCTCGGGCACGGTGGGCGACCACATCGCCGCGGGCAGCTGCGTGGTCTTCGAATCCACGGTCTATCCCGGGGCCACCGAAGAAGTCTGTGTGCCGATCATCGAAGCCCGGTCCGGCCTGAGCCTCGGAAGCGACTTCACGGTCGGCTATTCACCGGAGCGCATCAACCCCGGCGACAAGGTCCACACGCTGGACAGGATCGTCAAGGTCGTCTCAGGGTCCGACCCGGCGACCACCCGCCTGCTGGCCGACGTCTACGGCCGGGTGGTGGCGGCCGGCATTCACGAGGCGCCCTCGATCCGGGTGGCCGAGGCGGCCAAAGTGATCGAAAACACCCAGCGCGACCTGAACATCGCCCTGATGAACGAGCTGGCCATGATTTTCGACCGCATGGGGATCGACACCCGCGACGTCCTGGCGGCGGCGGGCACCAAGTGGAATTTCCTGAATTTCCACCCCGGTCTGGTCGGGGGGCACTGCATCGGGGTGGATCCGTATTATCTGACCTACAAGGCCGAGTCGATCGGCTATCATCCGGACATGATCGTGGCCGGCCGGCGCATTAACGACGGCATGGGGAAATACGTGGCCGAAAAAACGGTCAAACTCCTGATCAGGGGACAGCGGCAGGTGCGTGGGGCCACCGTGGCCGTTCTGGGCCTGACCTTCAAGGAAAACGTTCCCGACCTGCGCAACACCCGCGTGGTCGACATCGTCCACGAGCTGCAGGACTACGGCATGAACGTCCTCGTCCACGACCCCCTGGCGGATCCGGAGGAGGCGCGGCGCTATTACGGCATCCATCTGGTCAGTCGGTCCCATATCCACAACGCGGACGCCGCCATTCTGGCTGTCGGCCATGAAGACTACGCCCAAGGCGGATTGGCCGCGATGGCCAACATGCTCAACCCGGCCTACCGTCTGCTGCTCGATATCAAGGCCGTTTTCGACGCCGGCGAGGCCGCGAAACTCGGCATCTGCTACTGGCGGCTTTGACGGACACCGCTGGCACAGCGGCGCTTCATGCAATCGATGGGCGCAACAGACAAAGGATGCGATCCGTGAACCGGTACCTCCGGCACCTGTACAGCATCTACAAGTGGCTGGTCGTGATTCCCGTTCTGGGGATTTCCACATTTTTCTGCGGAATGTCGGTGGTGGCGCTGGTCTGGTTCGTACCGCCCGCCACCCTGGCCCGTCTTTTCGCCCGGAGCTGGGCGCGGATCAACAGCTGGTTCACGCCCATGATGGTGCGGGTTGAAGGCCGACACCACATCGACCCGGCCCAGTCCTACGTCATCGCTTGCAACCACCAGAGTCAGTACGATATTTTCGTGCTCTACGGCTGGCTCGACATCGACTTCAAATGGGTGATGAAGCAGGAGCTGCGCAATATCCCCGTGATCGGCATCGCCTGTGACAAACTGGGCCACATTTACGTGGACCGATCGAACCGCGAAGCGGCCCTGAAGTCCATCGAAGCCGCCAAGTCCCGGATAACCGACGGCACTTCGGTGCTTTTCTTCCCGGAAGGCACCCGCAGCCGCGACGGTCGTCTGAGGGCCTTCAAAAAAGGGGCGTTCTATTTTGCCCTCGACCTCAATCTGCCCCTGCTGCCCATCACCATCAACGGAACACGCGAAATCCTGCCCTCGGACACGCTCGACCTCTTCCCCGGGCGGGCGACCATGACCATCCACGCGCCCATCGATACGGACGGCCATGGGCGCGACAATATCGATGCGCTGGCGGAGGCCGTGCGCCAAAGCATTGCCTCCGGATTGGACCGCACCAGCCCCGTCGGACAGTCGTGACCGCAACCGCGCGGCGCCGATCGATTCATGCGCCCGACGTCCGGCAGGAGACGGCATGACGCCACAGGTATTGATCCCTCTACTGGCCCCCTTCTTTCTGGCCGCATTGCTGCTGAGCGAAAAGACCGGCTGGACCCGAGGCAAAATCACCTTCAAATTCGTTCTCTCTTCGCTCTTTATCTGTCTCGCGCTCGTTCAGACGGCGATGGATCCGCGCTATGCCGCGGCCGTGATCGGCGGGCTCGCGCTTTGCCTCGTGGGGGACGTGGCCCTGGCGGTTCCGGGTCAAACCGCTTTCCGCATCGGCTTGGTGGCCTTTCTTCTCGGACATGTCGGCTACATCGTGGCTTTCACAATGCTGGCCCGCCCTGGTGTGGCCATGTGGGTGACAGCCATTGCGGCCGTTCCCGTGAGCACCATCGTCTATGCGCGTCTGCTTCCTTTTCTGGATGGGATGCGGCACCCCGTGATGGGCTATGTCGTGGTTATCACCCTGATGCTGATTACGGCGGGAGCGCTCTACGGGGCCTCCGACTTCTCAGCCACCGGCCGCCTGTTGGTCCTCAACGGGGCGCTGGCCTTTTATATTTCCGATCTTTTCGTGGCCCGGCAGCGGTTTGTTCACGCGTCCTTCTACAATCGCCTGATCGGGCTGCCGCTCTACTACCTGGGACAGTTCCAGATCGCGTATTCCATCGGTCTGATGGGCTGAAATCAGGTTTCGGGCTTCAGGGTTCTCCGTCCAGGCTTGCTCCGAATGTATCGATTCTATCGGAGAACGCCGAACCTTTAACCTAAAACCCCGAGCCTCAGAAGCGGATCCGGAACCCGCGGGAGGACCCCAATCCGTGGGAGTGGTTGAGAGCGACGAACGCTCCGCCATTGCGCTCGCACAAAGCCCGCATCAGGGTGGCGAAGCGCACTCCGGTGATGCCCCGCGGGTCGTCCAGGACGGTGGGAAACCCGACGGCGTGGATCCTTACCCGGCGGCGTCCCCGCTGATCCGCGAGGTTGATGCGGTCGATCGCCTCGATGGCCCCCTGCATGTTTTTACCGCTGTACTCATCTCCGAACACATAAAGGCTGATGCGCAGGCCGGGGTCGTAGTAGGTACGGATGGCCTCGGTGATGCCTTCCACCGGGCTGCTGTTGCTGAAGGGAAACCAGGTTTTGAGGGTGTCGAGGATCCGTTTGCGGAAGCGCGAGGTGTCGGGAATCCATTTGCCCCGGTAATAGGGGAACATGTATTCGCCCATGTCGTTCATGACCTGGATGCCCTTGACCTTGGGGTAGATGTCGAGGGTCTCGCGGATCTTGTTCTGGACCGTGACCCAGGCGGCGCGTTGCATGCTGCCCGACGTGTCGATGATGAAGATGATGTATTCACTGTCCACGGGGATGCCACCCACGCTGCGGTCGATACGCTTGCGCGGGACCTGGCCGAGTCTTTTCATTTCTTCGGTGAGTTTCTGCAGCGCGCGGGTCATGCGGCCCTCGATGATGTTCCGGACCTCGGCGTCGTCGCGGGAAGCGGCGAACTCGCCTTCGATGGCGGTGAGATCCCCCTGAAGCCGGGCCAGTTTCTGGCGCGATTCGGACTGCACCACGCGTTTTTCGGTCAATTCCCGGTCGATCAGCACGGTCTGGCCCCGGATCGTGTGCAGCTCTTTCTCCCTGCGCTCGATCTGGGCCTTCAGATCGGTGCGGACGTTTTCGATGACGCGCGATTCGGAGAACTTGGAGAGGACGAACAACAGGATGATGGCGCCGAAGGCGCAGCAGATGCAGTCCAGAAAGGACAGACTGAATATCTCGATTTGGCGGCGCTGTCGGGCCATGCGGCGTTACCTTTCAGGGCCAGTCCGCCGCCGGGCAGAAATAGCTGCCACGGGTGCGGGTGGCCAGGCGCCAGAAAGCGCTGGCGGCCATGGGGTCGCCCTTGAGGGGGAATTGGATCACATTGACCGGAACTTTGGCCGGCAGCTTGTCGACGGCGTCGTTGAACAGGCTCAGACGCTTCTTGCTCGAAACTTTGCGGCGCCAGGGTTTGCCGGCGCCCATGGTGGGCAGCCCGTCGGTCAGCAGAAATATATTGTCCGGCGGCGGTGTGAGCCGATCAAGGGCGTCGAAGGCATTGGCCAGACTGGTGCCCTTCTCCGGGGCGGTCTGATAGAGGCGGTTCACGGCCTCGTCCAGGCGCTTGCTCTCCGCCGCCGGCAGCCACTGATTGCGTGTTCCGAGAACGAGCGGCTGCGCGCTCTCGTTGAAGGTGTAGATCTGATAATTGCTCTCGGCCGGCAACTGGGCCGTGATCCAGTCCACCGTGGCGGCGGTCTGGCGCCATTTGGGCGATCTGATTTTTTCCGCCGCCGGCAGATTGCGCCGGCGGATGATACCGACGATCGTTTCATCGAGCATGCTTGCGGAGGTGTCGACGAGGATGAAGATGCGCCGGCCGCCCACCTTGAGGTCGGTCAGGTACTGGCGGTCGCCCTCGCCGGCAAACGTGCGGATGGTGTCGCCGCGGTCGTCTTCGGCCTGGCTGCCCGCCTTGAGGCGTTTGACCTCCTCCTCCAGTGAACGGACGTCGGCCTTGAGTTTGTTCAGGTGGGCTTTTTCCGCCAGGTTGTCTTTGTCGTAATGGGCGATTTCGGTGCGGCGCGTCTCGAGGCGTTCGAGGATCCGGCGGCTGGCGCCCCGGGTGCGGGCGATGTCGGCCTCGGTGGTTTGGAGCGCGTTGCGCAGCTCCACCAGCCGTTTGCGGCCCTCCAGGACTTCGCGTTCGATGCGTTCGGCCTCGCTGCTGACGTCCCGGGTCACCATGTCGCGCTGGACCGCACTCTTGGCGTTGACGATCACAAAAAGCAGAATGACGGCACCCAGACCGCAACAGATGCAGTCGATGAACGCCAGATTGAAGACATTAAGTGATCGTCGTTTCATGATCCGCCAGGCAGGCAATGGCCTGCAGGGTTTCGCCCGGTGTGCCGATGCGGATGACCTGCCCCACGGCGAGGACGGCCGTGCCCGTTACCGGTACATCATCCAGGCGTGTACCATAACTGCTCGTGTCGGTCAGCAGGACCTTGCGGTTTGCGCGACGCACCGAAAAATGCTGCCGCGATATCCCGGCCAGCTGGCCCCGGACCCGAATGCCGCGGTCGCCCGCCGGGAGTTCGCGACCCACAGCCAGCGGCGCCTCGGTGATGGGGTAGGCCCAGCCGCGATAAACCAGATGGGTCGGCGCCGCGGACGTATCCGCCGTCTTGGTGCCGGCGGCCGCCGGGCGCGTTTCGGCCGTTTGCCCGGGGATGCGCTTCAGCAAGGGCACGCCGTGAGCGGTGTTGCCCTCGGTCAGGAGGCCGGCAAAGGCCCCGGCGTTGGCGCCGGCGGCGCCGACCGCCAGCCGGCGGGCGTTAAGGCCGGTCGCCTTTTCCAGCCGTGTGACAAACCCGGGCAAAGCCGCCGCGCGATGGGTGATCAGCAGACGGGAGGCTTCCGGCGGTGCGGACAGGGTTTGCTGCCAGGCGGCGATGGTTTCCTCCAGATCATCGATCCAGGGGGCGTAGGGGGTCGTGAGGGCCTCGCGTTCGATCTGGATGCGATGCGTTCGGCCGTCGGCCTGCATTTCGACCTGGATCGGGTCCGGGTGTTCCTCGGCATCGACGATACCGGGCAGGCGGTCGTAAAGGCTTTGCTCGGTGTCGGCCGCATAGAGCGGATCGAACCGGGTCTGACGGACGAAGGCGTCGGCCAGCATGCGCACCCACTCGCGGTGAATGGCCTCGCGGCCGCGATCGACGATGGTGGCATGGCGGCATACGCAGGGCCGGGTGCGGCCGTCCACCGCCGTGAGGACCAGCCGGTGGAGATGGAGGTCCACATGGAAATCCATCCAGGGGCGCGCCTGGGGCGGGTTGCCGGCCAGGGCCTGTGATATCAGTCCGCGCACCGGCATGCCCAGGGTCGACGCAAGGCCCAAGAGCAGGCCCAGTTCCTTGTCCGCGTAGTGGTCCGGAACGAGGAAAATCACTTCCGCCGGGTCGGCCTGGACCTGCCGCCAGACCTGCTCGAGATGCCGATAGGCCAGCTCGGCGTGGCTGTAACCCTCGAACTCGGGACTGCGCAGCGGTTGGTCGTCGAACGCCTCCCAGAAGCGGCTGTTGACCTGGCGGGGATGCCGGCGGGCCTGGTGGTAGGCCGCGGTGCCGACCAGCAGCTTGCGGTCGATCACCAGAGCGTAGCCGGGGCTTTCCAGCGCTTCGGTTTCCGTGGGGCACAGGCGGCCTTCGGCGTCGGTGCACAGGATGCCGCCGTCGTGTATTTCCAGGGCAATGAAGCTCACCATCTATCCTCAGTGGGTGTGCAGCCGGCGGGTCAGCTTGTCTTCGCAGTAAGCTTCCGTGTCCAGAATATAGCGCTCCTGCAGCAGCTGCAACTGGTGCAGCAGGAACATGAGAACGATGCTGATGAGCAGTGCGATCAGGGTGGAGTTGAACGCCACCCCCAGGCTGCGGGTGACTTCCATGATGTCGCCCTCCAACGCTTTGTGGGCGTGCCCTAATGCCTGACCGATGCCCCGCACGGTCCCGATGAACCCCACCGAGGGAATGGCCCAGGCGATATAGCGGATCATGGCCAGCTCGGCGTCCAGGCGTTCGCCCTCGCTTGAGCAGTAGGCATGCATGGCATTGGCCACGTCCTGAACGTTGCGCGTTGAACTGAAACGCTGCAGGGCGGCCAGAAGCGCCCGCGGCAGCAGCGAGTCGCGCTGGTGCGGGGGCAGGGCCTGTATACGCCGCGAAAGGGCCAGGCTGTCCTCGGGCAGCACGCGCACGCCCTCGGCCAGGGGAATGAGATCGGTGTTCAGCAATTGCCGGTGGCGCACGAGGACAACGCTTTTATAGGCCATGATCGCCAGGGCCCATAACATGAGAATGAAACAGGCCTCCTGTTCGTAATCCTTGATCATGACGGGGATCGACTGTTCGGTTTCGGTTGCCTGGCCGCTGGCCGCGCGTTCGGCCTGCTCGGCCAGGAAGGTGTCGGCCGCCGGTCGAACGGCTGCCACGTAGACGGCATGCACCATGATGACGATGACGATCAGGGCGAACAACTGGTAGATGAATTCGATCGATACGGGCAGGTTCGTTTTCATGGGCGCTTTCGCCAAGGGGTTAGAGAAGCTTTCGCCGTTGTCTGGCGGTTAAAATGTCATATGTCGGCCGGGAAATCCACTGCTTTGTCCACGTGGATTTCCTCCGAGGGGCGAAACGGTTGGCGCACACGTGGCGCCTTTTTTTCACGGCCGGAGGGTTTCACAGCGGGCTGGGACGGAACGGCCGGTGGGGCTTCGACCCGGGCGGGCGGCGATGCATCCGTGGTGGTTTCGGCCGACCCGGCGGGCGGCGCCAGCGGTGAGGCGGCGTCGTCGGCGGCCTGGACCGCACCGCAGGCAGCGATCCAGCCCCCCAGCAAGCATGCAAGCAGCCAGCTGCGGCGGTTGACATTCATCATTGAGCCTCCCGGTCGGGCGCCACATAGCGGGCGATGCGAAACCCCAGGTCCAGCCGTTTCTTTTCCTGGTAGTCGCGGTAGGCGCCGCGCAGGGTCTGAAGCGAGGCCTGCTTCCAGCTTCCCCCGCGGACGACGTGATGCCGACCGTCGGCCGGCCCGGTGGGATCGGTGTCCACGCGGCCCTGGGCGAAAGTGTAGATTTTATAGTAGTCGTGGCACCACTCGGAGACATTGCCCCCCAGGTCGAACAATCCGCGGCGATTGGGTTGCAAACTGCCCGGCGGGGCGGCCACGGGATGACCGTCCTGGTAGTTTTCGAGAAAGAGCGGCAGGATCGTCCGGGCGCTCTGATCGGCCAGGTTGGCGGTCTTGTCCGCCGGCGGGAACTTGTCCCCCCAGGGATACTTGGCGACGCGGCCGGCCGCATCGACGCGGGCACAGAAAACCCATTCAGCCTCGGTCGGTAGGCGATAGCCGTGGTTCATGGGGATGACCGGCCGCAGTTTTCCGCCTTGAGCGACATAGGCCGGTGGCAGCCCCTCCCGGCGGCTGAGCCAGTTGCAGAAGGCCGCGGCCTGCTCCCAGGTGACCTGGGCCGCCGGCTGCGCATCCCGGTTCAGACTGTAATTCTTGAAAAGGCCGGCATCGTGGGCGGCCTGGAACTGGCGGAACTGACCGTTGGTGACTTCCTTGAGACCGATATAGAAAGGATGCCGCAGCCGGACCTCGCGCAGGGTTTCGTTGGCGCGCCGTCCCTGTTCGCGGCGGGAGGATCCCATCCGGAAGGTTGCCGCGGCCGGTTGAATCAGTTTCAAACGGTAGCCGCTGGGGGCCTGGATGATGCCGGGTACGTCGGTTTCGTAAGGCCGCTTGAGCCTGGCGTCGACGATCAGGGGATGACCGGGACGGGGTGTGACCTGGGTGCGAAACGCGCGGTAGCCGTCCTTGACGATTTGAATTTGGTGCGGGACGGCCAGCAGATCCAGCGATGCCGGCACCGGACCGTAGGGCTGGCCGTTCACCACCAGCCGGGCGTCCGGCGGCGATACCCGAAAGCGAACACGGCCGCGACGGGGCACGAGATCGGCCGCCAGCGTCGCTTTGACGCCGCTGTCCACTCGCACGCGATGTCGGGCGGTTTTGTAACCCGGCTCGGAAATGCGCACCACGTGGTCCCGGTCCGGCGGCAGAGTGATGTCCACAGGGGTCTGTCCGTAGAAACGATCGTCGACCGTGACATTGGCCCCTGTCGGCCGGGAAGAGACGAACAGGCGTCCCTCGATTTTCGCCAGGGCCACGACAGGCACCTCCAGGGGCTGGCCGGCGACGACCCGGATGCTGACGGATACGGGTTTGTATCCCGCATGGCGAAACGCCACCTGGTGGACGCCGGCCTCCACCCGTGCCGTCAGCGGGGCGCGCCCCAGCCGGGAATCGGCCAACTGAACCCAGGCGTTCGGCGGGACCGTCGTAAAACGCACATCGGCCCAGTTGGGCTCCAGACCGAAGGCCAGCGTCTGGAGCCGGTCTTCGCCCGTCACTTCGACCACCTCCTGCCGCGGCTTATATAGCGGCGCTTCCAGGCGCAGCTTGCGGCTTCCGGCGGGCACCGAGGCTTCCGTCAGCGGGCTTTGGCCGATGACCTCGCCGTCGATGGCGACAACGGCACCGCTGATGGCCTCGGAGGGGTCATCCTGGCGGTAGGTGGTCAAGGTGATCCGCCCCGGTAATTTCTCCATGGCAAATTTCAGGGTCTGGTGCCGTTCGTCGCCGACCTCGAAGGCCTGATCGAGGTCCTGGTAGCCGCTGTGAACAGCCTTGAAGCGATATTTTCCCGGGCGCAGCAGATAGGCCCCGCCCACGCGGGGTGTCAGGAGTCCACCCTGAAGCGTGATTTTCTCAGGGGCCGGCTGGATGTCAAGCGCGATCTGGCGCGCGGTGAAGACAAACCAGGCCAAGGCGGCCAGCACGGCGGCCGGCAGTCCCAAAGCCACCAGCCAAAGACGGCTCCGGCGATCCCGCCCGGCCGAAGGCTTTTCGCCGCGGGGTTCGAATTCGACCGGCTTGACGGCCGTCGTGCCGGCGGTGTCCGGCGGCATGGTGTCGCCCGGGCGGGTGGTGTTGTTCAGATCTTCTCTTTGCATGCGATCGATACCTGCAATGCCTGTTGATCCGCATCGACGCGGATGGTCTGGCGGACATCCTTAAAACCGTTGCGTGAGCCGACGACGGTATAGGTGCCTGGGCGCAGTTCAAGGGTTCGGCTCGTGATGCGCCCCAGGCGGGCCACGCGCAGTACGGCCACTTCGGTCAGGCCGTCCGAGACAACGGTGACGGGGACAAGGGTCCGGGCGGCCTGCACACCGGCCTTGAGGGTCTGGATCTGGGCGGCCAGCCGCGGCCCCCGGGGCGAGAGGCTCTCGGCCGAGACCAGCAGTTCTTGGGCCTCCTTTAAATAGCGCTCGGACGCCAGCGCTTCCGGATGATCGCGGTAATAGCGTAGGCGTTTGTCAAAATGGATCCGCTCACGGCTGCGCTTGGCTCCCAGGTGGGCAAACTGGAGGGCTGGGTCGATGGCCAGCGCTTTTTCATAGGCTTCAAGGGCCTGGTTCCATCGCTCCTTGCTTTCGGCGGTCTGCCCCTGGCGGCGTAATTCGGCAATACCCCGCTCGCGGGCGGCCGTGTCGATTTGACGCAGGGCCTCGCGGGCTTCCTGACCCGCCGGCCGAAATTGGAGTGCGGCCTGGATGTGGCGGCGGGCCTCCTGCAGACGCCCACCGTAATAGGCACCGAGCCCCTCCGAAACCAGACGGTTGTACTGGGTATCCGCGACCTGGTCTTTCAGCCGGTCCACCGCCGCACGGGCGGGCGCGAAGTCGTTTTCGAGCCCCAGGGCGGATTCATAGTCCGCCAGCGCCATCGCATAGCGCGCTTCGATTTCATGCACCTGACCGGTGGCCATCAAGGCGAGCACCTTTTCTCTGCGATCAGCGGCGGCCAAGCCATTGCGGGCGTCCGCGTCTTCCGGTTTGATCGTGAGCGCCCGATCGAAATGCTTTCGCGCTTCTGCCGGGCGGTCCACCTGGAGGGCGCCGGCCCCCTGCGCCATGGCATCGGCATAGCGGGGCTCCCGTTGCGCCAGCAGGGATTCACCGGCCGAAACTGCGGCGGCATAGGCTTTCGCCGCCCGGTCGTAGGACTTGGCGATCATGGCCGTATCGGCCTCCGCGGCACGGGTCTCGACGGTTTGAAGTTCTTCCGGCGCCCAGACGCCGGCCTGGGCAACCTCTAGCTGTTCTCCGGTTCGCAGCCACTGTGCCATACTTTTTTCGGCGGCGGCCAGGGAAGGATCTTCGGGCGATGGATTTTCACGCGGGGCGGCGGCATCCACCGGCGCGTCGACGGACGCGGCAGGCGGCGTGCTTATCTCGGCTGCCGGAGGAGCGGGTTCTGTTTTCGGGTCGGCTGGAACGGGCGGCCGGGTCAATACACCGATAAGCGCAATGCCGGCCGCCATCAGGCCGAAAGCGCCCATGATCAGCGCCAGCGTCCATACCACGGGACGCTGGCGGGGCGCGTTGGCCATACCTTCATTCGTGGGGGTATAGGTCTGGGGGGCGATGCGTCCGGTGGCCGGGGTTCTCGGGGGGGCGGTCGCCGCTATCGGGTCCGCATCCGGCGGCGTGGTGTGCGGACCGCCGGAGTCGAGAATGCCATCGATGGTTCGGCGGACGGTACGCATGCTCTCCGGCCGGTCGCCGCGCGCCGGTGCGCACATGCGGTCGGCCAGTTGAAGCAGTTGCTCGCCTGCCGGTGTGGACGGGAGCAGGGATGGCTCCCCCCAAACAGGGGCCTGGGTATCCGTCATCTCCTGAGGACCGCGCGGGGTGGGTAGCGAAAACTCGCCGGACAGGGCGTCACGCAGCAGCACGCCAAAAGCGTAGATGTCATCGGCTGGATGCGGGGGAAGGCCCTCACGCCTGCATGAGCCCCCAGCAGCGTGA
>JASJCV010000131.1 GCA_030065275.1 Desulfobacterales bacterium | reverse complement strand
CGATTGGGTCGGAATGAAATGCCATGAATGTATGACAATGTATAATCGTGATGTGCACAAACCTGCATAATTGGTATGCGATTTGCTTCGTATTATTCGCAACTGACATCTGACAACAATTTAACCGAGCCAAAGACCATGAAGACGCTACTGACCATATCAAAAATTGCCTTACTCATCGTTCTGCTGCCGCTGCACGTCCAGGCAAGCACCTATTCGACGCGTTTCTGGAATAGCCATACGACAGACGCCATCTATCTATTTGTCTATGATGACAGCACGGCACGAGACGTCATTTTTCAGGATGTTTCGCTGCGTAATCCTTCCGGCTGGGCGGTTCTTGATCACACAGATACCTATATCCACCTTGGAGGGACTGACGCGGCCGATCCCGGAAGCGTAAGATTTAACATCACTTTTTCTGATGGTCCCGGCAGAGATCGGATTACGGACTTCAGGCTGGAATGGGCCGAATACCTCGATGGCCTCTCCATCGATAGCGGGACGCTGTCGAGAAACGGAAACAATTGGCGAGTATCCAATGACTTCAATTCCGCCGTGCCGACACCGATACCGGGATCGACATGGCTGCTTCTATCCGGCATCTTCTTTCTCGTGGGCGTCAGGCGGCATTCACGCAAGTAGGGAAGGGACCAAGAGACACAGCAGGTAGCGGGCCGGGAAGTTCTCCGGCCCGCCGTCTTTTGGGACGCCTGTGCAGCGTGGGGGCCACTTCCCACCGTCTGTCTGGCCCGCGTGCTGACAGCGATAAGGTACCCTTTTCGTTTTTCCTTCCTATAGGCTATCTCAAATTGGGATTTTGGTTCCAGGTCTCCCGTTAAGCTTCGGGGACGCGAAGGCGGCCGCGAATTTACCCACTCCGCGGGACTTCCCGCCGATGTAT
Organism: Desulfobacterales bacterium; assembly: GCA_030065275.1. Classification (GTDB taxonomy): domain Bacteria; phylum Desulfobacterota; class Desulfobacteria; order Desulfobacterales; family UBA5852; genus JABZFP01. The sequence goes on along the minus strand of JASJCV010000131.1, from coordinate 11,019 downwards.
GAGGAATACATCGGAATTTCGAGGATTTGAAATGAGCGTCCAACACGGATATGGGAACAAAAGACCTTTTTGAAATAGCTTCTAAATTGATTCGATAGCGACTGCCGTTGCGACCAACCGGCTTGCCAAAGCGAACGGCCGAGGTGTATATACCTGCGGCGCCCACACGCAGATCGGACCGGTAAGTCAATCATGCCCACAGGAATCATCATAGCGGCCCCTTCGAGCGGCAGCGGTAAAACCACCCTCGCCCTCGGATTGATGGCCGTATTCGCACGCCGCGGGCTGAATGTGGCCCCCTTCAAGATCGGCCCGGATTTTATCGACCCGGGTCATCATCGCCACGTGACGGGCCGCGACAGCCATAATCTGGACGGGTGGATGCTATCCCGGGATGCCAATGCGACCAATTTCCATCGTCATTTGCGCGCTGGCGATACGGCCGTGGTCGAGGGCGTCATGGGGCTTTTCGACGGCTACGACGGGCGAACCGAGGCCGGCTCGACCGCTCAGATGGCCAAATGGCTGGCGCTCCCGGTGCTTATGATCGTGGACGCCCGCAGCATGGCCCGCAGCGCCGCCGCTTTGGTTCAGGGATTCGAAAATTTCGATCCGGACGTCAGATTCCTGGGAGTGATTTTCAACCGCATCGGGAGCCCGCGGCATCTTAGCTATCTCACCGACGCGCTCGATGGGCACGTGGCGATGCCGTGTCTGGGCGGCATCCCCCGTGAAGGCCGAATCCAAATGCCGGAGCGTCATCTCGGTCTGGTCACCGCAGACGATCATCCGCTGAGCGCGGATCATCTCGATCGTCTGGTTGATTTGATCGAAACCCACGTGAATGTCGATCAGCTGATCCGGGCACTGCCTGATATCGACTCGAATGTGGATCGGTCCTCCGCTGAAATACCAGCTCAAACGAACGGACCGCGCATCGGCGTGGCCCGCGACCGGTCCTTCTGCTTCTACTACCCCGAGAACCTGGAAATGCTCGCAGCCAACGGAGCCCAGTTGGTCTTTTTCTCGCCCGAGGCGGATCGTTGCCCTCCAGACGGCCTGGACGGGCTCTACTTTGGCGGGGGATATCCCGAAACGGCCGCCGCCGCTCTGGCCGCCAACCAACGTATGCGCCAGGCCGTCCGCACGATGAGTGCGGATGGTATGCCGATCTATGCGGAGTGCGGCGGGTTTATGTACCTCTGCCGGCAGTTGGTCGACACATCGGGCAGGGCCCACGCCATGGCCGGCTGCTTTCCATACACCACCCGCATGCTGCCCCGCCGCAACGCCCTGGGGTATCGCGAAATCGAACTGCGCGCGGATACGGTTATCGGTGCTTCGGGGATGCGGGCCCGCGGCCACGAATTTCACTATTCCGAGATCGATACGGCCGTGATTGATACCGGGATCGAATTGGTTTACAAAATTGCCTCCAGGAAGGGCGCGGCCATGGCCGCCGAGGGTTACCTCCGGCATCAGACCCTGGGCAGTTATGTCCACTTGCATTTCAGCAGCAACCCCGAAATGCCGCGGACGTTTGTCCGCCGCTGCCAGGCATACCAACGCAAAAAGGATTCCTGAGATGAAACCGTCTGACATCGAGGCGTTGAGCTTTCGCATCATCGACGAGGAGGCCGGTCCGCACGGCTACGCCGAGCAGGAGTGGTCCATCATTCGTCGTATGATCCATACCAGCGCCGATTTCGAATACATGCAAATGACCCGCATCCATCCCCATGCCATCGCCGTGGGCGTCGACGCGATGCGCACAGGCCGCAACATCGTCACCGACACCAACATGGCCCGCGCCGGTATTCGCAAGGGCGAGATCTACCGTTTCGGCGGATCGGTCGAATGTCTGATCGACGAAGGTACGGTCGCCCAGGTGGCCAGGGAGTCGGGCTGCACCCGGGCCAAAGCCGCCGTGGATGCGGCGGTTCCCTTGATGAAAGGCGGGATCTATGTCGTCGGCAATGCGCCCACCGCGCTCCTGAGACTGATCGAATTGATACGCGCTGAAAAAGCTGAACCCGCGCTCATCGTCGGGCTGCCGGTCGGGTTTGTGAACGCCGTCGAATCAAAACGCGAACTGGCGCAGATGGATGTGCCGCACATCACGAATGGCGGCCGCAAAGGGGGATCCAATGTCGCCGCCAGCGTCGTCAACGCTCTGGCCATCATGGCCGCCGGCTGACCATCGGTTCTGAAGCGGCCCGCTGGAGCGGAGGATCACGCGCGCATCCGCTGAACAACATGGGATCACCCAGCTGCGCCCTTTTCCGCCCGGACGCGCTTTGAAAGAAAGGTTTGATCTGACGGTTGGCCGCGTCTAAAAGAAAATTGCGCAGCGGTTTTACCACCGGAACGGCCGCCGCCGCCGCCGTAAAGGGGGCGCTCAGCCTGCTCACGAACAATCGGGCGCCGGAAGCGGTGCATATCGCCTTTCTGAGCGAGGGCGGCGTCACCATTCCCCTCGAGCGCATCGAGCGCGTATCCCCGACCAAGGCGGTTTGTACGGTGATCAAGGACGCCGGTGACGATCCGGACATCACCCATCGGGCCGAAATCGGCGCTGAGGTCGAACTGTCGGTACGCGCACCGTTTTCAGGGGGACAGGCTGAACTTCATATCGAGGGCGGGGAAGGGGTGGGGACCGTGACCAAGCCCGGGCTGGAGATACCGCCGGGCGCGCCGGCCATCAATCCTGGCCCGCGCCGCATGATCCGTGAAGCCGTCGACGCCGTGCTGGCCGAGAAACGCCGGGCCTTCAACGTGCGGGTGCGGATCTTCGTCCCCCGCGGGGAGATCCTGGCGCGCAAAACCCTGAACGCCCGTCTGGGGATCGTCGGCGGCATATCCATTCTGGGGACGACCGGCATTGTGCGCCCCATGTCGCATGCCGCCTACACGGCCACGATCCAGTCGGCGCTGTCCGTGGCGGCCGCCTCGGGAAGCAACACCGCGGTGCTGACCACCGGTCGGCGCAGCGAGCGCTTCGCTCAGGCGACGCTGCCGGAGCTGGCCGCCGAAAGTTTTGTCCAGATCGGTGATTATTTCCGCTTTGCCATCGAGACGGCCGCGGCGATGCATCTGGCAAACGCTGTCATTGCCGTATTTTTCGGCAAGGCCTTGAAGATGGCCCAGGGGATTCCTCATACCCATGCGGCCAAGGCGGCCCTCGCGCTGGAGCATCTGGCAAAATGGACCCGGGCCGAGACCGGCGATCGTTTGTTGGCACGCGACATTATCGGGGCCAACACGGCCCGCCAGGCCTTTTACATGCTGAAAGAACGCTCACCATCCATGGTTGAGACGGTCGCCCGGCGGATTGTCCGCTCGGCAGCGCAATTTGCCAAAGAACCGATGGCGGTGCGCTGCATCCTATTCGATTATGACGGCCGGATCGCCGCCGACAGCGACGCGCCGCCACGCGAGGAAAGATGAGTACGCTTGCCGACCAGCCCGTAAACGTTATCGGCATGGGGATGTCGCCCCGTGATCTAACGGCGATCCATCTCGACATGATCGGCAAGGCCGAGGTGCTGGTGGGCGGAAAGCGACACCTCGATGCCTTTGCCGACAGCCCCGCCCGGCGCATCGTGATCGATCGCAATCTGTCAGACGTTGTTGCTCAGATTAGGGCGGAAATGGCCTCCAAGCGGGTCGTCGTCCTTGCCTCCGGCGACCCGCTCTATTTCGGCGTCGGGTCCTACCTGATAAAGGCCCTGGGATCCGACCGTGTGCACGTCTGGCCCAATATCAGCGCCGTGGCGGCGGCTTTTGCCCGTATCGGCCGCTCCTGGCACGACGCTGTCGTCGTCAGCATGCACGGCCGTCAGAACGAAGATCAACTGGTTGGGGCCTTGAAACCGGGCACCTGCCTGGCTGTTTTCACCGATCGGCACCGCTCGCCTGCCTGGCTGGCGGAGGTGATTGTGGCCCAGGGTCATCCGCAAGCGTGCCTCTGTGTGCTGGAGCGCATGGGGTCCGACGACGAATCCGTTCGCTGGTTGTCCGCCCGGGAGGCCGCCCGGGAATCTTTCCGCGAACCCAACCTGGTGGTGATTGAATCCGGAGGCGCCGGGAACAGTCGTCGGCCCTATCTCGGACTACCGGATGACAAAATCGCCCATGAGCGCAGCCTTATCACCAAAAGCGAGGTGCGGGCCGTGGCCTTGTCCAAGCTCGGTCTCAGACCTGGAATGGTGTTCTGGGATCTCGGAGCCGGCAGCGGCGCCGTGGCCATCGAGGGCGCCTGTCTCGTGGGGGAGGGCGGGGTATGGGCGGTTGAAAAGGATGCTGGGCGGGTTGCTCAGATACGGGAAAACTGCCGTCGATGGCGCGCCGGGTCCGTTCGCGTGATTGAGGCGGATCTGCCCGCCGGAATGGACGCACTTCCGGATCCGGACCGCATTTTCATTGGTGGCGGCGGCAAAGCCTTGGTCGCCATCGTTTCCAACGCGAGCCGCCGTTTGAACACCGGGGGTATCCTGGTGGTCAATGCCGTGCTGATCGAGAGCATGTACGCCGCCGTTCAGGCCATGCGCTCCGCAGGTCTGCAGACGGATTTCACCCAAGTGCAGATCAGCCGCAGCCGTACCATGCCCACCGGCGATCGCCTGGAAGCCCTGAACCCGGTCTGGATCGTCCGCGGGTGCAAGGATAGTTGAATCTATCGTTGAATAAATAAATAATAATATGCTGGAATAAAATGTAAATTTTATTAATTTTGATTCCATTGAAGATGAGCGCTGCAGCGCGTTTCGACCGACGCCTTGCTTTGTTTCTATTTTAACGCGCCATGAAAACCAACCCAAAGAGGGCGCCCGTCGCCCCCGCTCTCTTCTGCGCGTCAAGGTAACGAACGGGTCTCGCGCGAACCGGCCCGCGAGCCTGATCCGTTCGATGATTCGATCCTCGTCGATGATTCGATGCTCGGCGCGGGGCGCAAAGGGCGACTCAAGCTGGAAGCTTGAAAGCCTCTAACCCGCTGGGCGGAAGGCACGTGGAGCCTTCTGCTCTACGGGAATAGATTCAGTTGCTGATCAAAGGGCGGCCGACCGCCGCTGATCCTTAAAATTGATAGCACCAAGGCGACGCATGACCCATCCAAAACATCCGGTCTTATTCGTGGGTGCCGGACCGGGCGACCCGGAACTTATCACCGTCAAAGGCCGCGACGCACTGGCCGCTGCGGATTTCGTCCTTTACGCCGGCTCTCTGGTTCCCAAGGCCGTGCTGACCTGGTGTGCCCCCGGGGCAGAGACCGTGAGCAGTGCCGGCATGACCCTCGAGCAAATCGTCGATGCCATTGATACACAATGGCGGGCCGGTGCGCGGGTGGTGCGGCTGCACACCGGTGACCCCAGCCTGTATGGCGCGATTTTCGAGCAGATGGCGCTGCTCGATGCCCGCGATATCGATTACCGCGTGGTCCCCGGCGTCTCGGCCGCCTTTGCCGCCGCGGCGGCACTGGAAATGGAATTCACCCTTCCCGAGGTTTCCCAGACACTGATCCTGACCCGTCTGGAAGGGCGTACCCCGGTGCCGGAAAAAGAGGCACTGGCCTCGCTGGCGGCTCACCAGGCCACGATGGCCATTTATCTGAGCACCGGCATGATCGATCAGGTCGCGGCCATCCTGGGGCAGGCCTACGGCCGGCAAGCGTCCTGTGCCGTGGTTTACAGGGCCAGTCAGCCCGACGAGCAGGTCGTGCGCACCACCCTGGACAGCGTTGCCGACGAACTGGCCCGTCGGGAAATAGACCGTCAGGCCGTCATTATCGTCGGGCGGGTGCTGGACGTCGGCCTGGAGCAATTCCGGCAAAGGTCCAAACTGTACGACGCCGGTTTCAGCCACGGCTACCGCCGCCGGCAGAAATCCTGACAAACCGCACGACCGCCTGCGCGATCTGAACTGGGGCGGCCGTAAACGACAAGGAAGCGTTTTTGACATCGCCTTCCCGCAAAATCGCCATCTGGGCCCTGACCAGGGGCGGTGCCGAACTGGGCCGCCGGCTCAATGGCCATTTCGCCCATAGCCGTTTGTACGTGACCGCTTCGGTTCATCATCCGGATATGGCGGCCCAAAGCTTCGAAGGCCTGCGCGATGCACTGGTCGCCAATTTCCATCGCTACCAAGCCCACGTTTTCATCATGGCGACCGGAATCGTCGTCCGCTCGCTGGTCGATTTGCTGCGCCACAAAGCCGAGGATCCGGCTGTTGTGGTCATGGACGAGACCGGTCGCCACGTGATCAGCCTGCTGTCCGGACATCTGGGGGGCGCCAATGAACTGGCGCGCCGGATCGCGAAAATGGTGGGGGGCGAGGCCGTGATTACCACGGCCACGGATTTGAGGAGCGTTCCCGCCATCGACATGATCGCCCGCGAACGCGGCCTGACCATCGAGAATCACAATGCCATCCGCCTGATCAGCGGGGCGCTGCTGCGCAACGATGCCATCGCGGTCGCCGATCCTCATGGATGTCTCCGCGGTGCGTTACCCGAGGCCCAAATTCAGTCGATTGACGGTCCGGCCGACAGGGGCGACAATGCCGCTGGGCGTCGTCTGCCAACCGTTGTCGTGACCGATATTCAGATTGACCTTCCCCCGGAAGTCCTGATATTGCGACCCGCATCACTTTTCGTAGGCCTGGGCTGCAACCGGGGGACCCCCGCGCACGAGATCCGAGAACTACTCGAAGTCGTTTTGACGCAAAACGACCTGGCGCCCAATAGCCTGGCCGGGTTTGCCAGCGTCGACCTCAAATCCGACGAGCCCGGCATGATCGAGATGGCTGACGCGTTTGGTCTGCCGCTTGATTTTTTTTCCCGGCAACAGCTGGCCCAGGTGACCGACATCCGCACCCCCTCGGCCACCGTCGAAAAACATATAGGAATTCCAAGCGTATGCGAAGCAGCAGCGATTCTGGCCGCCGGCAGCGGCAGGTTGATCGTACCCAAGCAGACCACCCGCAACGTGACGGTGGCGGTAGCCCGCCGACCCTGTTCATCGTCGGATTAGGCCCCGGGAATGCCGATCACCTCTCGCCCCGCGCCCGCGAAGTCCTGATTCAGGCACAGACCATTGCCGGCTACCGCACCTATATCGACCTGATTCGTCCCCTGATTACCGATCAGGAAATCATCAGCACGGGCATGACGCGCGAGATCGAACGCGCGGAGGCGGTCATTGAGGCGGCGAGCGCCGGAAAGCGTTGCGCCATCGTTTCCAGCGGTGATGCGGGGATTTATGCCATGGCCGGCCTCGTGCTCGAGCTTTGCCGCCTGAAAGGCATCGCGATCCGCAAGCCCGGGATGCCCGCTGAAGCCGGTGTGGGACTTCCCGTCGAAGTCGTACCGGGAATTCCGGCCCTGGCGGCCGGGGCCGCGTTGCTGGGTGCCCCACTCACGCACGATTTCGCCGCTATCAGCCTGAGCGACCTGCTGACCCCTTGGGACACGATCGCCCGAAGGCTCGAGGCCGCGGCCGAAGCGGATTTCGTGATCGTGATCTACAACCCGCGCAGTCGCCGCCGGAAGGACAATCTCGACCAGGCCTGCAACATCATCCGGCGCCACCGCGCGCCGCAAACTCCGGTCGGCGTGGTCACCGGGGCCATGCGCGCCAATCAGCAGGTGGCCATCACCACGCTGGACAACCTGCCGCAAATGCATGTGGACATGCAGACCACGCTCTTCGTCGGTAACAGCGAAACGATGGTCTATCGGGATTTCATGATCACGCCACGGGGCTACAGCGACAAGTACGCGGTGACGGGAGAAAGATCCCAGCCCCAGCACGACGGGACCGGATGATCCGTCCATTGATGTCAGCCGAATCGATAGAATGAACGACGACATGCCGGGATATCTCCAGATTTATACGGGTGACGGCAAGGGCAAGACCACCGCCGCCCTGGGACTGGCCCTGAGGGCCACAGGGGCCGGTCTGCGTGTGGCCCTGATCCAGTTTCTCAAGACGGGCGATTACAGCGAAATCAAGGCACTGCGCCGGCTCGCCCCGCCGGTCCACATCGCCCAGTTCGGCACGGGCCGGTTCGTGCGCGGACGCCCCGGGGCGGAGGACCGGGCCATGGCCGCCAAGGGGCTGGCGGCCGCTCGCGAGGCGCTGTGGGGGGGCGAAAACGATGTGGTCATCCTGGACGAGATCAACGTGGTCGGGTCGCTGGGGCTGGTGGACCCCGAAGCGGTACTGGCCATGCTGGATAAGCGCGCGCCCCACGTGGAGGTGGTTCTCACGGGACGCAACGCACCTCCCGGCTGGTGCGCCGCGGCCGACCTGGTCACCGTGATGCAGGCGCAAAAACACTATTTTAGCAAGGGTGTCGCGGCGAGGACCGGTATTGAAAAGTAAACCTCAGCAAGCCCCGTGCCTGGCGATTTTCGGCACCGGCTCGGACGTGGGCAAGAGCGTGGTGACCACCGGACTTTGCCGGGCCCTGCGTCGACAGGCCGTAAAAGTGGCGCCGTACAAGGCCCAGAACATGTCGAACAATTCCGGCGTGACGCCGGAGGGCCTCGAAATGGGACGGGCGCAGATCGTCCAGGCGGAAGCGGCCGGGATTCCGCCCCATGTGGACATGAATCCGATTCTCCTGAAACCCACCAGCGAGGTCGGCGCCCAGGTGGTTCTGCTGGGTCAAGCCCGGGCCAATCTGAGCGCGCTTGAATACCACCAGCGCAAGGACGCGCTCTTTAAAGGGGCTTGCGGGGCACTGGACCGGATCCGCTCGCAGTACGAGGTGGTCCTGATCGAAGGGGCAGGCTCATGTGCCGAGGTCAACCTTCAGGCCCACGACATCGTCAATTTCAAAGTGGCCGAGTATGCCGATGCCCCGGTCATTCTGGTGGCGGACATCCATCGCGGCGGGGTGTTCGCCCAGGTGGTGGGCACCATGGCCTGCCTGCCGCCCGAACGCCGGGAGCGGATCGCGGGTTTCATCATCAATCGGTTCAGGGGCGACCTGCGCTTGTTCGACGACGGGGTCGAATGGATTCAGTCGCGAACGGGAAAACCGGTCTTCGGGGTGCTGCCCTGGTACGACCATTTCGTCATCGAGCAGGAAGACTCGGTGGTGATCGAAAAACCGCGCGCGGTGCGCGCCGAGAATTCCGGGCTGCCGGCAATTGCCGTCATCCGTATTCCGCACATATCCAATTTCACGGATTTCGACCCGTTGCAGGCGCTGGACGGCGTCGACGTCCACTTTATCGAGCAGTTGCAGGCGCTGGATGATTTCAAGGCGGTGATCCTGCCAGGATCAAAGAACACGCGATACGATCTTGAATGGCTGCACCGGCAGGGATGGGCCGATCAGATCCGGCAATTTGCGCGTACCGGCGGCTGTGTGCTCGGCATCTGCGGCGGCTACCAGATGATGGGCCGCCGCGTCGGCGATCCCGAAGGCCTGGAAGGTGCACCCGGCGAAACGCCGGGGCTCGGACTTTTGCCGGTGGAAACCATTCTCAAAGCGCCCAAAACCACCACGCGAACCCGGTTCGAATGGCGCGAGGCCTGTGGACAAGGCTACGAGATCCATATGGGGCAGACGATCCGGGAGGGAGGCGATGGTCTCTTGCGCGTAAAAGATCGCAACCGGGAGGCGGCCGACGATGTGGACGGCTGCCAGGTCGATGAAGGGCGCATCGCCGGAACCTACATCCACGGCCTGTTCGACAGCCCGGAAATCACGCGTCTTTGGCTGCAATGCTGGGGGCTGGGCAACATCGCGGTGGATCGCATCGGTGGTGCGGAAGCACGCGACCGGGCCTATGACCAGCTTGCCGCCCATGTGGCCGAGCACCTCGATCTGCCGGCCATTACGGGCCTTGTCCGACGAGCCTAAAAACTAATGTATTGCTTTAATAAAACAATATAACCAGTTAAAATAAAATAATATGATAATCTTTATCATTGGTGGGTGTCGCAGCGGCAAGAGCGCCGAAGCGCTGCGAAGGGCTGAGGCCATGGATGCGGAACATCGCATTTTCGTGGCCACCTGCCGTCCCTACGATGCGGAAATGCGTGCGCGTATCGAACGACACCGGCGCGAGCGCGACGCCAGTTGGACGACACTGGAAGTCCCGCTGGATCTGGTCGAGACCCTCGAGAACCACAACGTCGGCGCGCATGTCATTCTTGTCGACTGCCTGACCCTCTGGACCACCAATCTCATGATGGACGCGCTGGAGGAAAGCGATGTCGAAGCGCGGGCGGCGCACCTCGTCCGCGTGCTGGCGGAGATGGATTGCCCGGTCATCCTGGTCGCCAACGAAGTGGGGCAGGGGATCGTCCCCGAAAATGCCATGGCGCGGCGTTTCCGGGACTGGGCCGGAATGGTCAACCAGAAAGTGGCCGCTGTTGCGGACCAGGTCGTATGGATGGTGGCCGGCATACCCGTGAAGGTCAAATGAAGATCGGGCGCCCCAAGATCAAATCGGCTTTGACGCATTGCTGCGCCGCCGTCCAGTTTCTCACCATCCTGCCGGTCGGTCCCCGCGGGCTCTACGCCCCGCGGGAAATGATCGCCTGGTTCCCTGTGGCGGGTCTTGCCATCGGCCTTCTGCTGGCCCTTTTTGACCGGGCGGCTTCGACCCTGTGGTCGCCCGGTGCCGCCGCCGTCCTCGATGTGGTGTTTTTGATCCTGATTACCGGCGCTTTGCACCTGGATGGCCTGGGCGATACCGCGGACGGGCTCTACGGCCGGCGCGACCGTGAGAGTGCGCTGCGCATCATGAAAGACAGCCGCATCGGCACGATGGCCATGGTGACGGTTGTCGCCTGCCTGGCCCTCAAGGCCGTCGGGATTGCCGGATTGCAAAGCGATCGCTCGCTCGTGCTGATGCTTGTCCCGGGCTTCGCACGAGGCGCTATGCTTTTCGCCATTCGCTGGCTGCCCTATGGCCGCGCCCAGGAGGGCACCGGATACGATCTGTTCACCTCACCGCTGACCGTCGCTTCCTTTGGCGGCTTTTTGCCCCTGCTGGCGCTG
>JASJCV010000130.1 GCA_030065275.1 Desulfobacterales bacterium | reverse complement strand
AACTTGCGCATGTGTTCCTGCGTCGTACCCGGGTGGGCGGCGATGAAATAATAGGTCAGGTACTGGCGTTTGCCGGCGGCGCGGCTGGCCTGAAGGAAACGCTTCCGGAAGGGTAGCAGGACCTGGCCTGATTTGCCCATCAATTTCAGGACCTCGGGTTCGGTATGCTCGGGTGCGATTTTGAGCTGGCCGGAAACGTGCGCGCCGGCCAGTGCGTCCACGTAGGCCTTGCCGGCGCGCCGGTCGGCCATTGCGAGATCACAGCGCAACCCCGAGGCGACGAATACGCGGCGCATTCCCGGCATGCGCCGCAGCGCTTTGAGTAAACGCACCTGGCGGGCGTGATCCACGGGCAGATGCTCGCAGACCTCGGGAAACAGACAGCGTCGATGGCGACAGGCGCCGCGCCGCTGCTTGCGCGCGCACTCGAAGCCGTACATGTTGGCCGTCGGACCGCCCACGTCCTGAAGCACACCCTTGAAGCGGGGGTGAAGAGCGAGGCGCCGCGCCTCCCCGAGCAGCGATTCCTGGCTGCGCCACTGGACGGTGCGACCCTGGTGCACGGCGATCGCGCAGAAATGGCACTCCCCGTAGCAGCCGCGATGCGTTGCCAGCGAAAAGCGAATGGTCTCCAAGGCCTGGACGGGGCCCTGTTTTTCATAATGGGGGTGCTGATCGTAGACGTATCGCAGTGCATAGACCGCGTCCAGTTCTTCCATACTATGGGGTGCTGGCGGCGGATTTTGCACCAGGTAGCGGGTGTCCTGCCGCTGGCAGAGCACCCGGCCGGTTACGGGATCGTTATTGTGATAGAACTGCGCGAACATCGTGTTGAAAGCTTCGGCATCGCGGGCTACGGTTTCGTGGTCCGGCAGAATCAGGGCTTCGGGCGGTGGCTGATCGGCCTTGTAGCATAGCCCCCGAATCTGCCGGTAGTCTTCGTTGTTCTGCAGCGCCCCCGCGAGCGCCAACACCGGCTTCTCGCCCATACCGTAGACAAGCATGTCCGCTTTGGCGTCAAACAGGATGGATCGCCGGATACGATTCGACCAGAAGTCATAGTGGGAGACACGCCGCAGGCTGGCTTCGATACCACCCAGGACGATGGGCGCGCTCGAACGGCGGTATCGGCGGATCAGATTGGCGTAGACGATGACGGCCCGGTCCGGACGGCGGTTGTTGACGCCGCCGGGCGTGAAGTCGTCGGAGCGGCGCTTTTTTTTAAGGGCCGTGTAATTGGCCACCATGGAATCCACGCTTCCGCCGCTGACGCCCCAGAAGAGGGCGGGAGGGCCCAGTCGCTGGATGTCCGCCGGTCTGGCCGGGTCGGGCTGGGCGATAATCCCCACCCGATAGCCGGCATCCTCCAAAATGCGGCCGATGACGGCCACGCCCATGTGGGGGCTGTCGATATAGCTGTCGCCCGTCACCAGGATGACATCCAGTCGGGACCACCCGCGTGCGAGAGCTTCTTCCTTTGTGGTCGGCAGAAACAGGGTCATCGGCGCTCCACCGTTTTCGGGGGTCTGGATGCACCCGCGTTGGTATCGGGCAGCCGGGGCCGCCCGGCGGCCGGGCATGTCCGCGGGCTCGACAAGGTCCGCCCGCGGGCCACAGCGTGATGATCCCGGGCGGACACCCAACCAATACCCTAACGCTCCTGCTTCGATCCGTCCAGCCGAACCGATGCGCCCTCCGCTTGCAGGGCATCGCGACGCACTGGGGGCGGTCGGCCCGAATCTTGACACGCCAACGGATTGCCGCTATTTAACAGCGTTTATTGCGATTGCCGGGCGTCGATCTTGCGGCACGCACTCACCGGCTGGACGGTTGTCATTCCACCGCTTGCGCCCCGATCTTCGGAGGGACCATGAACTACAAAAAGACGCTGAACCTGCCCCAAACCAAATTTCCCATGAAGGCCAATCTGGCCCAACGCGAACCAGAGCGTCTCAAACAGTGGGAGCACAGCGGACTCTACGCGACCCTGCGCCGTGAATCCCAGGAGCGGCCGCGATTCATTCTTCATGACGGACCGCCTTACGCCAACGGACATATTCACATCGGCACGGCGCTCAACAAGATTCTCAAGGACATCATCGTTCGATCGCGCCAGATGATGGGCTACGACGCGGTCTACGTACCGGGCTGGGACTGCCACGGGCTGCCCATCGAGCATAACGTCGACAAGGAACTGGGGCCCAAGAAACACGACATGAGCCTCACGGATATCCGCCGGCGTTGCCGGCGCTATGCCGAGAAATTCATCGACATCCAGCGCAACGAATTCAAGCGCCTGGGGGTTCAGGGCGAGTGGGAGAATCCCTATCTCACCATGAGCTACGAGTATGAAGCCACCATCGCAGCGGAGTGCTTCCGGTTCGCCCAGGAAGGGAGTCTGTTTCGCAGCAAGAAGCCGATCCACTGGTGCTGCAGCTGCCAGACCGCGCTGGCCGAAGCGGAGATCGAATACGCCGATGAGGCCTCGCCCAGCATCTACGTCAAATTTCCATTCTCGGAAGACCTGGGGGACGTACACCCGAGTCTGGCCGGGCGCGAGGTGGCGATCGTGATCTGGACGACCACCCCCTGGACCCTGCCCGCCAATCTGGCCGTGGCCCTGCACCCGGATTTCGACTACGAGGCCGTGGCGGGCGACGACGGCGTGGTCTATGTTCTGGCCCGCGACCTGACGGAGGACTGCATGGCGCGCTTCGGCATGTCGTCCTTTGAACGCCTGGCCACGTTCAAGGCCCAAGCCCTCGAGGGTCGCAAGTGCCGGCACCCCTTCTATAATCGTGAATCCATTATCGTCCTGGGGGACCATGTCACCTTGGAGGCCGGCACGGGCTGCGTGCACACCGCCCCGGGGCACGGCCGTGAAGATCACGAAGTGGGCTTGGTCTACGGGATCGAACCCTACTCCCCGGTCGACGACCGCGGTATCTTTACCGACGAGGTGGAGCATTTTGCCGGCCAGTTCGTCTTCAAAGCCAACGCCGCGATCATCGAACACCTTGAAAAAACCGGCATGCTGCTGGCCAGGGAGGGGATCGATCACAGCTACCCGCATTGCTGGCGCTGCAAACAGCCTGTCATCTTCCGGGCCACGCCCCAGTGGTTCATCTCCATGGAGAAAACCGGGTTGCGGCAGAAAGCCCTGGAAGAGATCGATCGGGTCGAATGGGTGCCCCATTGGGGCCGGGAGCGTATTTACGGCATGATCGAGAACCGCCCGGACTGGTGCGTATCGCGTCAACGGGCCTGGGGGGTACCGATCGCCATCTTCTACTGTGACGACTGCGGCGCCCTATACCGCGACGAGGCCCTGGCGCCGCGTCTGTATGAGCTGTTCGCCGCCAAAGGGGCCGACGCCTGGTTCGGCCCGGAAGGCGACCAGCTCCTGCCCGCGGGCGCCGTGTGCACGCAGTGCGGCGGAGGGTCCTTCTCCAAGGAAACCGACATTCTCGACGTGTGGTTCGATTCGGGGGTCAGTCATGCCGCGGTACTGGAAAAGCGCGACAACCTGAACTGGCCGGCCGATCTCTATCTGGAGGGCAGCGACCAGCATCGCGGCTGGTTTCACAGTTCGTTGCTGACCGCGGTGGGCACGCGCCAGCAGGCCCCCTACAAGTCGGTTCTCACGCACGGGTTCGTGGTGGACGCCGAGGGGCGTAAAATGTCCAAGTCGCTGGGCAACGTGATGGCGCCCAAGGAAGTGATCGATAAATACGGGGCTGAAATCCTGCGGCTCTGGGTTTCGGCCGCCGACTACCGTGACGATATCCGGATTTCGGACACCATCCTCAAGCAGTTGAGTGACGCCTACCGTCGGATTCGAAACACCAGTCGGTTCATGCTGGGCAACCTTTACGACTTCGACCCGGCCCAGGACGCACTGGCCTACAACCGGCTCACCGATCTGGACCGTTTTACCCTGCACCGGCTACAGCGCCTGGTGGGGCGGGCCGAGAAATCCTACGCGACCTACGAGTTCCACCTGATCTATCACGCCCTGCACAATTTCTGCGTGCTCGATCTTTCAGCCTTTTACCTGGATATCCTCAAAGACCGGCTGTATGCATCGGCACCGGGATCCGAGAGCCGGCGCGGCGCCCAGACCGTGATTCACATCGTGCTCGAGGCCATGGCGCGCCTGATGGCGCCGATTCTGGCGTTTACGGCCGAAGAAGTCTGGCAGCACATGCCGGAGATGCCGGACAAGCCCGCGAGCGTGCATGCCGCGCCCATGCCGCAGGTGCAGGCCGCCTGGCAAGATGACGAACTGGCGGAAAAGTGGGAAAATCTGCTGGCCGTGCGCGGCGAGGTGACCAAAGCCCTCGAGGCGGCGCGGTCCGGCAAACTCATCGGACATCCCCTGGATGCCGCCGTGAAGCTGGCCGCGCCCGCGCCCTATGACGCTATCCTCGAGGACTACCTCACGGTCCTCGACAAGCTCTTCATCGTCTCACGGGTCGATCTGGTCGATGCGGTCGATGGGGAAGATGAGGTTTACCGCAGTCCGGAAATCGAGGGGCTGGCCATTGCGGTGGGCAAGGCCCCGGGAACGAAATGCGAGCGCTGCTGGATTCACGCCACCACGGTGGGCGAGAACGCGGAACATCCTACGGTGTGCGCCCGCTGCAGCCGGGAACTTAATCAGATAGCGGGGTAGGGGATCCGAAGTGACCACGAAGATGCCGTCGATACAAAGTCCCGTCGGGGCCGGTGAGGAAAACTACCGTCGCAAATACATCTGGCTGACGCTGATTGCCGGCGGCATCGTCATTGCCGACCAGGTGACCAAATTCATCATCCTGCGCGAAGTGGGACTGCACACCACCATTCCAGTAATCCCGGGATTCTTCCATATTACCCATGTTCAAAACCCGGGGGGGGCATTTGGTTTCATGGCCAATCAGAGCGCTTTGGTGCGCGGCATTCTCTTCCTGGCCGTCTCGACCCTGGCGGTCGGTCTGGTGTTGTGGTTCTATCACAAGACACCACCCACCCACCGATGGCTGGCCGGAGGTTTTGCGCTCATTATCGGCGGAGCCGTCGGCAACCTGATCGACCGGGTGCGTTTCGGCAAGGTCATCGATTTCCTGGACTTTTTCATCCGCGACTGGCATTGGCCGGCGTTTAACGTCGCCGATAGCGCCATCACCGTGGGGATCACCATTTTCATCATTCACGTCATCTGGGGGCGGATTCCGGACTGACCCGGATGCCGGCCGAACACCGCCGCTCCGCTCAATGCGCACGCCATGACCCTCGTCAGCTTCAAGGATGCCCATCGTTACCTTGAGACCGGGAAACCGCCCTGGCCCCCCCTTTTTCTGCTTTTCGGGGAGGAGGTTCTGTACAAGCAGATCCTGGGCCGGCTTCTCGAGTGCCTGCTGGGCGGGGCCTCGCGCACGGTGAATTACGAGCCCTTCGACGGGTTGAACGAGAATGTGCTGGCCGCACTGGCCGCCGTCAACACCTATTCGCTCATGGCGGAACCCAAGGTCGTCGCGCTGACCGACGCACGGCTCTTTGTTTCACGCCGGAACGAGGAGCGCCTCTGGCAGCAGGCTTTCGACGCGGTCCAGGGCGGAAAGCCGGCCAAGGCGGCCCGCTATTTCGGCGACGGACTTGGCGTGCGCGGGCTGGAATGGACGGATCTGGAGGGCCGTAGCGACTGGCGGAAGCTGCTGGGTGCATCGCCCGGCGGCGGGGACTGGTCGTGGGCGGTTTCCTTGGTGCGCGATGCCCTGGAAAACGGCCTCAAGGTATCCACGGCGGCCGATCCCTCGCAGGCGCTGGAGGCGGCGATCGCCAATGGCTTTCCCGAAAGTCATCACCTGATCATCACCACCTCGCTGGTCGACAAGCGTCGACGGCTGTTTCAGGCCATCAAGGCGGCGGGCGTCGTCATCGACTGCAGTGTCCCCGGCGGAGATCGCAAGGCCGACCGCGCTGCGCAGGCGATGGTCATGGACCGGACGGTGGACGACATTCTCGAGACCTTCCCCAAGCAAATGGGACCGGAAGCTCGCCGGGCCCTGTATGCCTTGACCGGCTTCGATCTGCGCACCGTGGCCACAAGCGTTGAGAAACTGGCGAATTTCGCGGGTGAGCGGCGCGAGATTGTGGCCGATGACGTGCGCCGCTGCCTCGAGCGCACCCGGCGCGACCCGCTCTACGAATTCACCAATGCGGTGACCGACCGCCATCTCGATAAATCCTTATTCTATCTTCAGTCCCTCATGGACAGCGGAGACTTCGATCACCCCCTGCCGCTGCTGGCCGCAATTACCAACCAGGTGCGCAAACTGATCGTGGCCAAGGACTTTACCCGCAGCCCATTCGGAATGCCCTGGCACCCGGGGTGTTCCTATCCCCTGTTTCAGCAGCAGGTCGTCCCGGCGATCAAGGCCTACGACGAAGCAATGGGTGAACGGCTGGCCGCCTGGCAGGATGCCCTGGCACCGGGCGAAGGCGCCGCCAAAGACAGGAAGCCTAGCCGCAAAGCCAAAATGGCATCGGACCTGCCCCTGATGGCCCGCGCACGCAGCCCCTACCCGGTATTTCGCACCCTGACCAAGGCCGATCGTTTCACGCGGCAGGAACTTGAGGCCGCTCTGGGTGCTGCCAGCCGTGCCGATCGTCAACTCAAACGCGGCGGTCCCGGTGGGAGACTGCTGTTGGAGCAAGTGATCATCGGTATCTGCGGGCGGGAGCCAACAGCAGGGAGATGATCGATCCAACGCCCGGCAGCGGCCGGTTTGCTCGCCGTTTCAGACAACAGAGCCGGCGCGATGCGGCGGCACCCGGCCGAAGGCATGCCGGATAAAGGATCGCGACCATGGGATTTTGGCGACAACAGGAGGAGAAAATGGCGGCTCGGCTGCTGCAGTGGCATTTTCAGCGGCAGGGCGAGAAAGCCCCGGAAGGCACGAGCCTCGAGCGCATGGCCTCCGATCTGGTGTCCAAGGCCCACGAGGTCGCCAAGAAGCGGGGGCAGAACGTCATGGTGATCATTAAGGAATTGGTCGAGGACCTTCGGCGATAGTCAGACCACGCACGCTAACCGAAAATACAGAATTGGCATTGAATGGCCGCGCGAATGACAGATATGTAACCTTGAAGTCGTTTCGCAAATGGCGGCCTGGAAGTGGCAACGCGCGATCGACAGGCATCCGGATGCACGTCAACGCGCAAGGCGTCGTGTTGGTACAATCTTCGCACAACTCAATCCTCCGGCCGTCCAGCGCCGCTGCCGCCAGCGGTGTGCCGACGCCGACCCCTCAGCCGCTGAAGCCGACTTTAATGATTGAAAACTGATCGGCAGCATGCTAATCAGGCAAGCTTAAGCTGACATGGCCCAAGTTTGCTCTATCCAACCAACGCTTCAAAACAGAGGCAGAGACAAAGGAGGTCGTAATGCGCAAAGGTTTGTTACTCGTGGTCCTAATCCTGGTGGTGGGATTGGCCCTGTCGCCCTGCGCCTGGGCGAAAGCCAAAACCATTAAGGTCGGTATCAATGCGCCGATTACCGGCGATATCCCCAAGGTGGGGGAGGGTTCCAAATACGCCGCGGAGATGTGGCTGGAAGACATCAAGGCGGCCGGTGGACTGGAAGTCGGCGGCGAGAAGTACATGGTGGAAGTCATCGTCGAGGACAACGAGTCGAAACCTGAATCCGCTGCCAAAGCGGCCACCAAGCTGATCACCGAAGACGAGGTTCTGGCCATCGTCGGCCCGCAGGCGTCTTCTCAGGCCATTCCGGCCGGTGAGATGGCCAACAATTACGGCACCCCGATGATCAGCCCCTGGTCCACCAACCCGGATACCACCAAGGATCGTCCCTTCGTATTTCGCGGCTGTTTTCTCGACCCCTTCCAAGGTCCGGTCGTGGCCAACTTCATCAAGGACGAGTTCGGTTTCCAAAAAGCGGCCGTTCTCTACGATATTGCCAGCGATTACCCCAAAGGCCTGGCCGAAGTGTTCAAGGAAGCCTGGGAAAAGCTCAACGGCGCGGGCTCGGTGGTGGCTTTCGAAAGTTTTACCACCAAGGATGCCGACTTCAGCTCGCAGTTGACCAATATCATCAATTCCGGGGCGCAGTTTCTCTTCACCCCCCAGTACTACAACGAAGTCGCCCTCATCGTGCAGCAGGCCCAGGAACTCGGTTTCAAAGGGCCCATTGTGGGCAGCGACAGCTGGGGGTCGGCGGAAACCGTCAAACTCTGTGGTGAAGCCTGCTACGGTCTGTTCTTCAGCACGCACTACGCTGCGGCCGGCGCCACCGGCGCCACCAAGGAATTCATCGAGCGCTACGAGAAGAAATACGGATACACCCCGGATGACGTGGGTGCGCTGACCTGGGATGCGCTGCGCATCGTGCAGACCGCCATCGAAAGTACCGGCAAGCTGACCGGCGATCTTGAAAAAGACCGCATGGCTGTCAAGGACGCGCTGGCCAATATCAAGGAATTCGACGGCATCACCGGGAAGATGACCTTTACACCGGACGGCGATCCGATCAAATGTGCCGTGATCGTGCGCATCAGCGAAAAGGGCGAGTTCGAATTCTACAAGTCGGCCTGTCCCTGATGATCACAACCGACCACGGCGCGCCGCCGGCTGTCAGGCACCGCTGTGGAAAAAATTGAAGTACGCGTTCAAGCCGTGAATGCAATTGGCGGGCGCAGGTCGAACATTACCTGCGCCCGCCTGCTTGAGGCAGCGAGGAGTGTGCGATGCAGTTATTTTTTCAGCACCTGATCAATGCGCTTCAATGGGGCAGTTTTTACGCTCTGATCGCGTTGGGGTACTCGATGGTCTACGGCATCCTGATGCTGTTCAATTTCGCCCACGGGGATATTTTCATGGTGGGCGCCTACATCGGTTTCGGTGTGGCCACCGCCCTGGCGGCCCTTGCGGCCATGAGCGCTCTGGCCCTGCCCAACTGGCTCATCCTGGTGCTCACCATCCTGATTGCCATGTACCTGACCTCTTTCGTGGGCATGCTTGTGGAGCGCATCGGCTACCGCCCGCTGCGTGAGGCACCACGGGCGTCGGCGGCCATTACCGGGCTTATGATCGGGATTATTCTGGAAACCGGCAACCTGGCCATCCTCGGGGCGCAACGGATCCGGTTTCCTTCGCTGATCAAAACCTCCGTCTATGACATCGGCGGGGTTGTCGTCACCAACAAGAAAATCATGATTGTCGTGGTCTCCCTCGTGCTGATGCTGGCCCTGAACGAGTTCATCCGCCGCACCCGCTGGGGTATGGCCATGCGGGCCATGGCTTTCGACTATGTCGTCATTCCGTTGATGGGCGTGCCGCTGAACACGATCGCCAGTCTGACCTTCGCGCTGGGATCGGCCCTGGCCGCGGCGGCGGGCATTCTCTTCGCGGTCGCCTATCCGGTACTGGACCCCTACATCGGCATCACCTACGGCTGGAAGGCCTTCGTGGCCGCCATCCTGGGGGGGCGTGGCTCGGTCAAGGGGGCCTGCCTGGCCGGATTTCTTCTGGGTTTCATTGAGATTTTCGTGGGCGCCTATCTGTCCTCTAGCCTCAGGGATCTGATCGCCTATTCGATCATTCTGCTCATTCTGGTATTCCGCCCCCATGGTTTTTTCGGTGAGCCGCACAGCGCCAAACTGCGGCTATAGACCGGTCTGGTGGGGATCGACAGCGGGGTATTCTGACAGTGATGGAAGGATGGAACGAGGTTTGCGATGGTAAATGACAAAAGCGCTGTGGTGGAGCGCGCGAACACCCGTTTCGGATGGTTCCGGGCTTATGCGGCCGGCGTACCGCTTCTGGCTTGGCTCCTCGGCGCGCTGGTGGCGGTGCTGCTGGAGCAGACCGCCGGTGATGTCTTGGCCGCTATTCTGGGTTTGCCCAAGGTGCCGGTACTCTTCGGCTGCATGATCATGCTGAAAGAGCCGACCCTTATTCCCAGCGCCCTGATCTTTGTCGCCTTGATTTATGGCGCGCCCATATTGCTGCTGGGCAAAGTCCTGGCCCGGCCCGGGAACTGGGTCGCGGCTCGCCTGATGTCATGGCCGATTGCGGTTCCGGTCATCCTTCACCTGGTTGTGCTATATGCGATCATGTATTTCTGGTCGGACGTCAGTCTCTACCGCATGCTCACCCTGCGGCTGACCCTGATCGCCATCATGCTGACCTTGAGCCTCAACCTGATCAACGGCTATATGGGGGAGTTTTCCTGCTCGCACCCGGGTTTCATGGCCCTGGGGGCCTACGCCGCATCTACGGTGATGGTCGGTTTGTTTGTCAACGACCGGCTCTTCGGCGAGGCGCTGCTCCCCGCATTTCTGGGACCTTTCATGTTTCCCGTCGCATTGGTCATTGGCGGCGTCGTCGCCGCGCTAGGGGCGCTCCTGATCGCCATTCCGTCCTTCAAGACGCGCGGTGACTACCTGGCCATCATTTCGCTGGCATTTCTTTTCATCGTCAAGAGCATGTTCGAGAACCTGCAGTTTCTGGGCGGCGCGCGGGGCATCAAGGGCCAGCCGGACTATGCCGATCTGCCCACCGTCTTCTGCTGGACGGTGCTGTGCATCTGGATCATCAACAATTTCGTGCGTTCGACACTGGGGAAGGCATTGAATGCGGTTCGCGACGACGAGATGGCAGCCGAGGCCATGACGGTCAACACACGGTTCACCAAAATGGTGGCCTTTCTTTTCGCCGCTTTCTGGGCCGGTATCGCCGGCGGGCTGTTTGCGCACACGGTCCGCTTCATCAACCCCGGCACTTTCGATCTCAAGCGCCTGGCCGAGCTGCTGGCCATGGTCTATTTCGGGGGCCTGAACTCGGTCTATGGCTCCATCGTCGGGGCGGTCAGCATCAATCTGCTGGGCGAGATGCTGCGGCCGCTGGCGCTCTACAAATGGATCGTCATTCCGCTGCTTCTGATCCTGGTCATGATCTACCGGCCCACCGGTCTGGTGGCCTTCAAGGAGTTCAACGTTCGCAAACTGGTCCAACCCAAGCGCAAACCCGAGGAAGAGGTCTAGCATGCCGTTGCTGCAAGTGGAGAACATGACGCATTTTTTCGGCGGGCTGCGGGCGGTTCACAATTTCAATCTTGAAATCGAACCGGGGCAGATCCGGGCCCTGATCGGTCCCAACGGCGCCGGCAAAACCACCATATTCAACCTGATCACCGGGATTTACACCCCCACCGAAGGCCGCATCGCCCTTGGCGGGAAGAGCATCGTCGGGCTTCAGCCCCACCAAGTCGCCTCGCGCGGCCTCGGCCGTACCTTTCAGAACCTATGCCTCTGGCGGCATATGACGGTGCTGGAGCATGTCATGATGGCCCGCTATTCGCGATTGACCTACGGGTTGACGGGGGCATTTTTCGGCACACCGCGGCGCAACCGTGAGGAAGCGGCCAGTGAAACCAAGGCGCGGGCATTGCTTGCCCTCATGGATATCGATTCCCTGGCCGACCAGTTGGTGACCAACCTGCCTTACGGGGCTCAGCGTCGGGTGGAGATGGCCCGGGCGCTGGCCAGCGAACCCCAAATCCTGTTTCTGGACGAGCCCACCGTGGGCATGACCCCCGAAGAGTTGGACCAGATGATGGGCATCATCCGCAAAGTGCACGAGGAGTTGGGACTGGCCATCTATCTCATCGAACATCGCCTGAAAATGGTCATGGAATTGTGCGAACGGATTCAGACGCTGGTCTTCGGCGAGGTGATCGCCGAGGGAACACCGGCGGAAATCCAGCAGAACCCCAAGGTCATCGAGGCCTACCTGGGCAAGGAGGCGGTGCATTAATGCTGACGGTCGCAAATCTTAAAGTTTCCTACGGAAATATCAAGGCCCTGCACGGGATCGACTTCACCATCGAGGAAGGTGAGATCATTTGCATCATCGGCGCCAACGGTGCCGGCAAGAGCACCACCCTGCG
>JASJCV010000129.1 GCA_030065275.1 Desulfobacterales bacterium | reverse complement strand
GCGATCTTCAGCAACTGGGCCTTGCCGGCCTTGCCGAAGCCGGTGTTGCCGGCCAGCACGGCGATCTTGGAAATGCCCATGTCCTTCATGGTCTGGAAGATTTTCGTGGCGGCGTAGGAGTCTTTCTGGGGAGTTTTGAAGACGTAACGGGCCACCGGGTTGACGATGACCTCGGCCGCTGCACAGGAAACCAGCGGTGTTCCGGCCTGCTCGAAGATCTTCTTGATCTTCATGGTTTCACCGGAGGTGGAGGGCCCGATGACCGCCACGACCTGCTCTTCCTCGATGAGCTGTTTGGCGAACGAGATGGCTTTTTCCGGACTGGCGCCGGAATCCTTGATGATCAGTTCGACCTGCTTGCCGTTGATGCCCCCGGCGGCGTTGGTCTGCTCGACCAGCATTTCCAGCGTCCGGGCTTCGGGGCCGCCTAAAAACGATGCCGGTCCGGTAACCGCCAGGATGGCCCCGATTTTGACGGAATCGGCGCCGAAAGCGGGAACGGCGGCCAGCATGATAACCAGCACAGCGATGACGAGCTTGAAACTTCGAGACTTCATATCTCCTCCCATCGTTAGGATGATGCCGGAAGCGTTGCCCCGGCAGCGTTTGAACAGGATCGACGACGGTACGACCGCTCCAACCGCAGGGACGGTGCGATCTTCGCGCAGGCTAAAGGCTGTATACCTTTTGGCCGTCCAGAATTTTGAAGCCCTTTTCCTGCAAAGTGGTGATCGCCTTTTCGGTTTCGTCGAACCGGAAAATCATGACGGCGTTCTCGCCGGTCACGTTCACAAAGGCGTACATGTATTCGACATTGATCCCTGCGGACTGGAGCAGGTCGAGGATTTCGTGCAGCCCACCGGGCCGGTCCGGGACCTCGACCGCCAGAACGTCGGTCTTGCCGACCGTGAACCCCGCGGTCTTGAGGGCCGTCTTGGCTTTTTCGGTATCGTCCACGATCAGGCGCAAGACACCGAAATCCGAGGTGTCGGCCAGGGCCAGCGCTCGGATGTTGACCTGGGCTTCGGACAGCACGCCGGTGACCTCGCATAACCGGCCGGCCTTGTTTTCGAGAAAGACGGATATCTGCTCAGCATGCATGATGGCCTCCTTGATCCCTGAATCTTGAGCACGGGACGCGGCTTCCGAGCGACCCGCAATTTGTCCCCTGAGTCTTAGATTTGGCGGTTGTCGATCACCCGCACCGCCTTGCCCTGGCTGCGCGCGATCGCCTTGGGCTCGACCAGTTTGACCTTGGCGGACACTCCCAGATAGTCCTTGATATTCTTTGTAATTTCCTGCTCCATCCCCTGAAGGGTCTTGACCTCGTCGGAAAACATGGCCTCGGAGACTTCGACCATCACCGTCAGGATGTCCAGCTGGCCTTCCCGGTCGACCACGAGCTGGTAATGGGGCTCGATATGCTTCATCTCCATCAGCACGCTTTCGATCTGGCTGGGGAAGACATTCACCCCGCGAATGATGAGCATGTCGTCGCTGCGGCCGCTGACCTTGTTCATGCGCACCATGGTGCGGCCGCAGATACAGGGCTCCGGGCTGAGGGCGGTGATGTCGCGCGTGCGGTAGCGGATGACCGGGAAGGCCTCCTTGGTGATCGACGTGAAGACGAGCTCTCCGGTTTCGCCATAGGGCAGGACTTCGCCGGTTTGCGGATCGATGATTTCGGGAATGAAATGGTCTTCGAAAATATGCAACCCTTTCTTGGCCTCGTAGCATTCCATGGCCACGCCCGGGCCGATGACCTCGCTCAATCCGTAGATGTCGACCGCCACGAGGCCCAGTTTCTCCTCGATCTCGTCGCGCATGCGCTCCGACCAGGGTTCGGCCCCGAAGATCCCGTATTTGAATTTGAGATCGGGGAAGGACACCCCCATTTCGTCGGCCACTTCGGCCAAATGCAGGGCGTAGGACGGCGTGGCCGTCAGGATGGTGGGACCGAAATCCTTCATGATCACGACCTGCCGCTTGGTGTTGCCGCCCGATACCGGGATGACGGAGGCCCCCAGCTTTTCCGCACCGTAGTGGGCGCCCAGACCCCCCGTAAAAAGGCCGTAGCCGTAGGCATTGTGGATGATGTCACCGCGGGTGGCGCCGCCCGCCATCAGCGATCGGGCCATGAGGCCGGCCCAGGTGTCCACGTCGCGCGCGGTGTAGCCCACGACGGTGGGCTGCCCCGTGGTGCCGGAGGAGGCGTGGATCCGCACGACATTTTCCATCGGCACGGCAAACATGCCGAAGGGATAGTTGTCGCGCAGATCCTGCTTGGTGGTGAAGGGCAGGCGCGGCAGATCGTCAAGCGATTGAATGTCCCCGGGGGTGATGCCGGCGGCCTCGAATTTCTGCCGATAGAACGGCACGCTGGCGTAGCCGCGCTCGATCGTCGCTTTGAGTCGGCGAAATTGGATGGCCTCCAACGCTTCACGGGGCATGGTTTCGTATTCGATATCGTAGATCATGCGCGCTCATCCTCCTTGTGCCTGGGGGTCGGGAGATATTTTCAGCCGGTCGGCGGAGAAGACTATTATCATAATCGGCCGGTAAAAAAAAAGCTGCCGGTTTGCCAACCCGCAGCCTGTGTGCAGACCGTGGGTCGATTGCTTGCGTCCCCCCATGGTCTTGCCGATCGATTTGTCTTTTATCGCTACGACACGCTTGCATGGGCGGACTTTCTAAAAAGAAAGTCCCCCGTAAAGCCGAAGAAAAGAAAATAGAAATTTGATCCCATCATTTTCGAAACGTCCCTGGCTCGCATTTGGATAACGAAAGCCCTCTTGACTGTCAAGAATAAAATCACACGGTTGCGGGCTTTCATCGACCGGATCGCCGGCGGACGGCCAGCCGACGCCGACGCTTGCCGAGGGGCCGATGGCAGCTGTCCGTCCGGGGCCGGTGGTCGCCAACGGCTCGGATCAGTCGTCATCAAGCGGGCCGTTGAAAACGGCCGGACGCTTTTCCAGAAAGGCCCCGGTCCCCTCTTTGGCGTCGGGGCTGGCCAGACAGAGGGCGAAGGCGTCGTTCTCCAGCGCCAGGCCGGAATCGAGATCAACGTTCAAGCCCGTGTTGACCGCCTGCTTGGCCGCGCGCAGGGCCACCCGTCCCTTGGCGGCGATCAGACGGGCGGTTTCCCGCACGGTGTCCATGAGTTCGTCGTCGGCGCAGACCCGGTTGACGATGCCCAGCCGCAGGGCCTCCTCGGCGTCGATCATCTGTCCGGTGTAGATCAGCTCCCGGGCCCGGGCCGGTCCGATCAGGCGCGGCAGCCGTTGCGTACCCCCGAACCCGGGAATGATCCCGAGATTGATCTCCGGCAGCCCGAAGCGGGCGCTCTGGGCGGCGAAGATGAAATCGCAGGCCAGGGCCATTTCGGTGCCGCCTCCCAGAGCAAAGCCATTCACGGCCGCGATCACCGGAACGGCGAGCCGGGTCAGGCGTGTGATCCCTTCAGCACCCCGCCGGGCAAACCGTTTGGCCCCCAAGGGCCCCAACCGATTGATCTCGTTGATGTCCGCCCCGGCCACGAAGGCCTTTTCGCCGGCACCGGTCAGCACCAGGACCCGCACGGCCGGATCGTTTTCGACGTTGTCCAGCGCCGCATCAAACTCCGCCAGCAGGGCGGCGTTGAGGGCGTTGAGAGCTTTGGGACGATTGAAGGTGATGACGGCGATCCCGTCTTCACAGCCATACACGATATGATCGAACGACATGGTGTTCCTCCCTCGGGTAATGGTTTTTGATGCCATGCACCTCGGCGGGGGGCGCCCGCTGGTATGCGCGGCGCCCGTCGGGTCAATCTGGCGCGTGCATCTCTTCGCGGGCGATCAGATAAATCGCGGTCAGCACCAACACCCCGCCGATCAGTTTGGTTGCGGTTAAAACTTCTCCGAAAATCATCCAGGCCAAAAGACTGGCCCCGATCGGCTCGCCCAGCAGGCTGATGGCCACCGTGCTGGTGCGCAGCCATTTGAGAGCCCAGTTGTAGCTGCTGTGTCCCACGAGTTGGGAGAAAACGGCCATGCCGCCGAAGGCGGCCCAGGTGGTCGCGCTGAATCCCGTGAATTCAGACCCAAGTCCCAGAACGGCGATCCACAGAAAGACGGCGGCGCTGCCGTAGCATAGCAGAATATAGGCCAGCAGCGATACGCGCGCCCGCAGGTTGCGGCCGATCAGGAGGTAGAAAGCCGCACAGACACCACCGGCCAGTGCCAGTGCGTCGCCGTACAGCGCGGCCCCGCCCATGGCCAGATCGCCCCAGCCGATAATGAAAGCCCCGATGACACTCAGAAGGATGCACCCGGCCGTACGGCGACGGAGGCGCTCACCGGTCAACAGCGGCCCCAGCAGCCCGACCCAGATGGGATTGGTGTTCACGAGCACCACCGAGTTGGCGACCGAGGTGTAGTCCAGCGAAGCGATCCAGGTGGCAAAATGCAGCGCCAGAAAAAAGCCCGCCAGAAACGCCAGCGCGGCGTCCCGCCGTCCAAGCCCGGCGAGTTCACGCCGCTGGCGCCAGCAGGCCGCCGGCGCCAGCAGGATGCTGGCCAGTCCGACCCGGTAGGCGGCGGTGACGAGGGCCGGCGCCTCGGCCAGGCGAACGAATATCGCCCCGAAGGATATGGCCACGACCCCCAGCGACAGCACCAGGAGCGGCGGAACCGGCGGTCCGGCATCGCCGTGCAGGGTGCCCATGTGGTCTCCTTTTCATCGCCTGCGCCCCTCGCACCTGCCGCCGGGGGCGAAACCGGACAGAGGGTCCTGGGCGGCGACGGTTAGCCGTCCTTTTGATTCGGCTGCCGGTCGTGTTGGAAGGCCGTCGGGCTGGTCTCCTGGATATATTTTTCAATGCCGCTGACGATGCCGTCACTGAGGCGATCCTGAAACGCCGGATCCATCAGGCGTTTGCACTCCCGGGGATTGCTGATAAACGCGGTTTCAATCAGGATGGCCGGCATCTGGGCCCCCAGGAGGACGTAGAACGGCGCCTGCTTGACCCCTTTGTCCTTCACGTTGCTGTATTTGCGGTCAAGGTAGCGGATCATGTTGCTCTGGACGTATCCGGCCAGGCGACTCGATTCGTTGATCTTGGCATTCTGCATCAGGTCCATCAGAATGGTCTGCAGGTCGCTGATGTTCCGGGTCGAGGTGGCGTTTTCCATGGCGGCCACCCGAATGGACTCCTCGTCGGTGGCCAGGTTCAGAAAATAGGTCTCGGTCCCGTAAGCGCGCTTGTTCCGGTGGGCGTTGACATGAATCGAGATGAACAAATCGGCGTTCTTGGTGTTGGCCAGGGCGGTGCGCTCCTCGAGGGTCAGGAAACTGTCCTCGTTGCGTGTCAGAATGACTTCGCAGCCCAAACGGGTCTTGATTTTCTTGGCCAGTTTCTTGGCAATGGACAGGGTGATGTCCTTTTCGCGGGCCTTGCGATAGTAGCCGCGCGCCCCGGGATCCTTGCCGCCGTGTCCGGCGTCGATGACGATCCGGCTGACCCCCAGCGCCAGCGAACGGGTCAGCGATCCCGGCGGAATCTTTTCTTGGGGCACGTTGATCGTGGCCGTTTCGCGCCGGTCCGCCGTTTGTGTGCCATTGGACTGGCCCCAGACATCGATGACGATCCGGAAGGGGTTCATCAGCGAAAAGATTTTGTACGTCTTGAAGGATTTGATGTCCATGACGACCCGCACCGTTTCAGGGTCGTACTGGCCGGCGCGGGCATCCATGAGCAGGTTGTCGTTGATGGGCACCACGCTGGGGAAGTTCTGGCGCAGGCGGGTATTGCGCAGATCGACAAAAAGCCGCTGGGGTTTTTTGAGATCGGGGTCCTTCTTGAGCAAGCGGTAGGTGTAGGGCACCTTGCCGTCCGTGTCGATGACCACCCGCGTATAGTTGGGATTGGACCAGAACCGCAGTTCGTTGACCGTTCGGTTGGTGCCGGCGCCACCGTTGCCCGGGGCCGGCTTCGCCGTCTGGGGCTGGGGTTTGGCCGCCGACAGGGCGGCTTTTTCGCGGGGGGCGTCCGTTCCCAGGCGCTTGCGGGCCGCTTTGCCGGACGGCGTTTCCGGATAGTCCCGGGCCACGCGCTTCAGGAAGCGCATCCCGTTGTCACGATCCGCGTCGCTGCGCGAGTAGCGGCTGAGACCCAGGTAGAGCTCACCGGTGCGCAGCAGCGATTGGGCGGCGGTCTCCCCTTTTCTGTCCGCCTCGAAGGCGGCTTCGTAATGATCGATACACGTCAGCCAGACGTCGCGGTGTTTTTTCCGCCGGGGGTTTTTTTCCAGCTTCTGCCGACAGCGCTCGGCTGTGACATAGTGTTTACGCCCCCCGGGATCGTTTTTCGGGGCCGGCGCGCGAACCGCCTTTTTCGGTGCCGGTGCGCGTGCCGCCTGCTTCGGGGCTGATGCGCGGGCAACCTTGATGCCCATTTGCCGGAGTTTGTCCGCCGCCCGGGCGCGGTAGGCACTCCGGGAAAATTGAGTGGCGACCGATTGGAGGCGTTCGACACCCATCCGGCGATCGGCCGTGCGCCCGGAAAAACGGTGGAGTTCCAGCCAGATGATACCGGCGCGGTAGAGGCTGGCCGCCGCCCACTCGCCGTCGGGCTCGCGTTCGTAGGCGGTTTCATATTTCTCGATGACCCGCAGCCAGTGATGACGGTACTTCTGGCGGTCGGGGGATCGGGTCAGCTCGCGGTAGGCCTTTTCGGCCTGGAAAAACCGGTCCCGGGTGGAGGCCGCATCGGCCTGGCCGGCCATGGACACGAACGCAATCACCAGCGCCAATACGATCCCTATGTCGCGAACCGCCCTGTGCATATTCAATCCGACTGCCGTTTGATCCTGGTCTGCATGTCATTCAGTAATTGCAGGGCCTCGAGGGGCGTTGTCTGCGCGATGTCGATCCGACGCAGCCATTCCAGCAGACCGTCGGCTGGATTCGGAAACAGCCCCAACTGCACCTGGCGCTGCTCGTCGTCGGTCGCCCGGGATTCGCCGGGCGCGCCCCGGAAGGCGTGGGCCTCGCGCTCGATATCGGCCAGAATCGTTTTGGCGCGCCGGATCACATCTTCGGGGATGCCGGCCAGACGCGCCACCTGTATACCATAGCTTCGATTGGTCCCGCCTTCAACCAGCTTGCGCAGAAAGATGATGTCGTCGTTCCACTCTTTGACGGCGATATGGTAGTTTTGGACACGCTGGCGCGTAAGGACCAGTTCGGTCAGTTCGTGATAATGGGTGGCGAAGAGCGTCTTGACGCCCGCGCCCTTAAGATCGTGCAGGCATTCGGCCACGGCCCAGGCAATGCTCAATCCGTCGTAGGTGCTGGTACCGCGTCCGATCTCGTCCAGGATGACCAGGCTCGCGCCGGTAGCGTTATGCAGGATGTTCGCCGTTTCCTGCATCTCCACCATGAAAGTGCTCTGCCCCAGCGAGAGATTGTCCAGGGCGCCGACCCGGGTGAAAATTTTGTCGACGACGCCGATCGAGGCACTGGCGGCCGGCACGAACCCCCCCATCTGCGCCAGTATCACCGCCAGGGCCGTCTGCCGCAGGATCGTGGACTTGCCGGCCATGTTGGGCCCGGTGATGATGAGCACCTGGGCCCCCTCGTTATCCAGATGGATGCTGTTGGGAACGAAGCGCTCGCCGGCGATCATTTTTTCTATCACCGGATGGCGGCCGTCTTCGATGTGGATGATGCCGTCCCTGTTGAGCACCGGGCGGGTGTAATCGTATTGGACCGCGATTTCGGCCAGATTGACGATACTGTCGACGGCCGCCAGTTGCCGGGCGGTGGCCTGAAGGTCCTGTTGGTGACCGGCGACCTCAGCACGCACCTGGCTGAATATCCGGTATTCCATCACCGCGCGCCGCTCCTCGGCGTTGAGGACCTTGGCCTCGAAGGTCTTGAGCTCATCCGTGATGTAGCGCTCGGCATTGACCAGCGTCTGCTTGCGAACATAATTCGCCGGCACGTCGTCCGAGCGCGTTTTGGGCACTTCGATGAAATAGCCGAAAACTTTGTTGAAGCGAACCTTCAGGGCGCTGATGCCGGTGGCCTCCCGCTCCTGGTTTTCAAGCCGGGCGAGCCATCCCTTGCCGTCGCGGCTGATCTGGATCAAATCGTCGAGTTCGGCGTCGTAGCCGCTGCGGATGAGACCGCCCTCGTTCAGGACCGGCGGCGCGTCTTCACGGATGGCGGCCTCAATCCGGTCGGCGATTGCGGTTAAAGGCTCCAGCGCCACCGGAAAAGCGAACAGGTCCGCCTTCAGGGCCGCAAGTTTGCGGGCGATTGCGGGCAGGATCTGGAGCGAGCTTTTCACGGCCAGCAGATCGCGTGCATTGGCGCGCTCCATGGCAATTTTGCTGGCCAGGCGCTCCAGGTCGTGTACCTCTTGGAGGGCCTCGCGCAGCTCCGTGCGCAGCGTGTTTTGGGTGCTGATTTCCTCGACCGCATCATGACGCGCCGCAATCGCAACGGGGTCCGTCAGGGGGTAGCGCAGCCATTCCCGCAGGCAGCGGGCCCCCATGGCGGTCACGGTATGGTCGATGACATTCAGCAGCGACCCGCGTCGCGAACCCGTTTGAATATTAGCCGTCAGCTCCAGATTGCGGCAGCTGGGTTCGTCGATCCACAGATAACCCTCGATACTGTAGGTTTCGATGCCGGCGAAATGATCGACGGTCTGCTTCTGGGTCTCTTTGAGGTAACGCACCAGAGCGCCGGCGGCCCCGACACCGATGGTCATGTCTTCGCAACCAAAGCCGGCCAGCGAAAAGGTGTTGAAAAGTTTGAGGAGAAGCTCCCGGCCGCGGCGGGGGTCAAAATAGCGATCGGACTGGCGGCTTACCGTCCGCTCGACAAACAGGCGGGTCACGGTATCGCCGTAAGCGTCGGGGAGGTCGCTTTCCGGGAGAAGGATTTCGCGTGGATCGATCCGCTGGGTCTCCTCCAGGGCGCGCCGGGGGTCGCTGGTTTCGGTGACCCGGAAGACGCCCGTGGAGATGTCGAGATAGGCTAGCCCGACAAGCGTTTCGGATCGGTTCAGGGCCAGGACGTAATTGTGGGTCCGGGCATCCAGAAGGCTTTCTTCGGTGATCATGCCGGGGGTCATCACCCGGACGACTTCGCGTTTGACAATGCCTTTGGCCTGGGACGGGTCTTCGACCTGGTCGCAAATGGCCACCTTGTGGCCTTTTTCCAGGAGGCGGGCGATATACCCCTGAACGGCCCGGTAGGGCACACCGCACATAGGCACGGGGCGGGCATCGTTCTTGTTGCGGGAGGTGAGGGTTATTTCCAGGATGCGGGCGGCCCGCTCGGCGTCCTCGAAGAACATCTCGTAGAAGTCCCCCATGCGGTAAAGCAGGATCGCATCCGGATATTCATCCTTGATGGACAGATACTGCTTGATCATGGGGGTTGACTTGGAGGCACTCATACCGCAACGGCTCGGGGGGGCACCGCCGTATGATCGGGGTCAGGAGGCCGATTCATGCGGCTGGCCGGACATTCGAATGCATCATTCACGCGGGCTCAGCTGATAACCTGGGTCGCTTCGGTTTCACCGGCGGTATCTTCCTCGGTGGCGGGCTGTTCCACAGGCGGGGAGGAAGCACTTTTAAACGCATTCAGCTCGGTGTTCAGGGTCTCGATCTGCTGACGCTGGCTTTCAAGGTCCGAATTCAGTTGCTTGATGGTTTTATTGGCACGGAATCGATCGAAAAGGCCGAAAAAATAGGCGATGATCAAGCCGGCCAGGAAACAGACGCCGAAAAGGACGCCATTGAAAATCTCCGGTGTCATGTAGGCATCGGTAACGAACAGATTCAGGCCGAAGGTATTCTTCTGAAGGAAAAACGCTTTGTTCTGATAGCCAACGAGCAGGAGAAAAGCAATCAGTAGGAACCAGAAGCCGATTTTAACTTTCTTCATGCGAATGGTCTCCAATCATGCGATGTGGTCGGACGCCAGGACGCCGATGCCCGGACGCTGCCCGGGCGCGGGCGTGGAGGGGTGAACCGGCGGTTGAATTTCGCCATGGCGCGGGAGGTTGACCCTATTGCCGCTGTTCCGGAGCGTCTTCATGAAAACCATTAGCTACTCTTTTTATCTCCAGACTTCAACCTTTTTTTCCCTGCTCCGACTGGGGCGGCTGATCTTCAAACATTTGAAAATCCAAAGCTTTCAATCCCAGCAGCCGCAACGGGGCGGCGTTCCGCCGGCGACCTTCACTGCCCTGTGGCACACCGCAATTGCCGGTATCCTAAAGCGGTACGATTTTCAGATCGCCCCAGGCCCCCATCTGATCCTGACAGATGCCGACCACCCCGATGAGGCCCTCGATGGCGCGGGCGGATTCAATGGCCGCCCTTAAATCATCGGGCCGGTTGACACGGTTGGCCAATGCCGTCGCCGCGGCGTCGGCCAGGGCCCCCTGGGAGGCCACGACGCATACGGCATCGGCGCTACCGAAGCTCAGGGAATGTCCGACCGTTCCGGACGAGGTGCATATGGCCAGGGGGTCGCCCTCCCCGGATACACGCAGGCCGATTTTGCGGCTCAAAGGCGAACGGCCGGCATCGACGCCCACCGTGACCGGGCGGCGAACCGCCATGAAGATATCGCCACCGTTCTCGACCACCACCTCGGCGGACATTGCCAGCAGTTCGCGGCCGACGCGATCGGCCAGAGCACCGGCCACGGCTGCCATGGGACCCACGCCGGCCAGGCGACTGGCACGGATCATGGCGGTCACCACAGCGGGTGCCGGTGTCTCCTCCCGCCACGGTGTCCGGGTGGTTAAAAACGACGGGTGGGCCTGAATGAAGGCCTCCAGATAGGCCCGCTGCTGGATCACCGCCTCGCGGCATTGCAGCGCCAGGTCCCCGTCCGCCTGAACATAGAGGTCCGTTTCGCGGACCACGACCTGAAAAGACGCCAACCTTCCGATGCCGCCGACCCGACGATAAGACCGTTCAGACGGTGGTGCTGGATGGATGACGGCCATCAGCGGTTCTCCACTTCGGGCCGCAACGAGGCCGGGCACTGTTGGAGAAAGTAGCGATCGGTCATCCCGGCGATGAAATCCCTTACGATTTCCGCGGGGCGGTGCTCATCCAGATAGCGCTGGTCCATATCA
Organism: Desulfobacterales bacterium; assembly: GCA_030065275.1. Classification (GTDB taxonomy): domain Bacteria; phylum Desulfobacterota; class Desulfobacteria; order Desulfobacterales; family UBA5852; genus JABZFP01. Next base: position 722 of record JASJCV010000129.1, on the reverse strand, counting down.
CTAAGGTAGTTTTTGAATATTACGGAGTCCCGGTTGGTTAGTTGTATATCCTTCATGTACCGATTGAATAAAAGAACGAATAGCTGCTCGATTTTCAAGGTGTGGCGTTTGATGCTGGGGTTCATGTAAATTCGTTCCAGGTTGAACGCCTTGAGGGTTTTGAGCGCCTCGGAAACATCCGTCGAGAAGGTCAGATAGGGCTGCCGGTAGCTATGGCGGATGACATCGGTCACCAGGTTGTAAACAATGGTGCCGTTGGTGCTGCCCAGCACTTTGACCGCTCCGTCCGGCAGGTCGGCGCGTGCGACCAGCCCCAGACGGATGGCATCCTCGATGTCCCGGCCGATATAGGCAATCGTATCGGCCATGCGGACCACACAACCCTCGAGCGACATGGGCATCAGCGCCATGTGGGGATCGCGGCGTTTGGCCGTCAAACCCTGATCGAACGTGCCGAAGTCTTTATCCCATTGTGGTTTCAGGCGCTGGTCGTGAACTTCCCCGTCGTGGCAAAGAATACCGTCAAGGGTCTGCAGGCAGAGATTCCATCCGCGCCCTTTGCGTTCGACCCGTTCGAGAAAGTGCACGCTCTGAAGATTGTGCTGGAAGCCCCCGATGCCGTGGTTTTCGCAGAGGCGACTCAGGAACCGCTCACCATCATGACCAAAGGGCGTGTGCCCGATATCGTGTCCCAGCGCAATGGCTTCAATCAGGTCCTCGTT
>JASJCV010000001.1 GCA_030065275.1 Desulfobacterales bacterium | reverse complement strand
GGGGCTTCGAGTTTCTCCCCATCGTCCCGCGCTGAGCATCGGTGGCAGGTTCGGAAAAAGCGTGTCGGCTTGTTTGAGCGCAGCGAGTTCCGACACGCGCCGAACCTGGCATCGACGCGCAGGGCTAAGCGGGACGCGGGCGGTTTCTTTTGGTTCGTTTTCTTGCTCGTGCAAGAAAATGAACATGACTTTAATTGCAATTTCCTTGACTGGACAGTCCTTGTCTATGCACCAGAGGAGACGTTTCGCGTTCAAATAATAAAGCTGGAGCAGTATGATGCTCCAGCTTTATCTTTTTTGAGACGACACAGCGCGGCCGGGACCGGATCTACTCCCCCAAATACCCCTTACGCAGCTTCTTATCGGCCTTTTCCCCCAGGTTGTAGCGAAAGTACATCTGGGCGAAGGCCGGGTTGGCGATGGTGCCTTTTTCCTGCCCTTTGTAGATCAGGGTCAGGCCCTTGCCGGGAACGTAGGTCGCAATCGATGTGGCCCCGGGGGCCATGTCCTGGTCCAGCCAGGAGGCGTAGCGTTCAATATCGGCCATGTGCTTTGCCACCATTTCGGGCGGATTGGCCTTGATAATGGCTTCCTTGAAGCCGTCCTGCAATTTTTTGGCCGTGGCCTTGCTGGTCAGGTAATGCAGGTGAAAATGTTTGATCTGCTCGGAGGTGATGGCTTCCTCGGCGTCACGGGTGGGATTTTCCAGGTAGAAACCACCGGCGAAGACCTTGATGAAGAATTTGGTGCGCAGGGCCACGCCGTTGAGCTGCAGTTGCTTGCCTTCAACGGTTTTCTCGCCGGGAAAGTTCACACCGGCAATTTCCCGGTCGGCGGCGCCTGCCGCAAAAACCGACAGGAGCATCCACCCCAGGGCCAGGGAGACAATCAATGGTGTTTTTCGCGTCATGGTCACATATCTCCTTCCATTATTCGGGGGAACAGCATTCGCATCGGCCATCAGCCGAGTTGAGCCAGCAGACGCGCGGCCCATTCGGCGTAATAGCGCTCAGGCGCCTGGGCGGCGCGTTCCAGCCAGCGCCGGGCTTCTTGCTTGTTGGCCTTGCCGCCCATTTTCATCAGCAATTCACCGAAATAGACCTGCGCTTCGGCATACGTGTCCAGAAATCCGGTGGCTTCATACTCGCGAAAATAGTTCAGGGCCTTCTGGCGATCGTGCATCGGCCAGGGCAACACCGTCCAGAAACGGCCCAGAGACAGGATCGGCCCGGCATCGTTGTAGTGCTTGTCGAGCGCGTAGGCTTTCTCGAAACTGGTCTGGGTTTTGTCCTTGAGACCTTCACTCAAGGCCGTAAAGATACTGACCCCATCGGAATAGATGCCCACGCTCAGCCCGTAATAATAGTGCCCCTCCACACGTTCCGGGGCCAGGCCGACGGCCTTTTCGGCCAGTTGCATGGCGATTTTGCCCTGGGTTTTACAGATCGCCTTCCAGTCGGCAAGCGTATCCTGTTTGGCCCGATCGGCGTAATCGCGATGCGCCCGCGCACTTTTCCACAGGGTTTCATAATCCAGCGGTGCTGCCTGTCGGGCCCGGGCATACAGGTCCAGCGCGGCCTCGAGATCCTCCAGCCCGCCGGCGGCATGGCGAGCGTCCGCTTTCCGCAGGGCCGGGTCGGACGCTGCGGCCGGTGCGGCGAGCAGCACCAGCATCAATCCCCATTGCAAGAACATCCGCATACATGCCTCCTGTAAACGACCGGGGCTAACCGTAACGCCCTGGCCTGCAGCGTACCGCGCTCGAACGTCCCGGCGCCGGATGGCGCTCCGGTTGATGCCCGACGACAATCGGGTTCAATCCCCCATTTCAGCCATATGGTCGTCGTACATGGTCTCGAGGGCGAGCTTGTGCTTGGCTTCTTCCTGGCAGAGCATCTTGAAAATCTTGACGTGGTCGGGATCCTCGATCCGGACCTGCAGATCGTTATAGAGTTTGAGCGCCTTTTCTTCGCGCTTGATGGCCAGCATCAGAATGTCACGATAGTGCATGCCTTTCTCGTATTCAATATCCAGGAGCAGATCGCTGCGTTTGATATCCTTGATCCACTTGAATTCATAATTGTCGATACCCTCGGCGATAACGCCCGCCTTTAGCTTTTCGAGCAGGACCACGTGCTTGTCTTCTTCCTTGGCAAAATCTCTAAACACCTGGCGATTGCCGGACAGGGTCTCTTCTTCGCTGATATCGAGGTAGAACTGTTTGGCTTCCTTCTCTTTGCCGATCGCGTAGTCCAGGATGTCGTTGGGTGTCTTGAATTCCATTCCGCCTCCTTTCGGTTGGTCGCTGCGGTTGTCGGCTGTCCGGCTGTCCTTGTCTCCATGGTTGGCGGTTCCATCGGCCCCACCCTCCCAGAGGGATTCGGCGGTGAGCCGCGGCGCCGGCCTCAATCGGCTGTCGCGGTTTCGAGGCTGCCGACCAGATCGCTGATGTCGGCAATCCCGTGGGCCCGCATGTAGTCCTCCAGTCCGTCGAGGATGGCCATGCTGGCCCCCGGGTTGACGAAGTTGGCCGTACCCACCTGGACGGCCGAAGCCCCGGCGATGAAAAACTCGAGAGCGTCGCGGTGGTTCATGATGCCGCCAATCCCGATCACGGGGATGTCGACCGCCCGGGCCGCTTGCCAGACCATGCGCACGGCCACGGGCCGGATGGCCGGGCCGGAAAGGCCGCCGGTGATGTTGGCCAGTTTGGGCCGGCGGTTTTCGATATCCACCGCCATGCCGGTAATCGTGTTGATCAGCGAAAGCGCGTCGGCTCCGGCCGCGGCCGCGGCCTGGGCGATGGGCACGATATCGGTCACGTTGGGGGAAAGTTTGACGATCAGGGGCTTGGCGGTGCGCGCCCGGATGCGGGCGGTCAGATCGCCAGCCGCGGCGGCGCTCACGCCGAAGGCAATGCCGCCGGCCTTCACGTTGGGGCAGGAGATGTTCACCTCAACGGCCGCGATGTCGGGCGTTTCGTCCACGATGTCCGCCAGCGCTTCGTAATCTTCGGCCTGTTGACCGTAAAGGTTGACGATCACCGGCGTTTCCAGCCGGCGAAGAAATTTGAGCCGTGTCTTACGGAAGGCCTCGATGCCGATGTTCTCGAGCCCGATGGCATTCAACATGCCGGCGGGTGTTTCCACGATGCGCGGTGGCGGGTTGCCGGCCGTCGGCCGCAGCGACAGCCCCTTGACGATAATGGCGCCCAGCCGGTTCAAATCGACCAGGTCCTTGAACTCCCCGCCGTATCCGAAGGTCCCGGAAGCGGTCATGACCGGATTTTTCAGGTGCAGACCGGCGATATCGATGCCCATCTGCGGCTTATCTGGATGCATGGCGTTTCCCGCTCGTGAAAAAAGGCCCCCACCTTATAGAGCATTCGCCCTTGGAGAGCAAGCCGGGGGCCACGGAAAGACTTTTCATTTGGCGGACACTAGGATAAATAGCCGGAAAGAAAACCCAGCGCCCGTATCACGTGACGGCCACCAAGGAGATCACCCATGCCCACGGATCAGCATCTCAGCGATCAGCGCAAATTCCACCGTATTTCCGAGGATGTCACCATCGAAGCCAAAAAGATCGAATATCCCCTGACGGAAGACATCCAGCGCGGCGTCGGGGTCAATATCAGCGCCGGCGGGATCTGCTTTACCGGCCCGACGCCTTTCAAACCCGGTGACCTGATCGGCCTCGAAATCCAGTTGACGGGCTGGCAGCATCACAAACGAAGCTATGCCGCCGTCATCGACGACGGTCAGGCCCTGGCCCCCCTCACCGCCGTCTCACGGGTGGCCTGGTGCAAGGAGCGTCCGGACCAGGACGGCTATGATATCGGTGTGACTTTCGTGGACATCTATCCGGACGATTATCAGGCGCTCCAGAAATACATTTCCGCCTCCCAACTCAACTAGCGGCACCCGGACACAGGGGCCCTCTTCCGATGCCGACGACGCCGGTCCCGGGCACGACCCGGCCTCCCCGGCTCCCCGTCGGCACCTGACAGATTTTGTCAATTCGACTGACAAAATCCGTCAGCACCTTCCTTCATTTTTAGACCCGATGGATATCGACACCCGGCAGAACCACTAGATCGTGTACAATTATATACGGGCACGAAGCTTGCAAGCTCCCCAGAACACCACGTCCGCAAACGCGTGAAACCCCGTATTTTGGGGCGATAGCAGCGGAAAGGGCGCGCGAAACGATAAACCCAGAATTATTTATATTTATTTCATATGGTTAAAGTGCCCACACCGGACCTGATCAGAACAGCATCATTCATCGCGCGCAAAGACGGCCACCGACCATGAAAAACAAATACGTTTGTCGTTCGAAAATCTCCGAAAATAAATTCCGCAAAATAATCAGATATTTTGCCCTGGATCTCGATGCGCAGCAAATCGCCGCGCTGACCGGTCTGAACCGTAATACGGTCAATCGCTATCTGATTCGCATCCGCGAGCGCATTTACACCGTCTGCGTGCATCAGTCGCCTTTCGGTCAGCATCCGCTGGCGCTCCTGGAGACCACGAACGGCAAAGCGCCCATATTCGGCCTCAAGGAAGTCGGCCGGCAGGTGCGCACCGACCTGATACCGGTCCAGTCCTCGGCCCGTCTGCGGCAATGCCTCCGAAACAACGGCAACGGCGGCGCCCTCTGCCTGCCCGAGCGCTGGGCCTGCTACGACGGCATCGTGGATATGGAAAGCCGGCGGCTTTACGGCCTGACGGCCTTCGGCGACGAGCGCGACCCCGGCAACGCCTGCGGCGGCGTGATCGAAGACTTTCTGGGGTTCACCCAGCAACGCATGTTCAAGATGCCGCTGGCGGTCACGGACCGCTTCGGTCTGCATCTCAAGGAATGCGAGTTTCGCTTCAACCACCGGGATGAGGACCTCTACCAGCTGCTTTTGAAGATGTTCCGGGAAAAGCCCCTGAGCTGAATCCCATGGATCGGAAGACCCCGGGCGCTCAAGTCACCGGGTTATCCGGTCGAAAACATAAGACGGGAGACGAGACACAGCGAGGCATGTTGAGAACCAATCCAGCAGTAAACCTTCATTCGACCGGTGCCAACATAACGGGCCGCCGACCGCAGTGCCTCCTGGAAAACGCGGTGGCCGAGGCAGGGGAAACGTTTTGATCATTTTTTGTGAAGAGTGCGGCCGGCAGCATGAGATCCGATGCCCGCAGAACAGCGGCAGCGAGGCCCTGCTGGCCTGCGACGGTTGCGAGGAGACCCTCAAGGTCCCTGACGCGCCCGCCCCGGTCGCCGCACCCGCCGAGACGCCCATCCGCCTGATGATCGTCGATGATTCCCGTCTGATTCGCAAGGTGGTCCGTCAGATGTTTGACGCCGACGAACGGTTCCAGGTGGTGGGCGAAGCGGCCAACGGCCGCGAGGCCCTGGACATGCTTGCCGCGATCGTGCCCGACGTGATCACCCTGGACATCAAAATGCCCGAAATGGACGGGCTGTCCACCCTGAAGCATATCATGATCAAACGCCCCACGCCGACCATCATGATCAGCGCCCTGACCCGCGACGGGGCCACCGAGACCTTCGATGCCCTGCGTCTGGGCGCCATCGATTTCATGCCCAAACCGTCCCAGCGCGATAACGCAAGCCTCGAAGACCAGGAACGCCTGATCAAGCACAAGGTCAAGCTGGCCGCCGGGGTCAAGATGGACAACGTGCGCCTGCTGCGCACCCGCCCGCGGAATGGGGGGGTGCTGGCCAAGGCCATCGAGCGCTGCGTCGTTTTAGGCGCCTCCGAAGGCGGTTACGGCGCCCTGCTGAAAATCATCCCCCAGCTCGATCCAACCTGGCCGGCGGCCTACCTGGCGGTTTTATACGCCGCCGAGGCCCATCTCGACGCTTTCGTGGATTACCTCGACGCCAACAGCGCGTTGCGGGTCCGGCGGGCCGCGGACGGCACACCGCTCGAGGCGGGCACCTGCTATCTGGCCTCGGGAAGCGAATATGTCACGGCGGTGCGGGACGGCGACCGAACGTCCCTGCGCGTCCACCCCTCCCCTTTTCCCGAACGCCGCGGAGCCATCAACATGCTCATGCTGTCGGTTTCCGAGGTCATGGCCGCCCGCACGGTCGCGGTCGTGCTGACCGGCAAGGACGTGGACGGGGCCGAGGGGGCCGCCGAAATCGCCCGCGTCGGGGGCGAAGTGCTGATCCAGGACCCCAGGACCTGCCTGTTCAAGGAAATGGCCTTGTCGGCCCTGCGCCTGTGCCGGAGCGGCCGGCCGCTCAACGATTCGGAAATCGCCACGGCGATCAAAACCCTTTTCATCAATCAACACCACCGATTGGGAGGAAAGACCCATGCTTAGAGACCTCAAACTCAGAACCAAACTGGTCATGCTCGGTATGTTCGCGACCTTCGTGCCGCTGATCATTGCCGGTATCTTCGTGACCAAGCAGAGCAACGAGACGTTCGAGGTGGCGCGGCAGGAAAGTATCAAACTGGCCCGCATCGACCTCGACCACATCGCCGAAGGCGTCTACCGGATGGTCCAGACCCAGGACGAACTGCTGCGCAAATCCCTGCGCAGCGACCTCAACGTGGCCCGCCGGGTGGTTACGGACAACGGCGGCATCGCCTTCGCCTACGAAAACGTCACCTGGAACGCGGTCAACCAGTACACCAAGACCATGGTCCCGGTGGAGCTTCCCAAGATGCTCGTGGGCAACAGCTGGTTCGGCCAGACCACCGACCTGACGGCCTCGGTGCCTGTGGTGGACGAGGTCCGCAACCTGGCCGAAGACCTCACCTGCACGATCTTCCAGCGCATGAACAGCGGCGGAGACATGCTGCGCGTGGCCACCAACGTGGTCAAGGACGACGGCACGCGCGCCATCGGCACCTATATCCCGCGCACCAACCCGGACGGCAAGCCCAACCCGGTCATCAGCACCGTGCTGCGGGGCCAGACCTTCGTCGGCCGCGCCTATGTGGTCAACAAGTGGTACCTGACGGCCTACGAGCCCATCTACAGCAAGGACAAGCGCATCGTGGGCATGCTCTACGTGGGCCTGCCCCAGGAAAGTGTCAAGAGTCTGCGTGAAGCCATCTACGACATCAAGGTGGGGACGACCGGCTACGTGTACGTGCTCGACAGCAAGGGCCACTACGTCATTTCCCAAAACGGAACCCGTGACGGCGAAGACATCTCCCAGGCCAAGGACACCGACGGCAACCTCTTCATCCAGGAAATCGTGGCCAAAACCAAGGTTCTGAAACCGGGCGAAGTGGCCGAGCACCGCTACCCCTGGAAGAACGCGGGCGACCCCAAGGCGCGCTACAAGACTGTTCGCCTGATGTATTTCGCACCCTGGGACTGGATTATCGGCGCCGGTTCCTACGAGGAGGAATACCTCGAATCCGCCACGATCATCGAAAAGATCCGCGACCGCTCCAAGGTCGTTCTCTGGTCGATCGCCGTCGTGGCCGGCCTTATCACCGGTGTGCTCGGTCTATGGGTGGCGCGCGGCATCGCCAACCCCATCATCGCCATCGCCAACGCCGTAAGGACGGTGGCCCGCGAGCGCGACCTGACCATCGAGGTGCCGGTGGGCAGCAAGGACGAGGTCGGCATTATGGCCGGCGAGTTCAACAAGATGATGCGCCTGCTGCGCGAATCCTTCCAACTCGTCTCCAAGGCCGCCCGGGACGTGGAAAGCTACTCGGGCGACGTGGCCCAGCGTGCCAGCTCCAACCGGGAGCGCGCCGAGCGCCAGGCCGAGCAGATGCGCATCATGCAGCAGACCGTGGAGGACATGCGGGCCACAGCCGGCGAGGTCGCGGGTTCCTCGGAATCCCAGCGTGAAGCGGCCGACATCTCCAACACCAACATCGAATCCCTGACGGTCGATATGGGCTCGGTCACCGAAGCCTCCGCCAGCCAGGTGGAAGAAGCCAACACCGCCACCGACCGCGTGGAGGTGATGGGTGAAACCGGCGCCAAGGTTGTGGCCACCGCCCAGCAGCAGGGCGAGCAGGTGGAGGCGGTTACCCAAGCCGTCGGACGCATGGAGACGGCGGTGCAGGAACTCACCGGCGCCACCACCAACGCCATGACCTTTGCCAGCGACGCCCTCCAGGCGGTGGAGGAGGGCACCGAATCGGTGTCCGCCACCGTGGATGGTATGCGCGCCATTGCCGAGTCTTCGGAACAGATCTCCGAAATCATCACCGTTATTACCGAAATCGCGGAGCAGACCAACCTGCTCTCGCTGAACGCCGCCATCGAGGCCGCCCGCGCCGGCGCCCACGGCAAGGGTTTTGCCGTCGTCGCCGACGAAGTCGGCAAGCTGGCCCAGCGCTCCTCGGAAGCCGCCAAGGAGATTACCCAGCTGATCAAAGACTCTTCGGCCCGGGTCGCGGAAGGTACCCAGCTCTCCGACCGCTCCCGCCAGGCCCTGGAAAAAATCGCCCAGGGTGGCGGTACCAACATGCAGGCCATCCAGGAGATCGCCCGTGCGGCGGACAACATCGAAAAGGGGACCCAGGAGGTCAACACCATGATGGAAGACCTCAACAACCTGGCCCGCGAAATTGCCGACATGGCCGGTCAGCAGGGTGAACGCCGTGCGGCCGCCCAGGCGGCCCTGAACGCGCTGGTGGAGAAGTCGAACGCCATTTCCGAGCTGATCGTCAACGCCAACCAGGGAATGAGCGAAATCGGCCAGCAGATGCAGGGTGTGGTGGAACGCACCCACGCCATGCGGGACATGACCGACACCCAGGCCGAGCGTTCCCAGAAGCTCACCGAGATCACCGGGGAGTCGGCCGAAGCCGCCGCCCAGACCCGCGAAGGGGCGGGCGTGGTCGTGGAAATCACCGACGAACTGCAGAAGCTGTCCCAATCCCTGACCCGTCAGGTGGAACAGTTCAAGGTGGGTGACGCGTCCGAAACCGCTCCGGCAAACGAGGTTTAGGCCCCATGCATACGATCCGGGTGTCCGCCGGCGCCACGGCGGGCACCCGTCAAGGAGAAAGCATCCCATGAACGAGCCGTATCTGAACCAGGAAACGGACCAGGAAGAAAAAGAAAAGCTCATGCAGCTCGTGGGCTTTGCAATCGGCCGCGAAATGTTCGGGGTAGATATCCTGATGGTTCAGGAAATCATCCGGGAAACCCCGATCACCCCGATCCCGAACGCGCCGGATTTCATCGAGGGCGTCATCAACCTGCGCGGCAACATCATTCCCGTAATCGACCTGCGCCGCCGTCTCAACCTGCGCAACGCCGAGGCCTCCGACGGCAACATCTGGATCATGATCCTGAATGTGGAGGGCCGGGTGACCGGCTTCATCGTGGACTCGGTCACGCAGGTGCTCAAGGTGCCCGCCAACAGCATCAAACCGCCGCCTGACATCGTCGTCTCCGGTCTGCACAGCCAGTACATCACCGGCGTGTGCCGCATCGACCAGCGGCTGCTGATCCTGCTCGATTTTGACAGGATCCTGCTGGTGGAGGAAATCAAGAAACTGCGTGAAATCAACACGGTCGGCCGGGAAATGCGGGTGGCTCCGTAGTGGGGCCGCTGCCGATCGGAAGGATCGGAGCGAGGCGATCCGAGAATATGTGTGAAAGGCAAGCAGCCATGGGCAAGACAATCCTGATCGTGGACGATTCCACCATCATGCGCCGGATGATCAAAACGACCCTCCAGACCGGCCAGCACGAGGTGGTCGGGGAGGCCAAGGACGGCAGCGCCGCCGTGACCCTGTACAAGGAACTCAAACCCGACCTCGTCACCATGGACATCACCATGCGCGGCATGGACGGATTTACCGCGGCCCGGGAGATCCTGGCCTACGACAGCGAGGCCGCCATCATATTTCTGTCCAATCTCGATGAGGCCGAGTATGGCGCGGATGCCCTGAAACTGGGGGCCAAGGGATATTTGAACAAGCACCGTTCCAAGGAGATTCTAGAGCTGATCAATCGGCTTTAGAAGAACGGGTCGGCCGCCCGCCATCCGGATCGAGGCGGCGGCGAGCGACCCACGGGATAGGTCACGATGGCCATGAACTTCGATACGAACAACACAATCGACGCGACGACGCCGTCCAACAGGCGGCGGACCAAATCGCTGCGCCGCAGAATTCGGGCCGGCTTTCTTCTGGCCATGCTGCTCACGCTGCTGACCGGCGGCGGCTTGACCGTGCAGCTGACAGGGGTCGATCGAAGCTCGCCGTTTATGATGCTGGAGCCCAGGACCGAGGCGGGGGAAAACGCGCATGCGCAGCTGGTGCAACGCGTCCGCTACGGCCTGATGGGGGGCACGCTGCTGGCGCTCGCCGTGCTGAGTGCGCTCTACCTCTATGTCGCACGGCGCATTCTGCACCCGCTCGAGAACACGGCGACCGCCGCCGGCCACATGGCCGACGGTCGCCTGGATGCCACCGTGCCGGTGCACGACACGGACGAAATCGGCCGCATCGGGGAGCTGTTCAACGACATGGGCGTCAATCTGCAGGAACTCCTCCTGCTGGTCTGGAACCAGACCGGCAGCGCCATGGATGCCCTCGAGGGCATCCACCGGCAGCTCGATGATCCGCAGAGCCCCCCGATGGACAAGGTGATTCACACCCATCTGCAATCGGCACGACAGAACTTGGGGACCATGCAAACCGTCGCCCGATCGTTCGACCTCTATGACGTTCTTCTGACCGGCCGCAAAGCCGTGGCCACGGAGGAACTGGTCGACCGGGCCCACTAACCGCAACACCCTCCGGGGACCGGGACGGGCGCCGCGCCACCCGGCCGCCACGCACTCGGTCCGGAGGATAAGGAGATCACCATGACGGACTATTCCCTGCTTCAGGATTTCATCGTGGAAACGGTGGAACATCTTGAAGAGATGGAAAGCCACCTTCTCCGTCTTGAGGCCAATCCCGATGACCGGGAGCCCCTCGACCATATTTTCCGATCCGTGCACACCATCAAGGGCGCCTCGGAATATCTGGGGTTGGAGGGTCTGGCCGAGCTCTCGCACAAGCTCGAAAATCTGCTGGACCGGCTGCGCCGCAACGAATTTGTCGCCGATCGCAACACCGTCGACCTGGTGATGGCCGTGCGGGACCGGATGGGCCAGCTGGTCGAAGACCTGGAATCCACGCAGACCGAGCAAACCGTGATCGCGGATCTGGTTGAACGCCTCGAAGCCTTGAAGCCACGGAGCGGACGCGAAGACGAAATCCCGGTCAGCACCCCGCCGTCGGGTGAAACCGGCGGCGCGACGACCTACGAGGAAGAGTTCGACGAAGAACTCTTCGCCATCTTCCTCGAACAGCTCGAAGAGGGTCTCACCGCGCTGGCGGCGAACACCCGGGCCCTGACAACGGCCGACCACGACGACCGGCTGGCCATCCTGGCGAACTGTCTGAAACGCATGGAGCCGCTGCGCGCATCGGCCAATTACATGGGCTACGACACCCTCGCCGGCCTCTACGACGGCTGGAGTGAGTCCATCCGCCACGCGCGCGAGCGTCTCGAAACCGGCGACGACAGCTTTATGCCCGATTTCATCCGCGACTACATGGAAGCCAACCTGGACAGCGTGGCCGTTCGTTTCCCAAAGGTTCAGATCGATCGCCAAGCCCCGATAGAAACAGCCGCGCCGGAGGCCGCCCAAGCCGGCAACCGACCCCCGGTGCCTGGCATGGAAGATGAAGCCGCTGCAGACGATGGCGATCTTGAAAACCGCTTTGCGCCGCAGGTGCCGACCGACGCCGAAGCCTCCGATCTCTTCGACCGGCTCAGCCGCTCTTTCGACGACTGCCGCCGTCAGGGGATCGCCCCCCAGCGCGCCGCCGGGACGGCTGAAATCGCCGCGGAGCTTTTCTCGACGTCGCATGCAACCATTTCAAGCGACGGGGGCGACCCCGCTCCAGACGCTGCAACCGGCACCAACCCCGCCCCGGAGCCGGCGTCTTCCGCAACGGAAAGCCTGACGAGCGCAGCAGCGGCCGCGTTGACGGATGATGCTGCGAGCGCGGCCATGCCATCCAGCAACGACGATTATGAAGAGGAATACGACGAAGAGCTCTTCACGATCTTCCTGGAGCAGCTCGAGGAGAGCCTGGGGGCCCTCAAGGCCCGGGCCGCCGCGCTGGCCTGCGCCGAGGCTTCGGAACGCGATGGCATTCTGGCCGCCTGCCTGCTCAACATCGATCCGCTGCGTTCCTCGGCGAACTATATGGGCTATTCCAAACTGACCGCCCTCTACGACGACTGGACGGCTGCCATTCAGGACGCCCGCGCGCGTCTGGCCGAAGGCGAGGATGCGTTTCTGCCCGCCTTCATCGCTGCCGATCTGGAAGCCAAGATCGCCGCCGTGGTCGAACGGTTCCCGCAAATCAGACTGGCGGAAGGGGCGACCGACGCCGCCCTGCTCACAACCGACGCCGATGCGGTCCCCGATTCCGGGCAAGCCTCCGGTTCCGAAGATACGGCGGCCGCAGAACGCCCGGAAGCCGCCGTTGAGGATTCGGAAGACCTTGAGGCTCTTGTTTCGGTTTTCGAAGACGAAGTGGCGACCGCCACCGTCGCAGCACAGGGCGAAAAACCGGAGAACAGCCTCCTCCATGACTTCCTGGTGGAAACCATGGAGCATCTCGAGGAAATGGAGAACAGCCTGCTGCAGCTCGAAAAATCGCCCGAGGACCCAACCACCCTGGACGACATCTTCCGCTCGGCGCATACCATCAAGGGCGCGGCCGAATACCTTGGCATGGCGCGCATCGCCGAGCTTTCCCACCAGCTGGAAAACCTGCTGGACCAGATGCGGCGCAGCGAGAGACCGGCGGATCAAGCCACGATCGAGCTGCTGATCGCGGCCCGGGACCGTATCGGTCTGCTGACCGAGGATCTGGAGCAGACGGGCGCGGAGGAGAACGCCATCGACGATCTCCTGGACCGCATCCAGGGCCTTCAGGACATCTCCCCGTCCGCACCGCTGATAGCCGACGCCGACCCTGCCCCCGGAAGCCGCGATCCGGATGACGCCGACTTCGAGATTCCGCTGTTTGACGACAGCGAAAACGACCTGCCGGGCGAGGGGGATGAACCCGGGGCGCCGGCCGCGGATATCATTGCCGAGGTCGCCGACATTACGGCGACGGCCGCGGTCGAGGACGAAGACGTCGCCCCGGTCACGGATCGGGCGGCATCGACGGATCGCCGCGATCCCGCTAACGCCGGCCGCCGCCGGTCCGATCGCATTGGCGACAGGATTCTCAAACAGAGTATCCGGGTGGACGCCGGCAAAATCGACGCCCTCATGAACCAGGTGGGCGAACTGGTGGTCAGCCGGGCCTGGTTTGCCCAGCTCTTCAGCGAGATGCGCGAACTGCAGCAGAACCTGAAGCAAAGCTTCAAGCTCGACACCCGCGAGATGAAGCAGGTCAAGGGGCTGACCTTCCGCCTGAGCGAGGCCACGGTGGCCCTGGGCCGGGTGGCCAACGAACTGCAGGAAGGGGTCATGAAAGTGCGCATGCTGCCCATTGCGCAGTTGTTCAACCGCTACCCACGGCTGGTCTACGATCTGGTGCGCGACACCGACAAGAAGGTCGAACTGGATATCCGCGGCGAAGAGACCGAGCTCGACAAGATGGTCATCGAAGAGATCTCCGATCCGTTGATCCACATCATCCGCAACGCGGTGGATCACGGGGTGGAACCGACCGCCGAGCGGCAACGCCAGGGCAAGCCCGGAACCGCCACCATCCGGCTGGAGGCCTACCACGAAGGCAACCATGTGGTGATCGAAATCGCCGACGACGGCCGCGGCCTGGATCTCGACCGCATTCGCTCCAAAGCCCTGGCGGGCGACTTTGCAAGCAGCGACGAACTCGATCGCATGGCACCCAAGGACCTGAGCAGCCTCATCATGCTGCCCGGCTTTTCCACGGCCGAGAAAATCACCCACACATCCGGCCGCGGCGTAGGCATGGACGTGGTCAAGAAAAACATCGAAAAACTCAACGGCACCATCGAAATCGACACCACCCCCGGCGTCGAAACCCGTTTCCGGATCAAGATCCCCCTGACCCTGGCGATCATTCCAGCGCTCCTGATCAAGGTGCGCGGCGAACTGTTCACCATACCGCTGGCCACCGTCGAGGAGACCTTGCGGATCGACGAGAGGCAGATCAACACCATCGAGGGCGTCGAAGTCATGCAGCTGCGTGAAAGCACCCTGCCCCTGGTGCGTCTGGACGGGCTTTTCAACATGAACGCCGCCGGCTCGATCGACCGGGCGTTCGTGGTCGTGGTCAGCACGGGGCTGAAACGCGTCGGGCTCGTGGTGGACGAACTCCTGGGACAGGAGGAAGTCGTCATCAAGCCGCTGGAAGATTACCTCCAGGAGCGCAGCGGGTTCTCCGGCGCCACGATCCTGGGCGACGGCCATATTTCGCTGATTTTGGATGTCTACGAGCTTGTCAATCTTTCCATCGACCGGGAGGCACAAAAGAAAGCCAAAGCCGCGGTACTCTGACCGCCTGGCCGTCGGCATGGTAATACGATATGGAAGCAGGCCTCAAAAAAATACTGCTGATCGACTGTGAAGCGCCGTTGCGTGAAGCGCTCGCGGAGCACCTGTATGCCGATACAGTCTCCTATCGGCTGCTGACCGCCGAGACCGGCGCCCATGCGCTTGAGATCCTCGCGCGCGAGGACATCTTCCTGGCAGTGGTCGGGGTCGCCGCCGGGGATGCGTTCCCCCAGCCCTATCTGAAGGAAGTCATGGCCGGGTATCCCCACCTGGAAACGATCCTGATCCTGCCCCCCGACAGCGCCGAGGTGCGCCGCGCCATACCGTCCCAATCCAATCTACAGATCGTCGAGGGGCCCTGCGACGCCGCCGAACTGGGCCGGCGTATCAACACGCTTTCCGAGGGGCATGCCCAGGGATTTGCCGGAACGCTCAAGAATATCCAGCTCGACGATCTGATCCAGATGTGCTGCCTCTCCTCGGCCACCATCACGATCCGGGTGACAAAAGGCGCCCTGCAGGGCACGATCTACATATGGGACGGGGAGATCGCCCACGCTGTCTGCGGCCAGGTGACCGGCGAGGAGGCCTTCTACGCGATTCTGGGCTGGAAGAGCGGCGGTTTCGAAACGCTTGACGGCGGGGTCAGCGAGGTGGCCACCATCAAGAAAAGCTACGAATTCCTGCTGATGGAAGCCGCCCGCCGCGCGGATGAGGCCGCCATGCTGGCCGAAGAGGAGAGCGCCGCCGAAGAGGAAGACATGGTCACCCTGGCGCCGGATAAACTGCGCGTCCTGCTGGTCGAGGACTCCACGGTCATGGGCAAGATTCTGGGCAGCATGCTGTCCGCCACGGGCGACATCGAAGTGACGGGCATTGCCCGCAACGGCGAGGAGGCCCTTGAACTCACCGAGGCGCAGCGTCCCGACCTCATCCTGCTGGATGTCAACATGCCGGTCATGAACGGCAAAGCCGCCCTGAAGCACATCATGATCAAAAATCCCTGTCCTGTGGTGGTGATGAGCAACGTGGGCAGCGGCGCGCCGGATACGGTTCTCTCATTTCTCGACCTGGGTGCCGTGGATTTCATGGCCAAGCCGGTCAAAAACAAAGACCTGCTGCTGCAGCAGCAAAAAATCGTGGAGCGCATCCAGCAGGCCGCCTCCGCCGATATCAGGGCTTTTCGTCGGTTGCGCTGCACACCGGCCGATCATGCCGGGCGCGGCCCGGTCGGCGACGCCCTGCCGGCCGATCATCTCGTCATCGTATCGGCGGGCTGCAGCGGTCATGGGAGCATGCGGCAAATGCTTGCCGGACTGCCGGCCGATGCGCCCACCGCCCTGATCGGGCTGCAATCCATCCCCCCCGCTTTCCTGCCGGCCCTGGCGTCCCATCTGCAGGGCTACGCCCCGGCGCCGATCAACATCGTCTCCAGGGAGGTCTCGCTGCGGCGCGGCCAATCCTACCTGGGCACACACGGCTGTTCGCTGCGCCTCGGCGAGGAAAGCACGGAGGTGATCCTGCGGATGCAGGAGGGCCGCCAGGATTTCGGCTACGGCCCGAGCTATTTCGATTTACTGCTCTTCTCGGCTTCTGACTGTTTGGGCGACCGGCTGCAGGTGGTGCTCTTGTCCGGGGCCGAAACCGGCAATCTGGAAGGGCTGCGCTATATGCGCGAAAACGGCGGACGGCTGCTGATTCAGGAACGCGCCACCTGTATAATGCCGGCGTCGCTGAACGCCACTATCGAGGAAGATCTCTGTGATGAAGAATGTGAACCACACAACATCGCCGCACGCATTGCCGCCTGGGGGGGCTGAAGCCGGCAACACGCCGCGGTGTGAAGTCGAATCGCATCGGCCGGTCCCGGGAGAGGCGACGGCGGAAGAAATCAAGGTGCTCGTCGTGGACGATGCGGCTTTCATGCGCAAAGCCATCGTGGACGTCCTCGCCACCGATTCCCGGTTGCGCATCGTCGGCACCGCCCGCAACGGTCAGGAGGGCCTGGAGCTGATCAAGGCCCTCGACCCCGACGTGGTCACGCTCGACATCGACATGCCCATCATGGACGGGCTGACCAGCATCCGGCACATCATGATCGAGTCGCCCGTTCCGGTCGTGGTGCTGAGCTCGCTGTTCAGCGACGGGGCCATCACCTTCGATGCCCTCCGACTGGGCGTGGTCGATTTCATCCCCAAACCGTCGGGGGCCGTATCGACCGATATCGAGCAATCCCGGCAGCAGCTCATCGACCGCATCAAGCTGGCCAGCGCAGTGAACCTCGACAATATCCGCCGTGTCCGGCTTAATCGCTGGGACCGGCAGGCCCATTTTCCCGATCTCTACGGCTATCATCCGCTGGAATACCTGCTGACCCTCGGCACGACCTTGAGCGGCCCCAACACGGTCATCCGGATGCTCGCCAACCTGCCGCCCACCCTGCCGGCTGCCGTAGTGGCCGTCCAGGAGATCTCCCCGAAAATCATCGGCGCGTTTGTCGAACAGTTCGACGCCTCGGTGCCCTGGCGCATCCGTGAAGCCCGGGACGGCATGCCCATCGAGCAGGGCACCTGCTATATCAGTTCGTACCAGAACGCCGTTCGCGTCGCCACGAATAGCGAGGGCACACCCTGTCTCCAGTCGGCCGGGCCGGATGCGGTCCCCCTCGACATGCTGTTTACCTCGGCGGCCGAAGTCTTCCAGCAGAACACGGTGGGTGTCCTGCTCACGGGCATCGGCAACGACGGGGCCGAGGGATTCGGCCAGATCCGGGAGTGTTCGGGTGTCACCCTGGCCCAGGACACCCAGTGCTGCGTCTACCCCAACCTGACCCATAACGCTATCCAGCAGGGAACGGTGGACATCGTGCTGGATGAGATTGAACTGCCCCAGGCCATCAGTTCGATCATGGCCGGATGAAGGAGCGCCCATGATAGTTATCTGCGAAAGATGCCAGAGCCGCTTCCGCCTGGACGAGAATCGGATCAAGCCCAACACCAAAAGCTTCACCGCGCGCTGCTCCCGCTGCCGGCACGTTTTCACGGCCTACCGTCCGGTGCGCATCCAGGAAATCCCCTTTGTCGACCTGTCGGCCGCCAAGCACATCGCCCACCAGGGCAATACGATCGCCGTCAGCAACCAGAAGGGCGGGGTCGCCAAGACGTCGACCTGCCTCAACCTGGGGCTGGCCCTGACGCGGCGCGGCAAAAAAGTGCTGCTCATCGACTTCGATGTTCAGGCCAACCTGTCCATTCTCCTCGGCGCCCGCGAAGCCGCCTCGTTCTACGACGTGCTCCAGAAAGGTCCCCAGGCCATGGACCGGGCCGTAGTGGAAACCCCCTACCCGGACATGTGGCTCCTGCCGGCCAGCAAAAACATGGTGCTCCTCAACAAGAAGTACTTCGGGGCCGACGACTACGAATACATCCTCAACGACCGCCTCAACCTGGTGAAAGACCGTTACGACTACATCCTCATCGACACCCCCCCGTCGATCGAATTTTTCACCCTGAATGCCCTGACCGCCTCGGACCACGTGATCATTCCGACCCAGTGCGACTACCTGTCCACCCACGGCGTCGATCAGATCCTGGGCATCATCGACCTCATACGGCGCAAAACCAATCCGGCGATCGAGGCCCGCATCCTGGTCACGATGTTCAACGCGGATGAAACCGCGGCCTGCGTGATCCAGTCCAAATTGCAGGAACTCTACCGGGGAAGACTTTATCAGACGGTCATCCCCCACGACGGACGATTACGGGAGGCCCAGATCATGAGCATGCCCGTCTACCATTACGACGCCCAGAGCCATTCCGGGCAGGCCTATATGGCGCTGGCCCGTGAAATAATGGAATCCACCGGCCGTGCGAAGCAGAATCCGGCATAACCGACAGGCCTCAGGCCTGATGCGATCCCTTAAGCGCCTGGGGGTCTTTATGCTGTTGTTGGCGTTCACGCCGGGTGCTGCAGCCGAGACCCGCCATTTGGTCCACGGCGATATCACCGAAGACACGGTCTGGACCGCGGATCAGGCCCCCTACCTGCTGAGCGGCACGATCGAGCTGAGCCCGAAAGCCCGCCTGCGCATCGAACCCCGGGTAACCGTGCGGTTTCAGCCCGGGGCCCGCCTGCTGATCCACGGCCGGCTGGCGGCGGAAAAGGTCTATTTCGATGGCCGGGAAGACCTGGCCAATCGGGAGGGGATCGTCTACCGCCCCGGCAGCACCGGATATGTGCGCCGCAGCATCCTGGAGAACCTGGAACTGACCCTTGAAACCGGCGATGTGGCCGTCAGCGACAACCTGATCGCCAACCGCAACGGCAGCGGCGTTACCGTCGCCCGCCAGGCGGCCCCCTTCATTGCGCGCAACGATTTTCAGCACAACAGCTACTTTGCGGTCTACAAGGCGGGACGCAAACGCCTGAATGCGCCCGACAACTACTGGGGCGCCGCCGACGGCCCCGGCGGGGCCGGCCCGGGCAGGGGCGATGCGGTCAACGCGCAGGTGGATTACCGACCCTTGGCCCCCAAGGCCAACGGCGAGCACGTCCTGCTCAAAGCCCACCGCCTCGATCGACGCGAATGCCGCCCGGGCGACGAGCTGAGGCTGGAGTTCACCCTTTTCAACTTCAACACCTTCGCCCACGATCTTATTCTGGGCGCGTCCCTCAACCGCGGCGAGGACGCGCCGATTCACAGCACGCAAGGCGATCTCAAAGTTCGCGTCCGCCCGGGGATCAACGTATTCACCCGCCCGTTTCGCCTGCCGCCCAAGCTGGCCGGGGGCCGTTACGATCTCCTCTGGGGCGTCATGAAAAACGACTTGAGCACCTACCTGGCGCTTAAAAGCGAGCACGACGCCCTGACGGTCATCGGACCCGGAGAAGACCCTTAAACGATCAGGAGGGACGCTGACATGAAAACCAAGCCGAAATACTCGCTCCAGCGGACCATGATCATCTATTTTCTCCTGGTGGGTTTCGCCTCGCTGTTGGTGGGGGTTGAATTCGTGGCCGAGACCCACGGGCGTCATCTGCGCGGTTACTGGCTGGATCAGATCGAGCAGCAGACGGCGGCGGGGCTGGACCGCGACGCCGTGTTCAAGCCGCTCGACCACCTGCGCAACAAAGCCGTGCTCATGATCGGTATCATCATGTCGGTCATGGTGATTGTTTTGACCATGTTCGTCAAAAACATCACCGAGCCGCTGCAGCACATGATCGAAAAGGCCCGGGATATCTCCCGCGGCGACCTCAGCCAGACCATCCGTATCGAGGCCGATAACGAGTTGGCCGACCTGGGTGGGGTCATCAACGAAATGGCCAGCAACCTGCAGGAGATCATCCATCTTTCGCGCAACACCTGCCAATCCGGCGGCGAGGCCGTGATGCGGGCCAAAGCCCTGCTGGCGCACGACGCCCTGGCGCCGGACGACATCGCCAATGTGCGCTCGCAACTCGGGCACCTGGAGGACGAACTGACCGCCCTGCGCGAACTGGTCGGCTGCCTCAAGTTTGATGCCATCGAACGGACCGGCTCACATGGTTAGCATCCGGCTGAGATTTCCCATCGGCATTCACCTGATCGGCAACGCCTTTTGGACGGGCGCTGGAGCGGTTGGACGGAAACGGCAATTTTGAATACACGCACTCTTCCCGCCAATACGGCCCGCCACCTGCTGCGGCATGTCGTGATTCCCTCCCTGGCATTCGTGCTGCTGCTGGTGACCTGGGATCTGCTGGCCCGGTTTTCCGGATGGAGCCGGCAGGTCTTTCCGGGCCCGCTACAGGTCTTCGTGAGTTTCGGGGAACTGGCCGCCAACGGGACCCTGCTGCAGCACACCGTGGCCAGCCTGTTCCGCGTCACGGCCGGCTTTTACCTGGCGGTTGCGCTGGGGCTGCCGCTGGGCATCCTGCTCGGACGGCTCGCCATGGCCCGGGCGCTGATCAATCCGATCATTCAGTTTTTACGGCCGATATCGCCTCTGGCCTGGATACCGCTCTCCATGCTCTGGTTCGGCATCGGGGACAAGCCGGCCGTATTTCTGATTTTCCTTTCCAGCTTT
The DNA here is from genome assembly GCA_030065275.1 of Desulfobacterales bacterium. Taxonomy (GTDB): domain Bacteria; phylum Desulfobacterota; class Desulfobacteria; order Desulfobacterales; family UBA5852; genus JABZFP01. The sequence continues at coordinate 15,328 of JASJCV010000001.1, read as the reverse complement.
TTTCCGCTGGTGGTCTCCACCACGATCACGGTGGGCGCCATCAATCCCGTGTTCTTCCAGGTGGCCGCCAATTTCAACTTTACCCGCCGGGAGGTCATCACCAAAATCGTGCTACCGGCCATGATTCCCGGAACCATCACGGCGCTGCGCATTTCGGTGACCATCGCCTGGCTGGTGGTGGTGGCGGCCGAAATGATCGCGGTGCAGTCCGGTCTGGGCTACCTGATACTGGATTCGCGCAATGCGTTGCGCATGGACTATGTCATGAACGGCATGATCGTCATCGGGCTGATCGGCCTGCTGCTGGATGCCATCATGCGGCGGCTGGGCCGGATCGAATCCGCCGGCTGGTATCGAAACGGCTGAGCCATGGGACGGATCGTCATCGAGGATGTCTGTCAGGCCTACTGCAACCGGCGTCGCCAGAACCGCCTGGGCGAAGACCCGTCTGTCGGCTACGGCGACAGCATTCAGGTGCTCGACCATGTCAATCTTGACTTTGCCGACGGGGAGATGGTCTGCATCCTGGGGCCCTCGGGTTGCGGCAAATCGACCCTCCTGCGCATTATCGCCGGATTCGAACGGGCCACCGCCGGCAGCGTCAGTATCGACGGGCATCGGGTCAAGCGTCCGGGATCGGACCATATCTTCGTCTTCCAGCACAACGGCCTGCTGCCCTGGATGACGGTCTGGCAAAATGTCGGTCTGGGTCTGCGCCGCATGCCGGACCCCGAGGCGCGGGCGGAAAAGATCAGCGAGCATATCGAGATGGTCGAACTCGACGGGTTCGAGCACCATTACCCGCACCAGCTCTCGGGTGGCATGCAACGCCGGGCCGAACTGGCCCGGGCGCTGGCGGTCAATCCCGACATCCTGATCATGGACGAGCCCTTCAGCGGCCTGGACTTCCTGACCCATATGAAGATGCGCGAAGAAGTGGTCAACATGCACGAGTTCATCGGCAAAACCACCATCGTGGTCACCCACGACATCGACGACGCCCTGATCATGGGCGACCGCATCGTGGTCATGAGTGAACGCCCGGCACGGGTCAAGATGAACCAGGCCCTGGACTTCAGCCGACCGCGCGATTTCCAGAAAGACCCGGCGCTCAACCGGCTGCGCAGCGAAATCTTTCTGATGCTGGGAGTGGCTTATGCGGTCTGACGGCAAGCGCTGGTGGCAGAGGGCCCGTTCCGGTCCCTGGCGGCTCTCCATCGCCGTTATCGGCTGGCTGGTGCTGATTTCGTTTCTGCACTACGGGCTCAACTACCGTCAGGACGAACGCACCACGATCCGCATGGGCTACATGCCGGTGGTGACCAATCTGGCCGCTCCCCTTCTGGATCAGGCCAGCCGCCAGCAGGGCGACTACCGTTTCCAGGCCATCAAGTTCGCGTCCTTTGCCGAAATGGCCGAGGCCTTGCGCAACGGACACATCGAGGCGGCCTTCATGATTGCCCCGCTGGCCATCGTGCTCAAACAGCAGGGCGCGGATGTGCGCATCGTCTACATCGGCAATCGCCACGAAAGCACCCTCGTGGCCCGCAAAGAACTGGGGATCCGCCGCATCGAGGATTTGAGCGGCAAAACCCTGGCCGTGCCCATGCGCTATTCGGGGCACCATCTCGCCGTTCTCGAGATGCTCCAAGGCACGACGGCGGAGGGGCGGGTCGACATCGTCGAGATGAATCCCCCGGACATGGCCTCCGCCCTCGCCACCGGGTCGCTGGACGCCTATTTTGTCGGCGAACCGTTTGCCGCCCAGACCCTCCTCAGCGGCGAAGCCGAAGTGCTGCACTACGTGGAGGACATCTGGCCGCATTTCATCTGCAACCTGGTCATCGTCAAACAGACGCTCATTGCGCGTGAACGCCGTGCGGTGCAGCAGCTGGTGAGCGGCGCCGCCCGTTCGGGGGTCTGGGCCCGGCAGCATCCGCAGGAAGCCGCCGCAGTGGCCGCGCGCTACTGGAACCAGCCCCCGGAAATCATCCGCTATGCCCTGACCACCCCGAAAGCCCGCATCGCTTACGATCGATTCACGCCGCGTACCGATGAAATCCAGAGCCTGGCGGAGAAGATGCACCGCTTCGGCCTGGTGGTTCACACCGATATCAGCGGACTGGTGGAGGACGGGTTTGCCCGCCGTACGGACCTGGGCGGGATCACCGATTTCACCAGCATTCTGCCCCCCCGTCAGCGCCGGGGGCCGTAAAGAAAGACCGCAATGGGCCGATAGCGGTACCCAGGCGTCTGCGGGCGGTTGGCCCGCGGAAGCGACGGATGGGCTCGGAAGGGTCCATGACATGAAGATGCCCGGGTACCGGAAACGCCCCGGCGTTTTACCGGCAACCGTCATACGCTCTCAAGGACAAGCGACAACGCATGGACGCCTTTGTGGCCCGGCAGCCCATATTCAATCGCCACAAGAAGATATATGCGTATGAACTCCTCTTTCGGAACGGCATGGCCAATTTCTACCCGGAGGTGGATGGCGACCAGGCCAGCTGCAACCTGCTGGCCAACACCTTCCTCAATATCGGTATCGACGAATTGACCGGCGGGCGCATGGCGTTCGTGAACTTCACCCGGGAACTGCTGATGCGGCGGATCCCGACCCTTTTTCCGCGTGAAAACATTGTGGTCGAAATCCTCGAGGACGTGCAGCCGGAACCGGATCTGATCGCCGCCTGCCGCGAACTGGCGGACAAGGGCTATCAACTGGCGCTGGATGACTTTGTTTATGCCCAGGGAATGGATGCCCTCCTGCGCCTGGCCACCATCGTCAAAATCGATTTTCTGAGCACCCCCGCCACCGAGATCGCGTTGCTGACCGAAATCCTGCCTAGCTTCGGCGTCAAGCTGCTGGCTGAAAAAGTGGAGACCCTCGAAGCCTTCGAGACGGCCAGGGATATGGGCTTCAGTTATTTCCAGGGCTATTTCTTCAGCCAGCCCGAAATCGTGCATGGCCGCGACATCGCTCCCGGGCGCGTGCAGCTGCTTCAGGTGATTGCCGAAATCAACCGCCCGGAATGCCGCCTCGACCGGGTGGAGACGCTGGTGAAGACCGACGTCTCCCTGTCCTACAAGCTGCTGCGCCACATCAACTCGGCTTTTTTCCGGCGCGCGCGGGAGATCACCTCGATCAAACACGCCATCGTCCTCCTGGGCCTCGAGGAAACCCGCAAGTTCATCGCCATGATCGCCACCGGTGCCCTGGCGGCCGGCAAACCCAACGAGCTGATCCGTACGAGCATCATCCGGGCCAAGTTCTGCGAATCCGTCGGCCGCCATTTCGTCCCGGCCGCCGAGGCATCCGAACTGTTCCTGATGGGGCTGTTTTCGCTGATGGACGCCATTCTGGACTGCCCCATGAGGACGGTCATCGACGCCCTGCCCCTTTCGGCCACCGTTCGCGAGGCTCTCCTGGACGAAAAGGGTGCGGCCGGGGAACTGCTGCGCCTGATCCGCGGCTACGAGCGCGGCCGGTGGGAAGACTGCGACGACATCAGCAACGCCTGCCGCTTCGAGACCGCAAGCCTGCCGGCCGCGTACCGCCGCGCGGTCGCGTGGGCGGAGCGCTTTCCGTTCGACTGAAGCCGACTTCGAGCGCCGGTCCGGGACGGATGATGCTCCGGAAGTCGGCCGCGCCTTGATGGCGTGACCTCGATCCGTTGTTTTTTTGTTTTAATCTTGCGTATCGATTCCCTTAAACGGGCAGATAGCAATGCAGATCACCCCCCAAACCCTCGAAAAGGCCGTGGCCGCCGACATTATCACGGCCGACCAACGCGATCGTCTCCTGGCTTTCCTCGAGACCTTGCCGACCGCGGGACCCCGTTTTGATTTCACCCATCTCCTCTAATATATGGGCGGCCTGGTGGCCATCGTCGCCATGACGCTGTTCATGAACCTGGGCTGGGAGCGCTTCGGCGGATGGGGTATTTTCGCCATCGCCCTGGCGTATGCGGGAGCGGGTCTCAGGCTGACGCACTTTTTCCAGGCCCGGGGTCACGCCATCCCGGCGGGCATTTGCGCCGCGTTCGTCGTCGCCCTGACCCCTCTGGCCATCTACGGGCTGCTGCAGGCCATGGGCTGGTGGCCGGACGAATCCGTCTATCGCGAATACCACCGCTACATTCGATGGCACTGGATTTTCCTCGAACTGGGCACCCTGGCCGCGGGTGCCGTCGTGGCCTACCGCTTCCGCTATCCGTTTCTCCTCATGCCCGTCGCGGTGACCCTCTGGTATATGTCCATGGACGTGGCGGCCATGCTCGCCGGGGGACGGCCCGACTTCGAGCTGCGCGCCCTGGTGTCCATGGTTTTCGGACTGGCCATGACGCTCTTCGCCTTCTGGGTGGACATGCGTTCGACCAGGTCCGGGGACCACGCTTTCTGGCTCTACCTGTTCGGCGTCATGGCCTTCTGGGGCGGGCTGACGTCCCAGCATTCCGACAGCGAGCTGTCCAAATTCATCTATGCCTGTACCAATCTGGTCCTGATCGGATCGGGGGTCGTCCTTGTCCGCCGCGTTTTCGTCGTCTTCGGCGCCATCGGCGTCAGCGTTTATCTTGGCCATCTGGCCAACGAAGTCTTCAAGGACAGCTGGCTTTTCCCCCTCGCCCTGACCGCCATCGGCCTGGGCATCATCTATCTGGGCCTGGTCTGGCAAAAGAATGAAGCGCGGATCACGCCAAGGGTCCGAAGCTGCCTCCCGAAGGCACTGCGAGACTTCCTCGAGGAAAAGCGTTTTTGAAAACGGCCGGTCCGATCGTGGCGATTTCAGACCCCGGCCAGGGCGACATCGATGATCAACTCGCCGTCTTCGGTTTGGCAGGGGATGGAGATGATCGGGACGTTCGGAGGATAGGCGATGTCGGACCTGTCCGTCACCACTTGCGGGACCGACATGCTGCCGGCATCCTCGGGGAATTCATTCTTGGCATTACCGGCAATCATGTTGGCGATCTCGCCCAGCGCATCGATCCCGTCCGCACCCAGCGCTTCCATGGTTTCGTCCAGCAGCGCCGAGGCCAGTGAAAGGGCAACCGGCTCCGCGAAGCTCACGACCACGCAGCCGCTGGCCGGACCCTGGATCGTGACCACGCTGCTGATGGCGTGGCTGGCCACGGGATCCTTTTTCAGGACCGGTTTGCCCAGGCGGACGGGCTGTTCGATCATGGTGGCGAATACGCCGGAGACGGCCTTGATGAAGGGATTGATGTAGCTGGCGTTCATGGCTGGCCGGCTGTCCTTTCCGCGTTGAAGGGGGGCGGGCAATGGCCGGTCAGAGCATACGCCTGGGCATCCGTTATCGACTGGAAACAGACCCCGATGCCGGGAATCGTCATGGTGTCGCCCCAAGGGCGGTGGTGAATGACTTCACAGGCGATCGGCGTTTGGTCGCGGAACTCCAGGATCCGGATCCACACGCGCAGGCCTTCTCGAAACCGCCCCGTCGTGTAGAGGAAGCACCCGTCCGGGGAGATATTGATCGTCACGCTGCGCTCGATGCCATCCGCTTCGGGGTGCCGTTCGCGCATCAGCAGGAGGTTGAAGTGGATCGCATGGCGTTGCCTGGCCCGGAGACGGCGCGGAGGCCGGCTCAGGCAAGCCTCCCGGATCAAGGCCTGCAATTCCCCCTGGCGGCTGTTGCGGCCGTGCAGCAGGGCCCGGACGCGACCGCTGCCCTTTTCCTGGTTGACCTGAATCACCGGGAAGCGCTCCAGGATGCTGTGCACCAGCGCCTTGTGGCGATTCATGGCCTGGATCTTGGTCGGAATATCGATCACGATGCCATTGTAGGCCGACTGCGTCAACGCCCCCTGGAATTCCTCGATCGAGGCGGCGGTATCGATACAGGCCCCGGTCTCGAGAATTTCCCGGCGATAGCGGTCGCGGGCCGCCCCCTGTTGAACGATGAGGAGAATGCGCGGAGCGCCATCCCCGTCCCGATTCGGGTTGGCGGCTCTTCCGGCCGGCACCGGCCTTGCCGTCGGCACCGCTATGTCATGGGCTTTCGAATTCATCGACGCTGTTCAATCGACCCCCTGATGACGGGTCCGTCCGGCCGGACGCATCTCGCGCCCGGTGTTCATGTTATCGGCCAGGCGGCGGGGAGACTTTACGCCACAACCGTTGTCATCGGCCGGAAGATGCCTTAATAATTGTAACCGAATACGCTAAATGCGCTCTTGATGAACAACGCGCCACGCAATGCATCCAGCCAACACCATCTGAAAGGATCAACCCCATGGGTGACGTTTTACAGGAAGTATCAGATCAGGATTTCGAAAAGAACGTTCTGCAGTCGGATCTGCCCGTCCTGGTGGATTTCTGGGCCCCCTGGTGCGGCCCGTGCAAGGCCATCGGCCCCATGATTGACAACTTGGCCAATCAATACGAGGGTCGCATCCGGTTCCTTAAAATGAACGTGGACGACAACACCGCCACCCCGGCCAGCTTCGGCATCAAATCGGTCCCCACCATCATGTTTTTCAAAGACGGCAACCTCTTCGAGCAGATGACCGGCATGGTCACGCGCCCTGCCCTGGAAACGGCGGTCACGAAGCTGCTCGAAGGCGCGGCCCCGGCGTCCCCCTTCGTGGTGCAGTGAAATGGACGCGGCCGTCAACGACCATCCGCAGCTTCTGCCCTGCGCCAAGTACAGCCGCTACCAGGACAGCCGGGAGCCCCGCTGCAGCGATCCGGAACTCTACTGCAAGCATCGCTCCTCCTGCCTCATCCATTGCATGGAAAAAATCCGCAAGCGCCGGGACCGCCAACCGGACCGCCCGCAGTAGGACGAAAGGATGCTTGAAGGCAGCTACGGCCCCAGCCTTCATATTTTAGGGCCAAATCTGATTCTTCGGGCTTTCAGAGTGATTTGAAAAGTTCGCGCGCCTGGTAGGAACTGCGAACCAGAGGGCCGCAGGCCGCCTGATCGAACCCCATGGCCAGCGCCTCCCGACGCCAGCCTTCAAAGGCCTGCGGCGTTACGAACGCCGCCACCGGAAGGTGGTCCGGAGATGGCTGCAGATACTGCCCCAGGGTGACCATTCGGCAGCCGACCGCCGCAAGGTCTGCAAGACTCTGCCGGATTTCGGCATCGCTTTCCCCCAGCCCCAGCATCAGGCCGGATTTCGTCGGGATGGTCGGCGCCCGCACATGGCTGGCTTTCAGGAGGCCCAGCGAGCGGGCGTAGTCGGCCTCGGGGCGCACCGTGGCATAGAGACGGGGCACGGTTTCGAGATTGTGGTTGAGCACGTCCGGCCGGGCCTCCAGTACCATGTCCAGAGCCTCCCGGCTTCCCTGGAAGTCGGGGATCAGGACCTCGATCCGCGCCTGGGGCAATCGCTGGCGGATGGCGCGGATGGTCGCGGCGAAGGCGCCCGCCCCTCCGTCGGGCAGATCGTCCCGGGTGACCGAAGTGACGACGACGTAGGCCAGTTCCATTTCGGCCGCCGCCTCGGCCAGACGGACGGGTTCATCCGGATCGGGGGGACCCTGGGGGCCGTGCGCCACCGCGCAAAAGCGGCAGCGCCGGGTGCAGCGGGCACCCAGGATCAGGAAGGTGGCGGTTTGGTTGGAAAAGCATTCCCACTGGTTGGGGCACTGGGCTTCCTGGCAGACGGTGTGCAGCTTGCGCGTTCCGATGGTGTGGCAGACCGTGCCATAGACGGGGCCGGCCGGGAGCCGACGTTTGAGCCAGGGCGGTTTGCGCTGTACTTCCTTTTTTGGGGACTCCGATTCCTTCATGACTCGTCCGTCTGAGCCGCCGATGGGAGGGGGCTTGGCCCCTGTGGGGTCAAACGGCGGCCGCTTTCCCGGCCCCTTGACACCGTGTCCTGCAGGGTGACGAGGCTGACGGGTTGAAACTTGACATTGAAGACCCCCTCCATGGCGCCGCGCGTTACCCGGCGCAGCTCCCCGGGATGGACATCGCGTCCGCGCTCGCAACGAAGGGATGTCATGCGGACATCGGCCATACCGCAGGGATGGATCCAGTCGAAGGGCTTGAGCGAATTGTTGGCGTTCAGGGCGAAACCGTGGAAGGTTATACCGCGGCGCAGGCACAAGCCGATGCTGCCCAGTTTGCGGTCGCCCACCCAGACGCCGCTGTTGCGGGCATTGCGCTCCGCGGTCACACCGAAGGCGGCGGCAACCTCGAGCATGACGGTTTCCAGGGCCCGCACGTAATCGGCGACACCCCGGCGAGCAGCCTCGAGGTCCACGATGGGGTAGCCCACGAGCTGGCCGGGGCCGTGGTAGGTGATATTGCCGCCCCGCTCGGAGGCCGCCACCGCAACACCGGCCTTGGACAAAAAGGCATCGGAGACGGTCAGATTCTCGCGGCCACCATTGCGCCCCAGGGTAAACACCGGCGGGTGCTCCACGAGAATGAGAAGATCCTGGACGAGGCGGCCTGCCTGTCGGGCGGTGACGCAATCGACCTGCAGGGCCTGGGACTGGGCGTAGGGCGTCAGCGGCAGATCCAGCAGCATCCATTGCGTTCGGTTATTGTCAGAAGGCATGGTTCCGATTCCCCGCGCGGCCATGGTTATGATGGTGAGCGTTTTGACGCGGGCATGAATCAGGCCCACCATACGGTGCGACCTATTCGAATATAGGCATCACGAACGACGGCGCCTACCCGCTTGCGGGAAACGCGTCGAAAAACAGGAGGCACCATGTTTAAAGATGTTCTGATAGCGGTGGACGGCTCGCCCCACAGCGATAAGGCTCTCGACTATGCCCGCGGCCTGGCCGAAGCCTTCGGCGCCCGTCTCATGCTGGTCCACGCCTATCCCCAGACGTCGGATCTCCTGGGCTACAAGGACTTTGAACGCCTCGTGTCCCGGCGCCAGGCCGCCGGGCAGGAAATCATCGCGACAGCCCGCAAGCGGCTGGGGGCGGTCGAGGACCGCGTTCAGGAAAATCTGCTCGAAGGCCCGGAGGCTGAAGCCATCCTCAAAGCGGCTGACACCCATGGATCGGACCTGATCGTAATGGGAACCCGCGGGCGGGGATCGATCGAAGGGCTACTTTTCGGCTCGGTCAGCCGCAAGGTGTCCCATCTGGCCCCCTGCCCGGTGCTGCTCATCCGCTGAGCATCCTCATGCGGCCATAATATTTTCCGGGATGGATAGGCGGATCCGCTCGATCACATCCACCGTGGACCTGGAATCAATCTTTTTCATTTGGGTCTCGGCGCGGGGGCCATTGTCGCGGATGCAGGGCGCCGCGTGTTCCTATACGAAATGCGCTGTTCCGCAGGTTCATCCGGGCCCGGCGCGGTTCCCGCAACCGGTCGCACCCACGTGTCCGGCCGACGTCTCGCGCTATGCACCAGGGGCCTCTTACCGCCGGTTGTAGCCCGGCATGCACCGGGAGCGACCGATACAGGCAACGTCCATCCTTCGTCAGCATCCCACGATCAAGACCGTTTCCATGCTGTCGCCCCCGCTTGCATGTTGAATGCATCCGCAGTTGGCGCGCCGACCGGGGAACCGGGCGTTCTAAGTCAGCTTTCCGATTTTGGCGGCGATGGCCTCGTAGGCCCGGGTAACCGGGCTTTCGGGAAAGGCCTCCTGATAGGATTTGCCGCCGTCCCCACAGGTCACCACATTGGGGTCCAGGGGGATGCGGCCCAGGAAGTCGATCCGGGCCTCCCGGGCGGTCTTTTCCCCGCCGCCGACACCGAAGATGTCCACCCCTTCCCCGCAGTGCGGGCAGACGAATCCACTCATGTTCTCCACCAACCCGAAAATTTCCATCTTCAGCGTGTGGCAGAAGCTGATGGATTTGCGCACGTCCGCCAGGGAGACTTCCTGGGGCGTGGTCACGATCACGGCCTTGGCATCCGGAATGGTCTGGGCCACGGTCAGCGGTTCGTCACCCGTGCCCGGTGGCGAGTCGATCAGCAGGAAATCGAGATCGCCCCAATCCACGTCGGAGATAAATTGGCGGATGGCCGAATATTTCATCGGGCCGCGCCAAATGACGGCATCGTCCTTGCTGGCCATCAGGGACTCGATGGAAACCACCTTGAGATAATCGTTGTAGTGCAGCGGGTCCAGCTTCTGGTTGGCGCTGAGGCCCAGCATGGCGGTCAGTCCCAGCACCCGGGGTACGTCGGGACCGTGGAGATCAACATCCATGAGTCCGACTTTGCGGCCCTGGCGCGCCAGCGCGATGGCCAGATTGACCGACGTGCTGGTTTTTCCGACGCCGCCCTTGCCGCTCATGATAACCAGCTTGTGTTTGATGCGGTTCAAAGAGGCTTTGACTTCTTCGTCTTTGTCCACCCCGGAAGCCTGCCCCTTCGAGGCTTCATCCGGGGAACCCATAATTTGCGTCATTGCTGCTTTCTCCTGCGTATTGGCGTGGATCATTCCAAACGCCCCGGCCGTCGTGGTCGGGGAATTCAAAGGCGTTATCCGAAGACGGGCGTCATCCCGGCGAGCCCGTCTTGCGGGTACTGATGCGAAACAGCTTTCTGCTGCCGCAGGCCGGACATTTCCGGGGACGGCCGGTGCCCTGCGGTTCGCTCCAGCGCTTGGTGCAGCCATCGCACTCGAAAACCCGCTCCTTCGTGGTCATCTTGTAGTTGCCGCCCTCGATGTTGATGGCTTTGCCGTTGATCAGGGCGTCGGCCACCGTCCGGCGGGCATTCTGCAGAATGCGTCCGAATGTGGCCCGCGAGACGCCCATCTGTTTGCCCCCGTCCTCATGGGAGAGGTCGAGCAGATCGGAAAGCCGCAGCGCCTCGCATTCGTCCACGGTCAGGCGAACCTCCTCCAGGTCCATCAGGGGGATACCCCGGGGCTTGAAATAGCTCACATCCGGATTGAAAGCGACGATACGATTTTTTTGCGGTCGCATGAACACCTCCCATTTATGGGAATATTCTCAAAACGTTGAATATACGACGCGATCGTTTAATGTCAAGGATGTCGCGCGGGCAACCCCGCCGGCCTTCGATCGGCCGGGCGCCCCACTCGGCCGCGGGATTTGCCGGCGCGCAAAGGCGTGGATCATATACGTTCCAATCGGTTTATGAAAGAGGCCGCCGTCGCCGCCGGATGAAGCCCTCCCGTGAGCCTCCGGGAGCCGGTTGACCCCGGCGTGGCTCTTGGCTATAGCTTAAGACATCAGGTTGCCGTTCGTCATTCACCCTTTACGGGCGCGAGCAGCGCCCTTCGATTGGAGGCGCCGCCATGACCAACCGTCCTATCCTGGTCGAGACCGCCGACTATATCGGCACCATCACCCTCAACCGTCCCGAACAAATGAACACCTTCAGCACACCGCTGGCCGTGGAACTCAACCAGGCCCTGCTGGCGTTGGACGACGATCCCGGCGTACGGGTGATCGTCGTGGCCGGCACCGGCCGCGCCTTCTGCGCCGGGATCGACCTTTCGGAATACGCCGGCAAAACCCATGGTGATTACCGCACCTGGGTGACCCGCATGGAGGAGATGGTGCTGACCATCGCGAAGATGAAAACACCCGTCATTGCCTCGGCGCGGGGCTTCGCGGTGGCCAACGGGGCCGGCATCGTCCTGGCGGCCGATCTGGCGGTGATCACCGACGACACCCGCTTTGCGGTGCCGGCCGTGAATATCGGCCTGTTCTGTATGGGCCCGGCCGTTCCCCTCACCCGGACGGTGCCTCGCAAGCGGGCCATGGAACTGCTCCTTCTGGGCGATCTCATCAGCGCCGGGCAGGCCCTGGAATGGGGCCTCGTCAACCAGGTGGTGCCGGACGACCAGTTGGAAGCCGCCACCACGGCGATGGCCGCCAAACTGGCCGCCAAGAGCCCGGTGGCCGTGCAGATGGGCAAACAGGCCATCCACCGCATGACCGATATGCCGCTCCCCGAGGCCCTGGTCTATTCCAACGAAATGTTCGCGTCTTTGTGTGTGACCGAGGATGCGCGTGAGGGCGTGGACGCCTTCCTCACCAAGCGCCAGGCGGTCTGGAAAGGCTGTTAGGCGTCAGGCGGCCGCCAACGCGGGCAGCAGGCGCACGGCCTCGGCAACACCGTCGCGCGCCCCGAGCGGCACGGCCAGCGCCGCGGCGCGATGCCGGTAGCCCGGGTCGTCGACCACCTCCCGGAGGGCGGCCGCCAGGGCCCGGGGCGCAAGATTGCGGCGCGCCAGCGGACGGGGGCCCAGCCCCAGGCGGTGTACCTGGCGCCCCCAGTAATATTGGTCCAGCAGGTGCGGCGCCAGCACCTGGGGCACCCCGGCACGTGCCGCCGTCGATACCGTCCCGGCCCCGCCGTGGTGCACGACAGCGGCCATGCGCGGGAACAGCCGATCGTGTGGCAGACGCCCGGAAACCGCCAGCACCTTTTCATTTTCCCGGACCTGCAACCCTGCCCAACCGGCCTGCACCACGGCGCGAACGCCCGCCCAGCGGACGGCCCGCGCCACCGCCCGTGCCGTGCGTCTGGCGTGCGGATCCCCCATGCTGCCAAAGCCAATATAGACCGGCGCCGGACCCCGGTCCAAAAAACGTTCCAGCCGGGGTGGCAGGCCGGATTCGGAGGCCAGGTGCCAGTAGCCGGTCTGGGGGCAGGAAGGTGCGGCATCGGCGGGCAGCGGGGCCAGCTCCGGATCGACAGCCAGTAGCGCACGGGCAGCCAGATGGGCGTAGACGCTGGTGACGGGTGCCAGTCCCAGACGGCGGCGGCCACGGTTCAGCAACCCCCGCAGGCTGGCATTCAGGCCGGTGTCGGCCAGGCCCCACAGCAGGCGATTCAGCAGAGGGGCCCCTCGCTGGAAAGGGAAGACGGCCGGCCCGTGGGCCGAGGAGCGCAGGGCGACCGGGGTGAACAGGGTGTGGCGGTAAGGCCGGCCGATGGCTTCGGCCACCGAAGGCGCCGCGAGCATGAGGCCCGAGCCGATTACCATGTCCGGCCGGCCGATCAGCCCGGGCAGCTCCTGAAACTGTTTGCGCAGATCGGTTTTAAGCGCCCGGGTCATTGGGCCCGCCGCCCGTACCGGCCGGTCGATGTAATCGCGGGCCTTGGCAGCCATCAGCGCCCGGACGTCGCTGCCCACGGGCTGAAAGGTCAGCCCGGCCGCAGCGGCCAGGTTCCGGCTGTCGGGTGAGGAGAGCACCCGGACGAGGTGACCCCGGTTTCGGAGCGCGCGCCCCAGAGCCAGATTGGGCCGCACATCCCCCTCGCTACCGAATATGGCCAGGACGATCTCCATGGAAGGTGTCCGGTTCGGGCGGGTTAAATCAATTCTTTGCCATGTCCGGCGGTGGTCGCACGGCTTGTCGACACCGCAGGGATCCGCACGCAAGGGCGCTTTCGGGCCTCAACGCTCAGTTATGCTGTGTGCGCCTGTTGATCAGCGTCAATTGCTCGTTCAGCGTCCAGTAGTCGTAGACGATGCCCACCAGGAAGAGCCCCCCGGTCAAAAGATAAATAACGCCGCTCAGCCATTTGCCCATATAGAACCGATGAATCCCCAGCACCCCCAGAAAGGTCAGCAGGATCCAGGCCACGTTGTAATCCAGGGGGCCAGGCATGAACCGCTGATCCGCCTTGGCATCCATGGCGGGAATGAGGAAAAGATCGATGATCCAGCCCACGAAGAGCAGCCCCAGCGTGAAAAAATAGATCGTCCCCGTAATCGCCCGGCCATAGTAAAAGCGGTGGGCCCCCATGAAACCGAAGATCCAGAGAATATAGCCGATCGTCTTGCGGTGGGTATCGGTATCAGTGGTCATGCGTCTTCCTTTCAGTTTGCAGCCTTCGTTTCCGTGCGTTGTCCAACGGCTTCCAGTTCTTCCCAACGCTGGTAGGCAGACTGCAGTTCGGTTTCGACGGCGGCCAGACGTCCGCGGGCCGCCGCCACCGCCTGGCCCTCCCCCTGGTAGAATTGCGGATCGGCCAGGGTCTCGAAAAGGCCGGCCTGTTCGGATTCCAGTTCTTCGATCCTGCCGGGCAGCGCTTTCAATTCTTCTTTCTCGCGGTAGGTCAGCTTGCGCGGCCGCGACGTCCGCTTAGGCCGCTCGGGCGCCGGCGGCCGGGCCGTCGCCCGAGCGGCCTCCCGGAGCAGCGGCCGCTGCCTGATCCAGTCGTCGTAGCCGCCCACGTACTCGGCCACCCGGCCATCGCCCTCGAACGCCAGGGTGCTTGTGACCACATTGTTGATAAAGGCCCGGTCGTGACTCACCAACAGCAGGGTGCCTTCGAAAGCCACCAGCAGGTCCTCGAGCAGTTCGAGGGTTTGCAGGTCCAGGTCGTTGGTGGGCTCGTCCAGAACCAGCAGGTTGGCCGGCTTGGCGAATAGCCTGGCCAGCAGCAGCCGGTTGCGTTCCCCGCCGGATAGCACTTTCACCGGGCTGCGGGCGCGTTCGGGGGTGAAGAGGAAATCCTTGAGGTAGCCCAGCACGTGCCGGCGTTTGCCGTTGATGACGAGGTTGTCGTTCCCATCGGCCACGCTGTCCTGCACACTGCAGCTCTCGTCGAGCTGGGCCCGCAGCTGGTCGAAATAAGCGATCTCGAGGCGGGTGCCGTGACGGACGTGCCCGGCTTGCGGTGCCAGCTGACCCAGCAGGATCTGCAGAAGGGTCGACTTGCCACAGCCGTTGGGGCCGATGATGCCGACCTTGTCCCCGCGCATGACCACGCCAGAAAACGAGCGGATGATGGCCTGCCCGTCATACGCGCAGGCGATGTCCTCGGCCACCAGTACGAGTTTACCGCTGCGCTCGGCCTGCTGGGCCAGCATCTTCGGATCTCCGGCCGCCTCGCGCCGGGCCTGGCGCTCGGCCCGCAGCGCCTTGAGAGCGCGCACCCGTCCCTCGTTGCGGCGTCGGCGGGCCTTGAGCCCCTTGCTTTTCCAGCTCTCCTCCGCGGCCAGCTTGCGGTCCAGGCGTTTGTTGGCCTGGGTTTCGGCCGCGAGCGCCGCTTCGCGACGCTGCAGATAGGTGGCGTAGTCGCAGCGCCAGGTGGTCAGACGTCCGCGGTCGAGTTCGACGATACGTCCGGCCAGACGCTCCAGAAAAGCGCGGTCGTGGGTAATGAACAGGAGTGTGCCCGGCCAGTTATGCATCATGGCCTCGACCCGTTCGATGCTGGCGATATCGAGATGGTTGGTGGGCTCGTCCAAGAGCAGCAGGTCGGGCTGGGCCACCAGCGCGCGCGCCAGTAGCACGTTGCGCTTCATCCCTGCGGACAAGCGGTCGTAGGGGGCATCGGGATCGAGGGCCATCTCGCTCAGTATCCGGTCGACATCCCGCTCGGCATCCCAGCCGTCGGCCGCATCCAGCTCCTGATGCAGGCTTTCCAGCCGCCGGG
>JASJCV010000128.1 GCA_030065275.1 Desulfobacterales bacterium | reverse complement strand
CTCAAGGGTGAGCGCCATGCCGACGAGAAGGTCGACAAGGGGAATGTGTATTTCCGCGAGAGAGTCCACGGACAGTTCGAAAGGGCTTTCAAGTTGCCGGACCACGTGGATACGGACAAAATCACCGCGGATTACAAGGACGGGGTGCTAAAGATCGAGATCCCCAAACCCGAAGCGATCAAACCCAAACAGATCACCGTCCACTAACGCCACCAACGCCAAAGAACAAAAGCCGCCCCTTATCGCCTGGAGCGGCTTTTGTATTGGCGCAACCCTGTGCGCGCTGCCGCGGTTTTCCCCCGGCTTCGTACCGCTGGGCCTTTCAGGCGAAAGCGGCTTTGTGCTTGCGCAGCTGGCCACGCATCTGGTCGTAGGTCAGTCCCAGCCGCTTGGCCGCCTTTCTCTGGTTGAACCGGGTGGCCTTCAGCGCAGCACGCAGCAGTTGGATTTCGAGCTGCGCCACCGCCTCTTTGTAGGACTGCCCCGCAAACCCACACGCATCATCACCCGGAGCCGGGTGAGGTGCGGCCTGCTCGGGCACGGCTTTGGCCGGCGGGGGCGCCGGCCCATAGGGTGAATCAAAGGGATCGAAGACGATGTCCCGGATAATGGCGCCCGCCGTGCGATAGACCGCACGTTCGACCACGTTCTTCAGCTCCCGAATATTGCCCGGCCAGGCGTGGCGTTCCAAAGCGCGAAGGGCGCCGGCGGAAAAAACCGGATCTTCCTTGCGATCCAGCTCTAAAGCCATGCGGCCGGCAAAATGCTCGGCCAGCAGACGGATATCGCCACTCCGCGCGCGCAGCGGGGGGAGAAACAGGACATCGAAGGCCAGCCGGTCAAGCAGGTCCGGTTGGAACCGCCGGTTCGCAGCCATGGCGCGCAGGTCGGCATTGGTGGCGCCGATGATGCGCACATCCACCTCGACCGGCCGGGTGCTCCCGACGCGCTCGAAGACGCCGTACTCGACCACCCGGAGGATCTTGGCCTGGACCTCCAGGGGAATGTTGCCGATTTCATCCAGCAGAAGGGACCCGCCGTTCGCGGCTTCGAAGCGACCCAGGCGCCGCTCGGCAGCGCCGGTGAAAGCGCCCTTCTCATAGCCGAACAATTCCGGTTCGATCAATGAAGGGGCCAGGGCGGCACAGTTGAGGGCGCTGAAAGGTCCCTGCCAGCGCCGGGAAAGGTAGTGCATCCGGGTGGCGGCCAACTCTTTTCCGGTGCCGCGCTCGCCGATGAGCAGGACCGGCCGATCGATGGAAGCAACCTTTGAGAGGGATTCCTGGAAATCCAAAAAAGCCTCGGACTGTCCTAGGGCGTCCATAGCGGTTTGCATTGGAAATCGATCCAATCGGAATGAGAAATGGGAAGTTAAAATTACTAAAAATTAGTAAAAATTACCTTTTATAGGTCATAATTACATTACTATGAAAATGTTGTCAACAACCATAAACAATTGAAACCATAATTAATAAACAAAATTTTTCCTCCTGGCATGGATTCTGCCTATCTTTTAATTCAAGCTATTCGAAATCAATCGGGAGGAAGGTCCATGGGAATTTTCACACGCTTTCGCGACATTGTCAGTTCGAACATCAACGCCATGCTGGACCGGGCCGAGGATCCGGAAAAGATGATCAAGCTCATGATCCGGGAGATGGAGGACACGCTGGTCGAAATCAAGGCGGCCTGCGCCGGCGCCATGGCGGAAAAGAAAAAGGTCCTGCGGCGCCTCGAAGAGGTCCGTGAAAGGGCCGGCCTCTGGGAGGAAAGAGCACGGTTGGCCGTGGCCAAAGGACGTGACGACCTGGCGCGCGAAGCCTTGGTCGAGAAACGCCGGTTCACGTCCATGGTGGAAAAACATGAGGCCGATCTCATCGAGCACGACGGATTGATCAATCAGTACCAGGATGATATCCAGCAACTTGAGGATAAGCTCCACAAGGCCCGCGAGAAACAGCGCATATTGGTGCAGCGGCACATCCATGCCACCCGTGCCCGCCAGGCCCGGGAGGAAATCCGCCGGGCCGACAATTACGCCAGCATCGCCAAATTCGACGAACTGGAGCAGCGCATCGAACGGATGGAGGCGGAGGCCGATCTGGTGAACTTCGGTCGCCAGCCCAATCTCGACGAGGCCTTCGACGATCTGCGGACCGATGACGACATCGAACGGGAACTGGCGGCCATCAAGGCTTCGCGAAACCGTGACGCCGGCGCCGCTTCCGACCGTCAGGCCCCGGGAAAGACCGAGCCATGACCGCCGTATGGATTCTGATCACGATTTTCGGCAGCATCATTCTCCTGTTGGCCACCGTCTGCGGCACCATTCTGGTGGCCATGAAGCTGCGCCACGGCAGCCTGTCGGTCAAAAGCCGTGAGGCCCAGGCCGAGGAGGCGGCCACCATTCAGGAAATCTACCAGGGATTGACCCAGATGGAAAAGCGGGTGGAGTCGCTGGAGACGCTCCTGATGGAACACCAAAGAAGGGAAGCAACGCATAATGATTAAGGATACCCAACGAATGCGGCGCGGGCTTTATCGATCCCGCCAGGGGGCTTTCCTCGGCGTCTGCCGCGGCTTGGCCGAGTATTTCGACCTGAGCGTGACCTGGATCCGGGTGTTCATGATCCTCGTTTTGCTGGCGACCGGCATCTGGCCGATTCTGGGCGTCTACCTGGTGGCGGCCCTGATCATGAAACCCGAGCCGTTGCGCCCCTTCCAGACGGCTGACGAAAGGGAATTCTACGACAGCTACACCACCTCGCGTGAAAGCGCCGCCCAACGGATCAAGCGTCGTTATGGCAGTCTCGAGCGGCGCATCCGCCGCCTTGAGGACACGGTAACCTCCCGTGAATACGACTGGCACCGCCGGATGAATTCCTGAAAGCCGATCGGCGCCGCCTTTGCGCTTGACTCCGGGCGTTGATTCCTTCATCCTGCCCCTGCCGGTCGAAACCGTCTTGAAACTTTCATCGGAGGGTATGGTGGAATCCTTGCGTCCTTGGGCGCTCCCGCTCCTTGGATTTCAATTCTTGCCTGCGCCGGCGGGCGGCCTTGCGGCCGCCGCCGACACTACGCGCCAGCCCGTGTTAGCCGGGCGTTTCTGCCCCCAAGATCTTTATCGCCTCCATCGTCTGCTGACCGACCCCGACGCCCGGGATCTCAAGGCGGGGCGCTGTGAATGCTGCCAGACCGCTGTTCCGGGGCGCCGGGATGCCTGATACGGCCGCCGCCAAAGATATTCACCAGCGTCTCCTGCGCTTTGTCAGCCGCGCCAACTGGGTGGTGTTCATCCTGTTTCTGATGGTAAGCCCCTACGTTCCGCTGGAGGGGTTTACGATGGGGGTGGTCTGCGGCGGGCTGCTGGTGACCCTTAATTTCCATCTGGCCTACCGTTCGCTGCGGCGTTCCTTCCACGGCGGCCGGCCGCCGGCCTTCCCGGTGGTGATGGCCAAACACTACCTGCGATTCCTGTCGACCGGTGTGATTATCTTCCTCTTGATCCGCAACGGCATCGGCAACCCGTTGGGTTTGCTGCTGGGCCTGTCGGTGGTGGTGGTCAGCCTGCTGACCGCTTCGGCCTTGGAGGCCTGGCGTTCCTGGCGCAGCGCATAGAACCCGGGCGTACCGTTGGGGGACGATTGAACGCTGGGGCGAGGGGACACAAGTGGAGCGCATACGAGCCGCCTTGACGCCGGCGTTCAGAGGCGCTTAAGGCTCTCCCCCGGCCTGGCCGGCGCGCCGGGCGGCTCCTGCAAAGGCCGTTTATCTTCAGGGCAGGTCGTTGACCCAAGCCCCCCCGCTCATCCATTTCTGGTGCATTTTCTTCAGCTCGCCGCTGCCCTCGAGGGTCACCAGAAAATTCTGCATCCAATTGATCAGCAGGGTGTCTTCCTGCAGGGCTATGCCCAGCGGTTCATAGGTGAGGGGGGACTGCCCGGCGGCCAGCCCCTTGTCCTGGTAGCGAAAGGATGTCAGGGCGCAATACGGGTAATCCGCCACCAGGACGTCCACCTTGCCGGCCAGGATCAGTTTGATGGCCTCGTCGTAGGAATCGGTGGGGATCAGCTGGGCTTTAGGCATGAGTTCTTCGGCAAATGCCAGGCTGGTGGAATATTTCAGAGCGGCCACGGTTACCGTGGGGGCGTTCAATCCCTCTCCCGATTTCAGCGCGGCATAGCGCTCGGCCTGGGCCAGGAGCCCTTTACCGGAAACGAAATAGGGACCAACGAAGGCAACCTGCCTATTCCGAGCGGCGGTCGCTGTCATTCCCGATACCACGACGTCGATCCGGCCGCTGACCAGAGCCGGCAGAAGATCGGCAAACGC
Source organism: Desulfobacterales bacterium (assembly GCA_030065275.1). GTDB lineage: Bacteria > Desulfobacterota > Desulfobacteria > Desulfobacterales > UBA5852 > JABZFP01. Next base: position 7,491 of record JASJCV010000128.1, on the reverse strand, counting down.
CAGAGTCCTGAATTCCAGTTCGACCCCCAGGGCGTCGGCCATGGCCCGAGCCAGGTCGACATCGAGTCCGATGAGTTCACCCTGCTTGGTCGTGGCGTTCATGGGCGGCTGCTGGCCGGTCAGGCCCACCACCAGTTTGCCCTCTTTGACAATGCGGTCCATTACCGGACCGGCCGCCGCCACAGGGATGAAAATGAAAAAAACCAACGAAACCATCAGAAGGACGCGCGTTGCTTGTTTTTGCATTTTTTTCTCTCAAGATTGGGGGTGGGGTATGGTAAGGGCGCTTGCACTCACCATAAAAAAAGTCGGGTCATTGCCAAGGGCGAACCCGATCCGGGGCGAATCGGGCGGGTCTGTTGCGGTCCGACCGCCGTCCAGGCCGGGCCGCGCCGCCAAAAGGCCGGTCGGCATTCTGCCCGTTTGCCGGCGCGGAACGCCGCGTTCGTATCGCCTGGTAAAGGATCGTCGGGTCAGGTTGGACAATCCCAAAAGGCGCCTACAAGGGCTCGAAGGAAAACTTCTGCCCACCCACGGACAGTTCACCCATCAGACCACCCACGGAGTGGATGAACACGGCCATACCATTGCGATACTCGGTTTCGGCCTGCGCGGCGGTCTTGGGTCCGGCCGTGGCCCCGGCCGTGCTGCCCCCGGTGCCCGCCTGGGCCTGAGCCCCGGCCGTAATGATCACGGCCTGGGCCGTGGCATCAAACTCGAAACCGCCGCTGGTAAAATCGTCATAAGCCCGCTGATCCTGGAAGAAAATGATTTGGCGGAAAGCCTTGCCGCCCAGCTGGAGCCCGAAAGAGCCTTCGAAGACCTTGGACCGACCGGTGAGCTTTGCCTCACGATAGACCTGCCCTTTACCGTAGGCGCCCCCCACGATGAAACCGGCCTTGCCGATGGTCGGGAAAACGGCGTAGCCGTAAGCATTGTCAAAAAACGAAGCGACCGCCGGTGATGCCTTGAAAACGGCTATCGTATGCGCATAGTCATCGGCCTGGGCCGCGGCGATGAATACGCCTGCAGTGATGGCCAGGCTGCAAGCAAGACCAATGGCTTTTTTGTACATGTTGACAACCTCCAAGTTTATAGGGTGAGTATCCGTCCGGTCCGTCCGGTAGTGTGGATAACCGAACAGCGATCGGGATGCTGAAGAAAATGCTATAGCTTATGAGATCTGGCCGGTGAAATGCAAGACCCACCCGCGGCGAACATCGGATATCGCCGCGCTCGGAGACTCTCCCCTCATGGGCCTCGAGGCGCTCGAGGCGCCGCGACCGCTGCCGCTGTCGTACCGGCCATCAGGGCCTTGCGGCGGCGGGGTCGAAAAAGGGCCACCGCCAACACGGGCACCAGCAGCACGACCAGGGCCACGGTAATCATCAGATGACCCAACGCGGCATACGCTCCGCGTTCGATCACGAAGAGCTGGTTCAGGTAGCGGGTGCCCAGATGGCTGGCTGAAAGGGCCAGGTTGGTGAAGGCCGCCATGACGGCAAAATAAGTGGCTTTCTGGTCGGCGGGCGCCTCTTTGGCAATCCAGGCCAGCATGGGAATCATGGCCACCTGCCCCATGGGGGCATCGGCCATGGTGTCGATGATGGCGATGGTGCGCGCCCCGAAGCCCAGGTGAGCCTCCGTCCACTCGTGCAGCCCGTAGAACATGCCAATGAAGGGCAGCATCATGAAGGCGCTGTAGACGGCCAGAAAAACCACGATGTGGGGTAGCGAACGGCGCCCCATCCACCCCCTGAGAACCAGCATGCCGGCAATCGTCAGCAGGGCCGATATCTTCCGCAACGTCCCGAAAAAGGCTTCATCAAAACCGAGCACGTCGATCTGCCACCAGCCGGCCCCGGCACCGGGCGTGGGCATGGCCCGGAAGATGAAAATAATCATGGCAATGGCGATGATTTCACGTCGCTTCTCGGAGGCCAGGGACCCCAGCACCTGACGCATCAGGTAGGCGATAATTCCCAGGGAGCCGACAAATATAATCTCCTCCTTGCCCGCCAGGGAGGAAAGGCCGATAGCCAGCGAGATGGCCACGAAGGCCGCACTGCCCCAGAGGATCTGGGGATTGACTTTGACGTCCGGCCGGGATGGCTGTGCTCCACCGGTGGATGTCTTCACGGGGCTGGCGGAGGTCTTCAGCCAGGCGGCCAGCACGACGCCGGTGACGGAAATCAGCGGAATGACCAAAGCGACCCGGTACATGGTTGCATAGGAGAGGACCGTGGCCAGCCAACCCCCGGCGCCCGCCACCAGGGCGCTGCCCCCGATGATGGCGACGCGTCCCAGGGTCTGCATGGTGACGTGCATCTGCTGCAATCGCTCCGGAGGGATGGGCGTTCCATCGTTTTCCCAGGTGGGGACGGCCTCGACGGTCATGGCGTCCGCCACCACGTCCTGCAGCACGTAGCCCACCGGGGACAGCATGACCGCGATCACGTACCAGGTATCGGCCGGAAGGAGAGCGGTCATCTGGTCGGTGTGGCCGGTCAAACCCACCATGATCAGCAGGCTGGCCGCCATGAGGGTCGCCCCCAAATAGACAAAGCCGGCCTTCCAGCGCCAGAAGAGATCGACCAGGTGGCCGACGGGCATCTTAAGCGCCCAGGGCAGGCCTGCCCAAAACCCCAACCCGGCCAGAAAGGCGGCACTCAGTCCGAGCTGCTCCTTAACGAAGAAGGATTCGATAATGGCGGTGAATCCGGATACGCCGGCGGCAAAATAGACCATCAGGGGCGGCAGATAGCTCCAGCGCATCTCCTGGAACAGCCCCAGGATGTCCCGCCGGAACCAGCGCCCCATCCGGGGCCAGATCGTGGGGGCCTGCTTGGGGGATGTGGTCATGGCGCTTTTTCCGATTGCATCTGGTTCTCGCTTGATAGGAAGATCTCAATCCATCCGGAGATGATGCCGCACCGTACAAATGGCCGGTCTGCATGTGGCCTCACCCTATCTTAGGTTCCGGCCGCGGTCGCCTTCGCCACAGGCGCGGTTGAGACGGGCTTTAGCGGCTTGGTTCCGCCTTGCGCCCGCAATGTTCGACGGGTGTCGCGGCGTTATACCCCACCGGACTGGACACGGTAGCCCGCATCCGTCCGGGGGGAATCACCGCGGAGCGGCATCAACCCAGCGGGATGACCTTCAGCCCGGCCGGGCCGCGTTTGACCAGCAGGTTGAGATCCGCCCCCTTCTTTTTGTTCGTGACGCGGTTGGTGAAGTCCCGGGCCGAGTCGATGGCCTGGCGATCGACTTCGATGATCACGTCGCCTTCCCGCAGACCGGCCTTGTCGGCGGTGCTGCCGGGTTTGACCCCGATGACCACGGCGCCGCCCTCATGTTCGATATTCAACTGGCGGGCCAATTTGGGCGTCAGGTCCGAAACCTGGATACCGTAATCATCTTGGCTTTCGGATGTCGGTTGTTCATTTTGGGCCAGGGTCAGGGGGCGCCGTCCCACCTTGAGGGAAACGGTCTTGGACGCGCTGTCCCGCAGCAGGACCACGTCGACCTCGGCATTCACCGTCAGCCCGGCGGCCTTGGCGGTCAGTTCACGGCTGGAGCCCACTGGGGTGCCGTCGATGGCTGTAATGATGTCCATGGCCCGGATGCCGGCCTCGTCGGCCGGATCGCCGGGCACGACCTGGGTCACCAGGACGCCCTGCCCATTCTCAACGCCGTAGTAGGTTGCAAGGTCGCCCTTCAGGTCCTGAATGGTGACCCCCAGCCACCCGCGGGTGACTTCGCCCTCCGCTTTAAGCTGGGAGATGATGCCGTTGGCCATATCGATCGGGATAGCGAAGCCGATGCCCTGTCCGCTGGGGATAATGGCGGTGTTGATGCCCACGACCTCCCCTTGCAGGTTGAGCAGCGGTCCACCGCTGTTGCCGGGATTGATGGAGGCGTCGGTCTGGATGTAATCGTCGTAAGGGCCCGAACCGATCACCCGGCCCTTGGCGCTGACGATACCGGCCGTCACGGTGTGTTCCAGGCCGAACGGGTTGCCGATGGCGACCACCCATTCACCCACCGCCAAGTCTGCAGAGGTGCCCAGAGGGACGGCCGGCAGATCCCGGTCGGAGGCCACCTTGATCAGGGCCAGGTCGGTCTGGGGATCGCGGCCGATGACGGTGGCCTCAAACGCGCGCTCGTCCTGGAGCACGACCTTGATGCGATCGGCACCATCGACGACATGGTTGTTGGTGACGATATGGCCATCAGAATCGATGATGAAGCCGGTGCCCACACCGGACGGTCGGGGCGGACGGGACCGCCGGTCGCCGGAGGGCGGCCCGAAAAAATCGCGGAAACGCCGATCCAAACCGCCGGGTCCTTGCCTGAAAGGCTGCATCGCCGGCCGGGTGGTTTTCTCCACCTGAATGTTGACCACCGCCGGACCGACCCTGTCAGCCAGAGCGGCGAAGTTCTGGGGAAGCATCTCGATCCCCGCATCGTGCGGCGCGGCCGTGGCGCCCGTGGAACCGAAAGCGAGAATGATGCCGCAAAGCATCATGGCAAGGAATGGCTTTTCAAAACGGGAACGATGAATCATGGCTGACGACCTCCTCACATAAATAAAATTAGACGATGGGTTCACGCTTTGACCGGGATCCGGTCGTTTTCATCATTCAGAAGTGTAGAACGTGGAGATCACCGCAAGATGACGACTAGATCACCAAAAAATTAATTTGTATTGGCCCCGCTTGTTGCCCCTGTTGAACTGATCGGCTTTCTACCAACCAGAATTACAGGCCTTTCGCATTAGTGATCAGGCCCGATGCCGGTTTTATCATGCGGACGCTTCTTGGCGGGGCTTGCCCGGGTTGCGGATGCCTCAGGGCGGCTGGGGTTCACACCGGACTGAAGAATAGCTTCGCGGAGGCCCATTGCTGGGGCTTGCATCGGGAAGTGGCCATTGAATTGTGTTCTTCGGGGGATCTTTGGCTGGCGCTCTTCGGCACAGGACCGGGGGTCAGCAGGTGCCTTAGGGCGAGATACAGCTTGGATTCATTCCCGCTGACCCGGCGGCCCGATCACGATCGGGTGGCCCCAGCCGAAGCCTTGCCGGCGGGCGATCCGGGTGGCGGCCCCGGATCTGGCCGGGGTGCGTCGGTCGTACTAGAGCTGATTCAGGCAGCGGATCTCGACGTCATCCATTTCGCCCATGGTCCGCTTGTAGATGGCGTTGAGGTTTTCGATCTCGCGGCGCAGTCGATCCCGGTCTGCGGCGGGCAGCGTGGTGGCCTCCAGTGTCTGGCGTCTGAACGCCAGTTCACGCTCGAGAGTCGCCAGGTGCTGATCGAAGACATAGAGTTCGGCGCGGCAGCCAGCCAGGCGCATTCCCCGGGCGCGTCCGGCCAGAAAGCTCTTTTCCGTGTCGAGGGGGCAGACGTGATGGTACACCCTGCCGCCTCGTCCGACCTGAAAGCCGCTGCTGTCCGTACAATAGATCGTCAGCCCCTCCCGGCGGCCCGCCGCGTAGGCCTCGCGATCCGGGGGGGTGTCCGCTTCACGGCAAGCGGCGCGGTAGCTTTCGAATACCGATACGGGGGCGCCGACCCGCCCATCGCGATGACCGAGGCTGAACCATTCGGTCGTTTGGCAGTCTTCGATGGACGAATGGGCGCAGGCGGCAAGTGATCCGACCAGGGCGACGCAAAGTAAGAAGCGTATGGTGCGCATGGCGAGCATGTCCCTCCGGGGTTTGCATTGGAGCGGCGCGGGGGCGACTGCTGGTTGCTGTTATCATATTGCGGGGCGGAACAACAGACCGCCCGCTTGGACGGTGGCGATCCAAGGTTGTGCTTGCCAAATCATCCGGAACCGTTTTAGATACTAAACGCTCATCCCCGGCAACGCGGGGCCGATCAAGCCTGCCCGTCAACAACCGCGGCAGCACGGGGTCGGTGGTGGCGATGCGCAAGACCGTGTCGTGTTGGCTTATTGGACCGGCATCAGGCCCCCGATCGCTTTCTTTTCTGGCGGCCCCAACGTTTCAGGGCGGCGCGGATTCGACACCGACGATGTGAAAGGCGTTTTTTGGCAACCACTGAACCGCAAATCGCCATTGGCATCCTGAACGGCTACCCGCGCGCCAGTCGCGACAGTTTCGACCGGAGCGGGGTCGGGCACCCTCATGACCTCTTCAAGGATTTTCTGGGGCGCTACCTGCCGCGTGCCGCGGTGGAGGTCTGCTTTGTGGCCGACCGGGATCAGCCGCTACCCGCCGAAACGGCCCTCCGGTCATACAGCGGGTTCATCTGGACGGGTTCCGATCTGACCATCTACGACCGCGCGGATCGGCGGGTGGCGCGCCAGATCGCGTTGGCGCAGGCCATTTTCGCCAGCGGCGTGCCCATGTTCGGCAGTTGCTGGGGGGTGCAGATGGCGGCCGTGGCCGCGGGCGGCGAGGTGGCCCAAAACCCCAAGGGACGCGAATGGGGGATCGCCCGCGACATCACCCTGACCGCCGATGGCCGCCGATCGCCCCTGATGGCCGGCAAGCCGGAGCGCTTCGACGGGTTCATCATGCACCTGGACGAGGTGACGCGACTGCCGGCGGGCGCCCGGCTGCTGGCCGTGAACGCCCATACACGGGTGCAGGCGCTGGAGGTCCGCCAGGGGGCGGGCGTTTTCTGGGCCACCCAGTACCATCCCGAATACAACCTGGACGAAATGGGACGCCTGATTGCCGCCCGGGCCGGGCCTCTGGTGGCGGAAGGTTTCTTTGACGTGGAAAAGGACGTGCAGGGATATGCCGAGCAGATGATGACGCTGCACCGCGAGCCTCGGACAGACGGTCTGCGCGCCGCTCTCGGTGTGGATGAAACGATTCTGGATCCGGTGCTGCGCGAACAGGAACTGCGCAACTGGATCGACCACCTGGTGCTTCCCCGGTCCGGATGAGAATCGCGGTGCGCGTGGGGGGCGCGGTCCGTCCGCCGAAACGCATCTTTTTCAACTACGGGTTAACGCGCCCCAAACATATGGCCGGCATAAGTGCCCGCTGGGCCTCGCGTCGCCGCCACGGCGGCGCCGGTACATTTGTTTTTCCTCCCAAGCAACCCCATGAAAGGAGACGCACGATGAAACATCGCAATTGGATGGCGGCGATCGTCGCCGTGGCATTGTTGCTGGCCGTGAGCCTGCCGGCCGCCGCGGAAACACTGGAACTACTGACCTGGACAGGGTACGCCCCCAACGAGTTGATCGAAAAATTCCAGAAGGAAACCGGCATCACGGTCAAGCCGATTTACTCCAACAACGAGGAGATGATCGCCAAACTGCGGGCCACCCGCGGGGCGGGGTTTGATCTGGCCCAGCCCAGCCAGGACCGCATCTCCTCAGTCCAGGCCAAATTCAAAATCTACCAGGCAATGGATTACAGCCAGATCAATGGCGGGCAGATCATTGCCTCCATGCTCGATGCCGTCAAGGTCAACACCATGGTAGACGGCAAGAGCTACGCCGTGCCCC
>JASJCV010000127.1 GCA_030065275.1 Desulfobacterales bacterium | reverse complement strand
GGCCGCCGCGCCCGGCGGTGACGCTGCCTACGTGATCATCTACACGGCCGCGATGGGCGGCAAACCCCGCGGAGCCGTATTGAGCCATGACAATTTCATCGCCAGCAACATGCAGACCGTCGCCACCCTGAAGATGGACGACCGCGACGCCTATTTGAACATGCTGCCCCTGTTTCACATCACCGGGCTCAATCTGGCCCTCGCCGTGCTGCATGCCGGCGGCAAGAACGCGGTCATCGAACGTTTTGAAGCCCGCGAGGTTCTGCGGTGGGTCGAGGAGGCGCGGATATCGGTGCTGGGGAGCTTCCCGCCCATCCTGAGCAATTTGATGGAAGAACTCGACCGGCGTCCCTGGGATCTGTCTTCCCTGAAGCACGTGCTGGGCCTCGACCAACCCGACACGATCGCCGCTTTCGAACAGCGTGGGGCGTGCACCTTCTGGACCCTCTACGGCCAGACCGAAACCTCGGGATTCGTCACCCTGGCGCCGGTCGCCGAAAACCCGGGGTCCGCCGGCCGTCAGGGGCTGCTGACGACATTTCGGATCGTGGACGACGATGACCGGGATGTTCCCGCCGGCACCCAGGGCGAAATCGTCGTTCGGGGCCCCCTCGTATTCCAGGGTTTCTGGCGGCAGGACGAGGTCAACCGCCAATTGTTCCGTAACGGGTGGCATCACACCGGCGACCTGGGTCATGTCGATGCGAACGGCTTCCTCTGGTTCGGGGGACGCAAACCCGAGAAAGAACTGATCAAGCCGGGAGGAGAAAATGTTTACCCGGCCGAGGTCGAGGCCGTCATCCAGGCCCATGAAGCGGTGGCCGAAGTTTCCGTCATCGGTGTCCCCGACCCCAAATTCGGCGAGGGCATCAAAGCCGTTTGTGTTCTCAAATCGGGCATGTCCCTCGAAGCCGAAGCACTGGCTGAATTCGTGGCCGCCCGCATCGCTCGCTATAAAAAGCCGCGCTATGTCGAATTCGTTGACGCGCTACCCAAGACCGCCGATGGTAGCATCGATCGCCCGCAGGTCAAGTCCCTTTACGGACAGCCCTGAAGCGCCGCCCCAGCGAAAGGAATCCGCATGCATGTCACCTTCCACGGTGCCGCCCGGGAAGTCACCGGCTCGGCGCATCTGCTCGCAAACGGCGAAGACCGCCTGTTGATGGACTGCGGCCTGGTTCAAGGCCGCCGCAAGGAGGCCAACGCCAAAAACCGGGAACTGCCCTTCGATCCGCGCCTGGTCACCAACGTGGTCCTCTCCCATGCCCACATCGACCACTCCGGCCGGATTCCGCTTCTGGCACGCAAGGACTTCGCCGGCCGTGTCCTGTCGACGCGGGCCACACGGGATGCCTGTGAATATCTGCTCAGGGACTCGGCCCATATCCAGGAATCGGACGCCGATTACCTGAATTACAAAACGGCCCGCCATTTTCTTTCCCGTAACCGCAAGAGCGGCCGCCGAAGCAACGCCGAGGTAAGGCGCTTGCTCAAAAAAAAAGGCCACAACCTCGACACCGCCGCCATCAGCAGCATCATCGCCGAAAACGGCCTGGACGCCGTGACGCCCCTCTACACCACGGCCGACGCCGAACGGGCGCTTGCGCTTTTCGACGGCTATCCCTACCGTCATCCGATGACCGTGGGCCGTGACATGGTCTGCACGTTCTACGAAGCCGGTCATATTCTGGGCTCCGCCATCAGCATCATCCGGACCCAGGCCGGAGGGCGCACCATCACTGTCGGCTACAGCGGTGATCTCGGACGGTTTGACAAACCCATTCTGCGCGATCCCTGCCTCCAGTTTGAAGCGGCCGACCGCAAGCTTGATCTGCTGATTATGGAAAGCACCTACGGCGACCGCCTGCATGAGCCGGTCGTCGATCTGAAGCCCCGGCTCAAATCCGTTCTGGTCGAAGCCTGTGAACGCGGCGGTACCATCCTGATTCCCTCCTTTGCTTTCGGGCGCACCCAGGAACTGCTGTACGTTCTGCACGAACTTTATATGGAGGACGCGGTACCCAAGCTGCCGGTCTACGTCGACAGCCCCCTGGCCACGAAGATCACCAAGGTGTTCGGCGAGCATCCCGAGGTCTACGATGAGGAGGCCCATACCACCTTTCTTCAGAGCGGTCGCAACCCATTTCGCTTCAACCAGATCCGCTTCGTGCAGTCGGTGGAGGAGTCCATCGCTCTGACCCGGGACGAAACGCCCCACATCGTCATATCCGCATCGGGAATGTGCGAAGCCGGACGTATCCTGCACCATTTGCGCTACAAGATCCACAATCCACGCAATACCATTCTGGTCGTGGGATTCATGGCCCGCCATACCCTGGGCCGGCGCATCCTGGAAACGGGCGAAGCCTATGCCGCCGCGGGACGCCGGGGGCCGGCGCCGGATCTCAAGTTTATGAACAAGACCTACCCGCTGGCGGCCCACGTGTCCAAGATCGGCGGCTTCAGCGCCCATGCCGACCGCGACGAACTCATGCGCTTTTTACGGCAGTCGAATCTTGAGGTTCGGAAGATTGCGGTGGTTCACGGCGAAGAAGACCAGTCCCTGGCGTTTGCCCGCCATCTTAACCAGAACGGCTTCCAGGCCCTGACACCGCAACCGGGAGAATCGATCGCGCTGAACTGAAATCGCCGCGAACGGGTTGTCTTCCGTCCTAAGCCGTCTGCACCGGTCGCAAGGAGAACGCATGTCGATCCGACTCATCGCTCGGGACCTCTACCGCGTCCGGCGTGAAATCGAGGCCCTGGAGAAAAAACTTGCCCAGGCCCCTTTGAGTGAGCGTCCGGCCATGGAAGAGGATCTGCGCCGGCTGAAGGCCGAACACACCCGCCTGCGCCATGCCCTCGACGGCAGCAAGGCCTGATGGTGCTGCCCGACCATCACCCCGTCACGGCGCCGCGCCGAAGTCCGAGGTTAGCCCGCACGCACACCTTGACGCCGTTGTGTCCCGCACCTAATTTAGTAACATAATCAGCATTTAATCATGAATTGCCACGATCCGTTCACAGCCTCCGTCCGAAACAATTTGCACTTCCAGTGATTTTGTTTTCATCAGCGTGCGCTCTCCTTCTCAACGGCAGCACCGCCTGATACCTTCACCGCCACCTGCTGCGAAGGCCATCGTCACTCAGAATATACCAGGATCCTTGATAATCCCGCCTGCCCCGGGAATTTCCCGGGGCGGTCGCCAACATCCAACCCAGGAGGTGCACCATGAAGTTTCAGGATATCTTCGTGCCCCGTTGGCAGCATTCCAACCCGGAGGTACGCATCAAAGCGGTAAACCGCATGAGTGACCAATCCCTATTGAAACAGATCGTTGAGAAGGATGAGGACGAAATGGTGTGTATGGCCGCGCGCGAGCGGCTGGCGGAGCTCTCGAAAGACAAGGTCAGGGTCGAAACCTGAAACGTGAAACGGCCCGCTGCTCGGCAGAACGGGCCGTCTACATCTTAAAACTTGAGCCTGCGCGGCGTAACAAGCGTCCGCGCCCGCAGGGGTTTTTTTTATCCACCGCAAAACCTTTGCCGTGCGGTTCCTGATCGGTTTAACCGCAAACCTGGCAGTCGGTCAGACATTGCTCATAGGATCGATCCCTTGTCTCCGGATCGACCACGTTATCGTTCCGGTCGCCCCAGAACTTTCGGATACAGTCGCTGATGCAGCGCTGTTCACTGGGTTTTATCGTTCGGCTTTCACCCATGGCAGCCTCCCTCCGTAGTTAAATCTTCTATCGTTGGTATGGCCCGCTCAGTGCACTGGTTAGCACATAAGCCCGGTGTGTTTCAGTCGAATGCTAATGCGCACGCGGCGATGTGCAACCCGGCAGGGCCCCAATTTGCATTTCACTTGCACCTGCGTTATTTTTAACATTTATACACACACGTCAGCTGGCGGTGACAATGCACCACCCTCGGGAATGTCCGTGTCGGCCACGCTGTCCTCTCAATGAAAGCGCGCGTCAATGGTTAAATACGGTATCGGCCTGGCGATCGGGCTGGCCCTCCTGGCCGGCTATCTTTTAAGCCCCAGCCATTCGGTTGTTTCTTCCGCCACCGCTGTCAACTGGCACAACTATAAGGAAGGAATCGATCTGGCCCGCCGACAAAAGAAGAACATGGTGATTTATTTCCACGCCGACTGGTGCACCTATTGCGGTCAAATGGAAAAGGAGACCTTTGGCGACGCGGCGGTCATCGATTTTCTCAACCGGCAAACCATCGCTGTCAAAGTGGATGTGGACCAGGAAAAACGGATTGCTCGCCAATTCGGTGTACGCGGGCTGCCGGCCACCTTCCTGCTGATGAACAATGGGGAGCAGATCGGCCCGATGCCCGGTTTCATCCCTCCCCGTGCCTATCTGTCAATGATCTCGAAGATTTTGTCCTCGTCCTGACCATGGTGACGGATTTAATCAAACAGTCGGTCGTGCTCTTGGGCACAGCGCTCGTTTTGGCTGCCGCCGCAAACACCGTCTCGCCGCGGGGCATTCCCTGGCAGGGCCAGTGGGACGAAGGCCAAGGGGTCGTCACCGCCGACCAGGCCGCCCTGGCGCCCACCCTGGATTTTGAAATCCCGGATGCCGCCGCCGCCCATCGACTGCACGTCGGCGGTCAGGTGCTTTTTGTGGATTCGCGCACGACGGCCGACTACCGCGCCGGCCATATCCCCGGAGCGCTGTCCCTGCCCTTGGGCGAGTTCGACCGTCGCATCGATGCCTTAAGGTCGCAATACGCACCCGATCACCCCATTGTGACCTACTGCTCAGGAAGAAGCTGTCAGGACAGCCATATCCTCGCCCAGCGTCTGTTCGAGGCGGGATATGATAACATCGCGGTATTCATTGACGGCTATCCCGGGTGGACGGCGGAGGGCTACCCCATTGGCACCCCCTGAGCCCCTCGGACGCCTGGCCTGGATCGAGCTGCTCGCGCGCTGGGTCGTCGGCTTGTTGTTCGTCCTGGCAAGCCTCCACAAGATCCTGCAGCCGGCCGTTTTCGCTCAAATCGTCTACAGCTACCAGCTGTTTCCGGATTTCAGCATCAATCTGATCGCCATATTCCTGCCGTTTGTCGAGCTCGTTGCCGGCCTGGCGCTGATCTTCGGCATCTATCCCCGAGCGGCCGCCGCCATCGTCAACGCCCTGCTCGTCGCGTTCATGTTGATCATCGCCTTCAACCTGATGCGCGGACACGAATTCGACTGCGGCTGTTTTCCGACCTTCGTTACCCGTCTGTTCGCCGAATCCCCGATTAGCATGCTGCTCCGCAATGTGATCCTGCTGGCATTCAGCCTGCCGCTGGCGTTCTACCGCGGCCGGCGGCGCGGCGTCCTCTTCAGGACCGCCGCCTCCTGAGCCTCAGGCCAGCTTGCTTTCCACCGAACGGACTTTGCCGTGCAGGCGGCGGTCCGTATTTTTGCGGTAATCGGCCTTGATGGTGAAATAGATCCGATCGCAATCGGCCTGCAACGCTCGAAAACAGCGGTCGACCACCGCCATGACCTCCGGCCAGTCACCTTCGATGCTGGTGCCCATCGGGCCGAGTTGATGGTCGAGGCCGCTTTTCTGGATCAGGCTCACCACCCGCGCTACGTAGGGGCTGACACTGGTGCCCTTGTCCACCGGGAAAATGGAGAAATCGATCAGCACGCTCATGGCGGCACACCTCACTTTCGCAAAAGCCACATGATGATGGAAATGACGACGCTCACCAGGATCATCGTCGTAACGGGGATGTAGATCTTGAGCTGGGGTTTGTTGATGATGATATCGCCCGGCAAGCGGCCGAAGGGAATTCGGACCAGATAGGGCCAGAAAAGCCCGACCAGGACGAGGGCGATGCCCAGCGCGATCAGTGTTTTCTGCATGCGATGCCATCCCTGCGCCGACCGCCGCGACCGGGGTCGATCCTAAGACGTTGACCGGTGCGGGGGCAGCAACTGCTCCAGGGTCACCGGACGGGTGAGCGAAAAGGCAATTTGCTCCGGATAATAAGCGGCCTCGTTGATAAAGACCGGAATGCGTCCCGGAGCACCTTCGAAATGAACGGTTTCGCCATTCGGACAATGGAAAACCGGCATGCCGGCTTCCAAAGGGCGATAATCCCGGCCGTCGAGGTCGCGGTGCACGCAGGCCGCGTCCGCGGAATCCCGGCTCTCGGGATAGTGAACATGGGCGTCGTGCAGGTAGATCCGCGTACGAGGGTCGGGAGGCCGCAAACGGCCCCGGCCGTGCGCGTCGATGACATCCAGAATGATCTGGACACTGTCTTCGGCGGCCTGCAACACGTCGTGACGCACCAGTCCCTGGGGGATCGGCCCGATCTCAAGTCCCAGTCCGGCGTCCGCCGATGCGCGCAGGCAGTTGTCGATGCGCTCCCCCGGCGGGAAAGCGTAGATGTGCATCGCCGGATCACGCTGCTTCACCTGGGCTGCCAGCATCAGGTTGACCGGAGCGGTGTCGGTGATCAGGGTGATGCCCATATTGGACGTTGTCGTGTGCAGATCGATGGTGAACACCCGGGCGCGGGCGCCCGCCATCACCGCCCTGATCTCGCGGGCGCGGTGAATCTCGTAGGGTTCCGCGGCCGCCGCCCCCGGCCGCGGGGACCCGAAGCTGCGGTTCAGATCCTGGTGCACGAAGCGTGTATTGCGCCGGATAGCCTCGGGATTGGCCATCAGCAGGCGGGTCGTGAACATCTCCCGCCGCACTGGGGTGGGGTCCCGCTGCCATCGCCGCACCAGCATCACACCCGTTCTTTCGTTGCCGTGGGTGCCGCCTACGATGAAGACCGTTTTAAATTCCGCCTCGGCGTGTTGGTCCAGCTGATCGGTGCGCATGCAATCACCTTTTATTTTACGGCCCCGGGGCCTGCCGCGTCGCGGCGCGAAGGCGGCAGTGCCTGAAGGTCCACAACGGCATTCATGGTTTGAGCGGAACGCTTGCAGCCGGGACGGACGCATATCGTCCTTGTATCTACAGGTGAAATTCACTATGTCAACCTTTCGGTGAGTATATTTCCCAAACCGTAAACCCGTTCGTGGCGGCGAGCGTTCGCCGCCGGTGTATTGATTTCGCTGCAGGAAGGAGACGCCGTTGCGCGCCATCATCGAAGCGTTGCTGGCCGATTGGCATGGGCAGTCGCCGACCCGACAGGGCTATCTGGACGCGGCCGATCAACTGGCCGCCCAAGGGCGTCGGGAACCGGCGTTGTGGCCGCGCCCCCCCCGTATGCTCACAGCCACCATTGATGATGGCTGGGGGGAAGGACTGACGGTCATCCAAGCCTTGGCCTGTGGCGCCGGTGTCTTGGTGGAAAACCTCGGGGTTCTGCAGCCGCCGGAGACCATCGTGAGGGCCTGCCGCCGGGAACGCCCCGATCTCCTGGGTCTCACCGTGCTGCAATTCGATTCCGACGATGCCGTCCGCCACATTGTCGCGCGCCTGCCCCCGCAGACTACCCTCGTTGCCGGCGGCGCGGCTTACCGCTACGACCCGGATTTCGCCAAGCGCACACGCACACCGGTTGTTGCCCGCAATGGTGCTGCCTTTTTACAGTTTCTCCTGAATTATCACCTGACCGAGGCCGGTTGAAAGCCGGATCGCATGGAAATCCACCCTCCCCCTCCGCCCACACCCGCCAACCCGCCGATGAGCGTCTGGGCCGCGACCCAGGTCACTTTTCTGTGCGTCCTCTTCGGCGTTAATGCCGTCGCCGTAAAATATGCCTTCAAGGGTTTCGGGGTATACAGTTCGGCCTGTATCCGTTTCGGCATCGCCGCCGTGGTGATTGCCCTGTGGGCCCGGCTGACCGGGCGCTCGTTCCGCCTGCGTCCGGGGCAGGCCCGGCACCTCCTGGTCTACTCCGCCCTGTTCAGCGTGCAGCTTTCGCTGTTTTATGCGGGCCTTGAGCGCACCTACGCCTCCCGCGGGACGCTGCTGGTCAACCTGCTGCCTTTCATCGTTCTGGTACTGGCCCATTTCTTTATCCCCGGCGACCGAATGTCCCCGCGCAAACTGGCGGGGCTCCTCCTGGGGTTCAGCGGGGTGGTGTGTGTTTTCAGCGGCGATAGCGGCCTTACGGGCAGCGTGCGCACCGGCGACATTTTCGTCCTGATGGCGACCACGATCTGGGCCTGCAACATCGTCTACCTCAAACGGGTCATCGACACCTTCGCCGCCTTTCATATCGTGCTCTATTCCATGCTCATGAGCCTGCCCTTATTCGGTCTGGAAGCCTTGATTTTCGACGACGCTGCCCTTAAAACCCCGTCGCTGACCGCGACGCTGGCGCTGCTCTATCAGACCCTTGTCACCGCCGCCTTCGGCTTTATCGCCTGGAATCACCTGCTCAAGAAATTCGGTGCGGTCAATCTGCACTCCTTCGTGTTCATCATGCCCCTGGTGGGAGTCATCTGCGCTCACCTCGCTCTGGATGAACCTGTGACACCCCGGCTGCTGCTGGCCCTGGCCTTGATTGTCGGCGGGCTTCTGGTCATTCATTTCAACCCGCCGCAACGCTCGAAGCCGTCTTCGGGTTAAACGGCCACCGCCGAAGCCAATCGATGGCTAAGGGTTCGCTGTTGACTCCGACAGGAGAGGCATGTAAGTACCGCTAATTTGTGTAAATCTTAAGCTCAGAAAGCGACCTGGTCTGATGAACACCCGCACCGCCCGCGCCGACGCGCTGCTGCTGTTGACCGCCACGATCTGGGGATTTGCCTTCGTGGCCCAGCGCGTGGGCATGGACTATGTCGGCCCTTTCACATTCAATGGCGTGCGGTTCGCTCTGGGCAGTCTTTCATTGTTGCCCCTGCTCTTCCTGCTCGATCGCCGGCCTTCCGAGGCCCGCCGCCACCTGCCGCCGGCCGGACGCAAAACGCTGCTGAGCGGTGGTGGTCTCGCCGGTCTTTTCCTGTTCGCGGGCGCCTCTCTGCAGCAGGTCGGTCTGGTCTACACCACGGCCGGCAACGCCGGCTTCATCACCGGGCTCTACGTCGTGATCGTGCCCATCATGGGCCTGGTCCTGCGTCAACGCACCCATACCGGCACCTGGCTGGGCGCTTTCCTGGCTGCCGCCGGTCTTTATTTTTTGTGTATCACCGCCCAGTTTACCATTGCCTGGGGGGATCTCCTGGAACTGGTGGGAGCTTTTTTCTGGGCGGCCCATGTGCTGATTATCGGCTGGCTCTCCCCCCGCATGGATGCCCTGAAGCTGGCCATCACCCAGTTTGCCGCCTGTTCGCTGCTGAGTCTGCTGACAGCCCTGGCCATCGAAAACATCGCCTGGGAAGGGCTGTGGCAGGCCGCCGTACCGATTTTATACGGTGGCCTGGGGTCGGTCGGTGTGGCCTACACCCTTCAGGTGGTGGCACAGCGGGACGCCCCTCCAGCGCATGCCGCCATTTTTCTGAGTATGGAGGCGGTTTTCGCGGCCTTTGGCGGCTGGCTGCTGCTGAACGAGGTGCTGACCCCGCGGGGGGGTCTGGGCTGCGGGCTCATGCTGGCGGGAATGCTCCTGTCCCAGCTGTGGCCCTCCGGCCGATAAAGGGACGGTTGTGATCTTCAGTCCCCGGCGCCGGATGGTGACGGCGATCAGCCGACCCAATCAAAGCCGCTGCTGAAAAAAAAGTGAACGGCCTCCTCGTACTGTTCCAGTGTGCGTGACTTGTGGATGCGCTTGCGCGCCCGGGCGCTGCCTCGGAATCCGTTCGCAAAATAGTTCCAGAAGCCTTTCATGCGGTTCAGCAGGTGCCCGGGACCGTGGAGACGCCGACCATAGCGCGCGAACAGGTCGTCATGGAAGCGGTGGAACCGGGCCGTGTTGCTCTCCCGGTCCTCCCGGCCGCTTTTCAGGCTGCCCGGCAGGAAGGGGTTGGCCAGAACCCCGCGGCCGATCATCCATCCGGAAACCCCCGTGAAAGAGGCCGTAAGCCGGTTGAAGTCGGATCGGCAGGTGATGTCGCCGTTGTAGACCACAGGGAGGGAAAGCGCGCGCAGGCAGGCCGCAAAAGCCGCCTCATCGGGGCGACCGGTGTACATCTGGACGCCCGTGCGGGGATGAATGATAATTTCATGAAGAGGATAGCGGTTGAATACCGGGATCAGTTGCTGAATTTCATTGGGGTGGTGTCGTCCCAGGCGGGTTTTGATCGACATCCGTCCGGCCAGGCGTGGGATGACGGCCTCCAGAAAAGCCTCGATCCGCTCCGGAAAGGGCAGCATGCCCGATCCGCGGCCCTTGTTGGCCACCTGGGGAAAAGGGCAGCCGAGATTCAGATTGACACAGGCGTAGCCCATCTCGAATAGATGGTTGGCCAGGCGGGCAAAATCATCCGGGTGTTTGCTCAGGATCTGAGGGATAACCACCATGTCCCGATTGTTGGCGGGAAGCAGGTCCCGGACATGGGTGGATTTGATCCGACGCCCCCCATGAGTGGTGATGAAGGGGGCGATGGCCAGGTCGATGCCTTGGAAATGACGAGCAAAAGCCGTGCGGAATTCGGCATCGGTGAACCCCCGCAGCGGCGCCAGCCACAAACGTGGGGGATTGGGAGAAGTCGGTGAAAGCGGGCACATCAATGCTATGGGCTTATCTGGGGCTGGTCGCCGCCATGATTCTGTGGGCCAGCTCTTTCGTGGCCCTGAAACTGGCCTTCCGCGGCTTTGACCCCATGGTGGTCATCTTCGGCCGGATGCTGGTGGCCAGTTTCTGCTTCCTGCCGTTTGTACCCCGTTTCCGGGCCCGTAACCGATTTCGCCGCCGGGATCTGCCGACGCTGCTCTTCATGGCCATCTGCGAGCCCTGTCTCTATTTTATTTTCGAGGCCCGGGCCCTCGAACTGACCACCGCCTCGCAGGCCGGCATGATCACCGCCCTGCTGCCCTTGATGGTGGCGGTCGCCGCCCGTTTTGTATTGAAAGAGACCTTGAGCGGCAGCATGCTGGCCGGTTTCGCCATGGCCATCACCGGGGCCATATGGCTCAGCCTGGCCGGTGAAGCCTCGGCCGACGCCCCTCAGCCCCTTTTGGGCAACTTCCTGGAATTTGTGGCCATGGTCTGTGCCACCGGCTATATCATCAGCCTCAAGCGCCTTACCCGTCGCTATACGCCTTTTTTCCTGACAGCCATCCAGGCCTTCGTGGGGGCGGTCTTCTTTTTTCCCTTCCTGGCGCTGCCCTCGACCGCCTTGCCCTCCCAGTGGGCCTGGGGGCCGACCCTGGCCATCG
Source organism: Desulfobacterales bacterium (assembly GCA_030065275.1). Taxonomy (GTDB): domain Bacteria; phylum Desulfobacterota; class Desulfobacteria; order Desulfobacterales; family UBA5852; genus JABZFP01. Next base: position 587 of record JASJCV010000127.1, on the reverse strand, counting down.
TCTATCTGGGGGCGGTCATTACCCTCGGCGCCTACGGTCTTTACAACTATGGGGTGAGCCGCATCCCGGCCAGCCAGGCGTCGATTTTCGTCAACCTGATCCCTGTCTTTACCGTGTTTTTGGGATGGCTCATTCTCGATGAGCGCTTTACCGGGCCCCAGTACCTGGCCTCGGCCCTGGTGTTTGTTGGCATCTATATCAGCCAGCGCCGCTCATCAGGTCCGGCGGCCGCAGGAGAAAGCCGCAGCAACTAGGGTTTGACGGCGACCTTGATTTTCTGCCCCGGGTAGATCTTGAAATCCTGGCCGATGCCGTTGAGTTTGCGGATGTCGTCGACGCGCATGCCGTATTTGCGACTGATCTGGTAAAGAGTCTCCCCTTTCTGTACCGTGTGCACACGGGTCGTGGGCTTCGGCGGGGTCTTGGCCGGCTTCGCCTTGGGCTGGGGTGGCGCCGGCGGCGGCTTGCGCTCCAGCTGGGTGAGCGCCGCCTGCATTTGATTCAGGCGCCCTTCAAGCTTGCGTTCCAGCGCATCGAAACGCTGTCCCAGATCCTGATTGGCTTTCTGCAACGAGGCCATGTCGCCC
>JASJCV010000126.1 GCA_030065275.1 Desulfobacterales bacterium | reverse complement strand
GGGAAAAGCTGAAGCCTGACGTCCTTTCCACAGGACCGGCCGGGAAAAGATCGATCACGCCATGGGCCGCTTCAATCGCCAAAACATCGTCCTGCTGGTGGTCGGCGTGATCCTGGCTGCTTTGCTTCTGGCCATTATGCAGTGGCTCGATCAGCCGTTGCGCACGGCCGCCGCACCTCGGGGAATTGTTTCGTTCGAGCTCGCCGGCTCCTCCGCGGCCGTGCGGGACATCATGGCATCCTGGGGCCTGGAGGCGCGCCGCAACGCCGCCTTGAGCCTTAAAGTGGATTACGCCTTTATTGTCGTCTACGCGCTCGTGCTTTTTTTGCTCTGTACGGGCGTGGCGCACCAATGGCCGCTGTCTTATCCGATCACCCGGCGTCTGGGGTTTATCCTCGCCGGTTGTCAGTGGCTGGCCGCCGTGCTTGACGGGGTCGAGAATATGCTGCTGCAGAATATCCTCGGCGGCGCGACAGCGCCCCTCCTGCCGTTGGCGGCCCGCTGGTGCGCGCTGATCAAATTTGGTCTTATCGCCTGCGCCTGGATTTACATTGTCGCCGCCGGCGGCGCAGCCATAGCAAGGCGCCCTCCGAACCGCGGCACCCGCTCCTGACGTTTGGTGTTGCCAATTGGCGCGGGCGCATTAGCATTTGCATCAACGCGACACTAGCTGATCGAAACCCAGTCATGTCTCACTCGTTTAGGAGCGGCTCAATGGATAAAAGGGGACTGATGGCGCGATTGATTGACGGCGGCGTCATCTGCGCTGAAGGCTACCTCTTTGAAATGGAGCGCCGCGGTTATCTCACGGCCGGGGAATTCGTTCCGGAGGTCGCCCTCGACCACCCGGAAACGCTTTTGCGCCTGCATAAGGATTTTCAGCACGCGGGATCCGATGTAATGCAGGCCTTCACCTACAACGCCCATCGCGAAAAGCTGCGTATCATCGGTAAGGAGGACCTGCTCGAAAGACTCAACCGGGCGGCCCTGCGCATCGCGCGCGAAGTGGCCGCCGATGTTCCGAGCGGGCAGGAACCAAACCTGGTGGCGGGCAATATCTCCAATTCCAACATCTGGAATCTGGAAGATCCCCGCTCGCAGGACCAGGTGCGTGCGATGTTTACTGAAATGGTCGAATGGGCGCTGGACGAGGGCGTCGACTTCTTCATCGGTGAAACGTTTTATTTTGCCGAGGAGGCTTTCTGTGCTCTGGACGTCCTTCAAGACAGCGGGCTTCCGGCCGTCGTCACCATCGCGCCCATGGGGGAGAACATCATGCGCGACGGCTGGTCGATCGTTGACACCTGCAAGGAACTCGAGCAACGCGGGGCCGCTGTGGTGGGCATGAATTGTTTTCGGGGGCCGAATACGATGTTGCCCTACCTGCGCGACATCCGCGATGCGGTCCGCTGTCATGTGGCCGGTCTGCCGGTTCCTTATCGCACGACGGAGGCGCAAGCCACATTTTTCAACTTGGAAGACCGCAACGGCTGCACCTGTCCGGCGCCACATGGCCGCACATTCCCGACGGCCCTGGATCCGCTCTACTGCAATCGTTACGAAATTCGCGCCTTTGCCGAAGAAGCCTTCCAAATGGGGGTTCGATACCTGGGTGTCTGTTGCGGGGCCGCCCCCATTCATATTCGTGAAGTCGCCGAGGCCATGGGCCGGCGTCCGGCCGCCAGCCGCTATGCGCCCAATATGCACAAGCATTTCATGTACGGGGACGACGAGGCCCTGCCCGCCCACATCACCGCCTATGGCGACAAGGCTTGAAATCCGCAAAAAGCGGGGGAACTCCCTCGGCTGGCCCTGACAGGGGAGAGCAACCATGCAGATTCGCATCACCGACATGCCTGCCGAGGGCATGCACCTGGCGGAGCGAGTCGCGGTCGATCAGTTTCCGGATCTGCTCGCGCTCGCCGGTCAGGGGACCTGCCGTATTCAGACACCCATCGAGGTGACAATCTTCATTTCACCGGTGGCCGGGATGTTTCGCGTCGATGGGAGTCTGCGCACCGTGGTCGGCCTGACCTGCAGTCGCTGTCTGGCGGCATTTGAGGATACCCTGGCAAGCCGCTTCCGCGTCACCTATACCCGGCAGTTGCCCGAGGTCGATGACCAGTTCTCCGAAGCGCGCGAACTGACCGCCGAAGAGATGGGGCTCGTGCCATTCGAAGGCGAATCAATCGATTTGCAGGCCACCCTGCAGGAACAGGTTATCCTGGCCCTGCCCATGCAGCCCCTCTGCCGTTCCGACTGCCGCGGGCTCTGCGCCCGCTGCGGCGCCAACCTCAACCAGGGCGGCTGTGACTGCGCTGCGGACACCGTTGATCCCCGGCTGGCAGTGCTCAAACAGCTGAAGCTGAAGGAATAGGGCGGCGGTCCGGGCGAATGGTGTGATGACGCCGGGCTGCCCGACATGGCCGAACGGCCGCCGGCCGACAGACCTCCCGGCTCGCAGGCTTTCATTGGGTCTTTTTTTGTTTAGCAGGGCGACGATTCCCCTGTTGCCCCCCCGGGTCAAGTTGCTTCTGCCGCCAGCGGCGGCGCTGATCACGCCTTTCTTCCGGCGACATGCGCTGCCAGCGCTCGCGTAATTGCCGCCGTTGGTTGGGGTCGAGGCGCTGAAATCGCTGACGGGCCCTTCGGATCCGCTCCTGTTTTTCGGGGGGCAGATGACGGAAGCGGCGATAGCGTTCGCGGATGGTGTCGCGTTGTTCAGGCGTCAACGACTTCCAACGCTCAAGGCGTTGGCCGAGTTGGCGCCGTTGATCCGGGGACAGCTCCGACCAGCGGCGCGCACCCCGCTGCAGGCGCTCCTGGCGCTCGAGCGGCAGGCGATCCCACTGGGTTTGAAAGCGTTCCAGAACCTGCCGCTCCTCCGCTGTCAATGCGTCCCAGGGTATGCCGGTCGCTTGCGCCCCGAGCGGAAGCGGCAGGCTCAACATGCACGCCAGACAGACCATGGCGGTGAACGTCCCGAGCGCCGCTGTCAGGTTGGCGCTGCATCTGCCCGGGCGTTCCACCGCCGTCGTTGCGCCATTGGGGTCGTTGGGATGGCCCTTAATCATTTGTCTGCGTGTCATTCTCCATCTCCGCATTTTCGGCAGGCGATGAGTCGAACTGGGTCGGGTCGATCCAGTGCCCCGCGTCGGTCTCCCATTCCCCTAAAAATTCAAGCAATTCCAATGATGGGGCCGACGCCTGCGGGGGATCTTCCTCCGCTGCGGCGCTGGCATCGTCCTGGGCCAAGGCCGGTGCGGCGCCGGCGATCAGCGCCGCGATCGTCAGCCCAATGATGGCATCAACTGTTTTCGATTTCATTTTCCATATCGGACAGCCAGCTGTAGAATTCCATGTCTTCGTAAATCTCGAGCGGGTCGCTCGCCGCCAGCATCTCCAGGTCGTCGATCGCGGCCAGCGGCGATTGCGTATGCCGCGGGTTGATCGGCACCAGCAGAACCAGAGCCGCTGCCGCGGTCGCCGCAACCATGGCTGCGCCCCACCGCCAGGGACGCCGCCGGGGCGATGAAACCGCTTTGCGGGCCAGAGCTTCGTGCCGCCCGCGCCTCAGCCGTGACCGGATGCCGGGATCCAACTGTTCGATGCTCTGATCGAGCGCCGTGCGGATCCGGGCAACAAACTCCCGCTCGCTGGTTTTATCGGTCATCGTGTCCCTCCAGGAGGTGGCGCAGGCGCTGAATGGCGCGGTGATAGTGCGTTTTGACCGATCCCCCCGAGCAGCGCATGGCCCGCGCGGTTTCTTCGATCGTCAGCCCCTCCCAGGCCCGCAGGAGAAAGGCCTGCTGCTGTCGCAACGGCAGGCTTGCCAGGGCCGCATCGAGATCGCCAATGGCCAGTCCGTGCATGGCTTCCCGATCAGGACGGTATCTCTGGTCTGGGATCTGCTGCATCGGATCGGACTCCCGTCTGTCTTCGGCGTCCCCTGAGAACCCCAGCCAGGTCCGCCATCGTGTGCGCACGATATTGCGCCGTCGCCAATCGCGAATCCGGTTCTGAAGGATGCGGTAAAACAGGGGGCGCCAATCGGCCTCTGATTTATCGCCATAGCGCGCCGAAAGGCTCAGCATGGCGTCTTGAACGATGTCAAGCGCCTCTTCCCGATCGCCCGTGGCCAGATGCGCCATGCGATAGGCGCGTTTTTCCACCGCGGCCAGAAAGGAGTCCAGTCGTGAACGGAGAGCAGGCATATGGTTTCATATTCCGGTGCCGTGCGAGCGCTGGACACCTCAGGATGTCCCGGCCGAAGGGGAGATCCCGAGCGCCGGCGATGGATTGGGACCAGTTTACGCCCTGATGGGGCTTGTCTGTCAACCCCCATCGATTCTTGCGGCTCTTGCGGCGAATGCGCCCCGGTTTTATTGGTTGTTGATGGGATTAACGCGCCAGCTGTCACGGGGTTGACAACAGCCTGCAAACTGATGACGCTGGTGCGTCAACCGGCCTCGGGAGGCGCGCCCCGGGAGCCGCCCCAGGTACGGCCGCGGCGGCGAAGGGCCCGGCCTCCGGCAGCCGCGGCGGGGTGGAAAACACCCGCCGGAAGCAGCTTGACAAAGTGATGGTATGGAGGCATAGACCATTAGTGGTGCTGGGAATGTCGTTGGCGCCGTACCCGAAGACGGTGAACCCCGTAGCGATCAGGGCGCGCGCGGCGTGTGCTTTCCTCAAAAAGCCTCGTCTTCAGGCCAAGGAGGGCTTGAATGGATCATTTTGTCGAGCAGCGCCGGGCAATGCGCTTCGTCTGCGAATCTCCCCTGATGTGTACCAACCTCGAAGGATCGCGTGTTTACCCCGGTCGAAGCCTTAACCACTGTGAACGCGGGCTGTCCTTTATCACCCAGGAGCCCATGAAATCCGGCACCACCATTTATTTCCGCACCGATTCATTCGCCCAGAAGCGCTTCAAGAACTCAACCTGTCGCGGCATGCGGGGGATGGGGCTGGCCCAGGTTCGCTGGTGCCAGCCGGTGGATGGTCAGGATCACGCGGCCTACCAGGTCGGCGCCGAGTACCTGGGGCCCTACCCCTGAGCGACCGGTTTTACGCTCACAACGCCAACGACCGCCAGCCCCCGGGCTGGCGGTGCTGCTTCGGCCGCGGCCGGCAGCCGGCTGAATACCGCCGGGTGTCAAATGAACGCTCTATGACCCGATGGATCCATGGCCAACAGACCGCATAGAACTGACGCAAGACCTTTCGAAGGCCCGGCCTGCTGTCGTGTCAGCCGATTGCCGCTGACCGGCTCACCACGATGGTGCTGGGCCAATGCCGATGGGCGTTACGGTATCCGGGTGTCACGCATCGGTACGCGCATCATCAGCATCGAGAGTTGGGGACACGTCAATCTGGAAAACGCCCGCCGCGGCTGGTCGGCCTGCCGCAGGGCGCTGGACGATGGGCCCGACGCACAGGGGCCCTTCGTCATCATTGACGATCATTCCCGCCTTCGCGCGGCAACCTTCAATGCCCGCGCTTTCCTGGCGCAGAAATTCAAGCACCAGTTGAATTGGCGGGGCTATATCGCCTATGGCGATCAGTCGGTGTTTAAACTGGCCTTGAACCTGGCCCAACGGATGAACCTTTTCCAGTATAAAATCCAGATGGCGCCCGATTATGACCGGGCCGTCCAAACGGCGCTGGAATGGCAGGCGTCTGCCGCCCGGAACCGAGCAAGCATTTGGCCCGACGTTGATCGTGATGACACACCGCCCGCGGAGCATTCGGCGGTCGCGGATGCGGGCGCACCCGGCGGGCCACGGGAACGGGCGCTTGTGCAACATGCGCGTGACTTATTCCGGCATGTCGGCCAGCTCAATCTGAATCGCTATGGCGTGGTGGCGGTGGAAGACGACTGTCCTGTCGATCATCCTTTCCGTCCCGTATACGATGCGCTGGGCATGATCCATGAGGACATGAACCGAATTCTGGCACGCTACCAGCGCAGTCGGCTCAGGCTCAAACGACAGGAGCGGGCGCTGCTGGCCAAGAACGCCGCCTTGGCGGAAACACAGACCACACTGGAGATCCTGCTGCGTGAACGCCGCAAAGAGCGCCGCAAGCAGGCCGCTCGCGCCGATCAGCATTTTGCCGATCTGCTGCTGCCGATGGTCGAAGGCCTCGCCGGTCAGCGCCTGACGGCCGCGCAACGTCGCCGGGCGGAACTTCTGCGCGCCATCATTGCCCATATCGGCGATGCATTTGTTCCCAACCCCACGATCGCGCGGCTCAAACTGACGCCCCGCGAAACCCTGACCGCCTACCTGGTGGCGCGCGGCTGCACAACCCGCGATGCGGCCGCGGTGATGAATACCTCACCGCGCACCGTGGAGCGCTACCGGGCGGGCCTGCGCCAGAAAGCCGGTCTGGTGGGGACCAATCAACGCTTGCGCAGATGGCTCAACAACCCGCACGACAACCCTCCGGCCCAAGCGCCATGTCAGTCGTGAAAGCCGCGAACGAATGTCCCGAGCCGGGTCAGGCGGAGGTTTTCCCGGCCGTCTGCCCCGTCTCAGGGCTGCCCATCCGGGCGGAAGCCGACTGGGTCTATCGCAATCCCGGCGGAACCTATGTGACCTCGTTCGCCCTGATCGGTGAACGCATTGCCATGGTGGTTGCCAAGGGCTATGTCGAAGAAGAGGATATGCGGCAGGCCATCGCTGTGGCCGAGAGGTTCAAGCGACAGGTTTTTACGGCCAACACGAGCTATGCCAGCATCGAAAATTTCACTCAGGCGCGGGGCGGGGCGCTGGCGGCACGCCGGCGCTACCTGGAATACACCAACCGCTTGAAAGGTATGATGGGGTCGTTTGTATTCGGCCTGCCGCCTTTTTTCAGACTCAGTTTCAACCTGACCCGACGTCTGGGCCTCCACCGCCACAAGGTGCGGGTGGTCAAAGACTACGCCGCCGCCATCCAAGCCGCGCTTGCGTTGACGAACGAAAAGCCGGTCGCGATCAGCAGCCCCCGCGTCGGACCGGCCCGCTGCCCCGACGACTGGCCCCTGGCGGCGGAGCCCCGTGTCGATCGTCGGCTCAAACCCCCGCCGCCGCTAAGGGGCGATAAGCAGGAAGAGGATTTCCGCGACGAGGTGAACAAGCTCCTGGAATTTCTGGGCGGTATCGATCCCCACCATCCCGGCGTGCGCCGGCGGCGCAAGGGCGACGGTGACCCCACGTCACCGCTGGAGCCGGTCTACGGGGCCATCGAACTGATGAAGCAGGATATGGACCATCTCGTGGAGGAGCAGCACCGGATGCTGCAGGCATTAAGCCGGCGGCGGGACGAACTGCGGCAGAAATCCGGCGACCTGGAGCGCCAGAACCGTGAACTGCGTCATCTTCTCAAGCAGCATGCGGCCGACGGTCGCGCCCTGGAAACGGGGATCATGGGCAATGTGCACGGTATCCTCAAGCCGCTTCTCGAGGCCATGCATCAGGGGGCCTCTAGCGCCGAGCAGACCACCCGGCTCGAGCGTCTGAACGAACAGATCGACGAGTTGCTCGGCGTTTTCGCACCGCAACTGGACTCGCTGTGCTTCAATCTGACCCCTCGGGAACTGCGCGTGGCCCGCCTCATTCGCGACGGCTACCGTTCGCAGCAGATTGCGGCCCGCCTGCGGATAGCCACCCGGACGGTCACGACCCATCGGACGCAGATCCGGAAAAAGCTTGGTATTCTGAAGCAGCGACGTAATTTGAGAACCTGTCTGCTGGCCATTCCCGATGATCAATTCGATGCACAGAAGCCGATCTGATCCATTCGCGTCGGGACCCTGCAGGCTGCGACCGCACAGCGACTGTATGACTTGAAAGGTTCGTGGGGATGAAAAAAATAGCCATTGTCACCATTGGCGGCGGCAGCGGACAGTTCGTGTTGTTATCGGGATTGCGTCCGTCGCCCCGGTTCCGGATCACTTCGGTGGTCTCGATGGTGGACAGTGGCGGCAGTACCGGCAGGCTGCGGGGCGAATTCGGCGTTCTGCCGCCCGGCGACTTGCTCAAGTGTGTTCTGGCCCTGTCACCGCACCAGAAACTGGCCCGCACGATCCTGCTCAAACGTTTCACCAAGGACCGCCGCCTGCGGGGCCATAACGCCGGCAATATGCTGATTACCATGCTCTCGCGTTATACGGGCAGCTTTACTTCCGGCGTTCAGGCCTTGGGGGAGATCCTCGAGGTCAAGGGACGTATTTTTCCCGTGACCACGGACAAGGCCACCCTGGTGGCCGAGCTCACGGACGGCCGCCGCATTTACGGTGAGCAGGCCATCGACGTGCCGGAAAGCGGGCCGCGCGCCAAGATCCGTTCGGTTTTTCTGGTGCCCCATCACGCCAATCAGGTGAACGTCTTCCCGCCGGTATTGACCGCCATTGATAAAGCGCAGTTGATTATCCTGGGGCCCGGCGACCTGTTTACCAGTATTCTTCCCAATCTGATCGTGCCCGGTGTTACCGAGGCGCTCAAGGCGACACGGGCACCGATTTACTATGTGCTCAACCTGATGACCAAGTACGCCGAAACCCACCGCTTCAAAGCCCGGGATTTCGTGATTGAACTGGAAAAGGTCATGGGCCGCCGGCTGGATGGCGTTGTCTATAATACGGCTGTACCCGATCGTAATTTCAAGAAGGCCTATGCCCAGCAGAAAGCCGAACTGGTGCGAGTTGATCAGTCCGACGGCTGGTGGCAGGACCGCCATCTGATGGCCGCCGATTTGCTGGATACCACCGGTGGAGTGGTGCGCCACGACGCCCGCAAACTGGCCGAGGTGATCGAGGCGATCGCCTCTGATCTGGCATCTTGAGATCGGTTATAGGAATTCTAGGTTGTTCTGCTGGTGCGGCCCTGCGGGTCATGCCGGCGGGAGGAACGCGCTGCGCCATTCAGTTATCAAGTCCGTTTTAGGGCTTCAAGAGACGGCGCGCGAAGGACGATCTTGACTGCCACACTATCGTTCAAAATGACTCTCCGGGCCCAAACCCTCAGTCTTGGCGGGTGGGGGCCACTTGGTCTGGGTTCATGCGAAAGGCTGCTTGAAGTGTCCCCGCCTGGAGGTTTCTTAGCGCCTTCATTTCAAAAAGTACCCATGATTGGTGTGAAACCGTAGCGGCAATAGATGCGTTGGGCTTCGGTCGATTGAAGGAAGCCGAGAAAGCGTTGACCGTTATTTGGATTGGGCCCACTAACCAGCGGACAGGCATAATATTTCACGCGGTCGCGCTGGTCGAATTGCGGACCGATCTCGATGCCCTCCAGCAGAAGACCTTGGCGGCGGGCGTGATCGATTTCCGTGGCCCAGACGGGCCCCACGTCAGCCCGGCCGCTTAAGATGCGCTCCGGGGTCTCGCGGTGGTGGACGGTGGTCAACAAGGTTTCACCGCGCGCCAGCTTGTCCTCCATGATGCAGCGCGCCAGGGCCTCGCCGCCGGTCTGGCGGTACATGGCCAGGATGTGCGCGGCGATGTCCTCGTGCTCCAGGCTGGGTTGGGAGATCCGCAAACCCGCACGGTCCAGATCACCCACGGTTTTTAGCCCCAGGGGATTGCCGGCGGGCACCATGAGGCTGATGCGGTTGCGAAGGTAGGCAAAACAGGCGTTTTTGTCGACCAGGCCCGCTTCGGCCAGGGTCTCGACGCCTTGGATCGATACCGAGGTATAGACATCCGCGGCGGCATCGATCAAACGGCCCCGGAACATGGCCCCGCCGGCCAGAATCTGGCGCAGTTCCATCCTGGGCGGCAGGGTCTCGTAGTAGATCGGGCCGATACCGGGGCAGCGCTCACGGAATGCGGCCATGAGCGCCTCCATGGCCATGAACTGATTGCCGGCCATGAAGATCACCAGCTCGGCCCGGTCGATATCTTCCAGGCCGTGGAGGTCGTCTTCGCGCTCGTCGGGGATAAGCGGATAGGTGACGGCGCTGCTCATGCTGAAGACCTTTGGCTTTCGAATGGGTCGGGGAAAGGCATGTGACATTTGCCCATGCTGCATTCCCTGTCGGCAGGGTGGACTTCGGCGGATGATATCACTGCCCCGATGGATTACCGCCATACACCGAAGACATACTGGAACACCAGGACGGAGGCAATCACAAAAAGGGCGGCACGCAGCCACCGGCGGTAGGTGCCGGCGTCGACCCGGCGACGCAGGCGGGCGCCAACCCACAGTCCGGCGAGCGCCAGCAGCGCCGCCGGGAGCGTCTTGAAGATGACTTCGGCGGTGAAGAGACCGGCGGCGCCAAACGTCAGGGCCTGTGCGAGCTTGCCGGCGAGAAAGCAAAAGTTGAAGACCCGGACCGTAACCAGGGGGGCGAGCCCCAGTTCGAGGGCATAGACGATCAGGGCCGGTACGGCGGCGTTGACGGTGCCCGCCAGCAGGCCGGCAGCCAGTCCGAAAACAATCATCGCCGCCCGGGGGTGCCTGTGCACCCACGGCATCCGCAGGCCCCTCTGTTGAACTGCGAGATAGAACAACAGAACGACGGCCAGCAGCAGCTTGTATGGCGCCGGGTCGGTGAGGATGAGCAGGCGGGTGCCGGCGATGCTGCCGGCGGCGACACAGACCGCCAGCGGCCAGAATCCCCCGATCGTCAACCGGCCGCGATCGCCTTCGGCGATGCTGCCAAGGTTGATGCTCATGGTGGGAATGAGCAGGATCAGCATGGCCGTACGCACGTCCACCAGCATGGCTATCAGGGGTGTGGCCAGCAGGGGAAACCCGAAACCCAGCAGGCCGTGCACACCGCCGCTGATCAGCAGGATGCCCCCCAGAGTGACAAGCGCGACGATGGACAGGCTTTCGGTACCGGCCATGGCGATGTCAACCCACCGCCAGACCGGCGGCCAGCAAGAGACTGAAAACGAGGGCCAGCATGGCCGTTCGGCCGAGGCCGTCGTTGAGGTTGCGGCCGCGGGCCGTATAGATCAGGCGGATACCGCTCAGGGCCAGGGGCAGACTGAGCCACGGCAGCAGGATCCAGCCAGGGTGATCGCCGGTAAACACGGCGGCCAACGGCACCAGATAGGCGAGGCCGACCAGCAGCGCGTATTCGATCCGGGATCCGGCGGGACCGATCATCACCGCCAGGGTGCGTTTGCCGGCCGCGCGGTCCGTCTCGATGTCCCGCAGGTTGTTGACCACCAGAACGGCCGTAATCAAAAAGCCCGGGGGCAGGGACATGATCAGCGCCGTTGCGCTGAAGGACAAGGCCTGGACGTAATAGGTCCCGAGCACGGCCACGGGGCCGAAAAACACGAAGACGCACAAATCCCCCAGCCCGTGGGATGCCAGCGGGTAGGGACCCCCGCTGTAGCCCAGCACGCCGGCCACCGAAGCCACGCCGATCAGCGCGACGGGCCAGCCACCGACACGCATCAGATAAAACCCGGTCAGACCAGCGGCGACCAGGGTCGCCAGCATGGCACCGCGCACCGCGGCCGGCGCGATCAGGCCGGACTGGGTAACGCGCACGGGCCCGAGTCGATCGGCCGTATCCACCCCTTTTTTGAAATCGAAGTAATCATTGGCCAGGTTGACGGCGATCTGCAGCAGAAGCGCGCCGGTCAGCGCCCCCAGAGCGGGCGGCAGGTCAAAGGCGTTGTCGGCGGCGGCCAGTGCGCTGCCGATCGCCACCGGCGCCAGCGCCGCCGGCAGGGTGCGCGGGCGGATGGCCAGCAGCCAGCTCTTATATGTGCGCTTTTGGGCCGACACGATGGGCGCCCCCGCTGCCGGCTTCCGATACGGTGCCGTAGATGATGGTGACGGTGTTGAACATGCGCTGGTGATAGACGACATCGACCAGGCCGGCGGCGCGCAGCAGACGGG
>JASJCV010000002.1 GCA_030065275.1 Desulfobacterales bacterium | reverse complement strand
AGGCCTGCCTCGTGATCATGGGTTTCCAATACGAGGTCTTTACCGATTACAACGAGGCTTTGGACTGGCTAACGCCATCCTGACATACCCGTCAGGACCCCATTGTTTTGGCACCAGCGGTATCTCTGAACGCGCCGCTGCCTCCCACCGTCGGCAAAATCAACCCGCAGAGCAATGAAGCCCGTCCCGAGCGCAGGGGCAGGAACGGCGCTTCGACGGCGAAAAAGAATGGGCCGGGATGCGCCGGTTCGCTTTATATCAAACGGTCGGGCAGGCTGGGTTGATTGGAGCTCAAAGGATTACCACAGGAAGCGGACCCCGGCGCCCGATGGCGTCGTGCGGGTGATCTCACCGCATATTTCCATTGCCGCATGGCTGTTGCGGAATTGAAAGTCGATGCGAAGCCGGTCGCCCGTATTCAATCGTGTCGGCGACTCAAAAAACATGCCCTGGGAGCTGATGTCGACAACCGTTCCCAGACCGGCAGCGGTGCCGCTGCGGTATCTCATGGCGGTGGGGTAGGGCATACGGCTTTCATTCCGTCGATCGTTTTCGCGGCCGTTATTTCTTCCCTCGGATGTCATTGTCAACCTCAAGCTAGTTGTTATGGTGAATGGTATTAATGCGACCTGTTGATCGCAAGAATAGCATTAATCGTGCCATTTTAACGTTTACGATGATCGACGCGCGAATGCCGCCGTAAGTGTTGGCAAAAGCCTGCATGCCCAGAAAGCCCTGGATAAAACGGTATCGCATGAAGGTTCTTAATCGTCAATCACGTTTGCAAGCAAGCGGTATGTGCGTCTATGCCTTTGACAATCTCTGGCGACCCCGATGCTTAGTGCCACCCCCTCCGAATTGAACGCGGCGGGCCGAACAGCGGTGCATCTGGTTTACGGCAGCAGTCGCAACGCCAATGTCGCGTTGGACTGTTTGGGACCCCGATCCATCGCGCCGACTAGGGGCGTCGCAAGCGAAAGGAAATCCGCATGTCATCCAAGCTGAATCGCTACAGCGCCCGCATCACCCAACCCAAATCCCAGGGGGCTTCCCAGGCCATGCTCTATGCGGCCGGCCTCGAAGAGGCGGATATGGGTAAAGCCCAGGTCGGCATCAGCAGCGTCTGGTATGAGGGCAACCCCTGCAATATGCACCTCGACCATCTGGCGGCGGCGGTCAAGCAAAGTGTTGACGCGGTCGGTATGGTGGGGCTGCGCTTCAACACCGTTGGCGTCAGCGACGGTATCTCGATGGGCACCGAAGGGATGAGCTATTCATTGCCGTCGCGCGATCTGATCGCCGATTCCATCGAAACCGTCATGCGGGCCCAGTGGTACGACGCCAACATCTCTTTGCCGGGGTGCGACAAGAACATGCCCGGCTGCCTGATCGCCATGGCACGGGTCAACCGCCCGGCGCTGATGGTTTACGGCGGCACCATCCGGGCCGGCGAGCTCGACGGCCAGTCCCTGGATATCGTTTCGGCGTTTCAAAGTTACGGAGAATACCTGGCCGGCAGGATCGACGAGGACCGGCGCCGTGCGATCGTGCGCCGCAGCTGTCCGGGCGCCGGGGCCTGCGGCGGCATGTACACCGCCAACACCATGGCGTCGGCCATCGAGGCCATGGGCATGGCGCTGCCTTTCAGCGCCAGCCGGCCCGCGGAATCGGAGGAAAAGCTCGACGAGTGTCGCCGTGCGGGGCGGGCCATCCGCCGGTTGCTGGAAGCCGACATCAAACCGCGGGACATCATGACCCGGCAGGCTTTTGAAAATGCCATGGTGGTGATCACGGTGCTGGGCGGCTCCACCAATGCCGTTCTGCATCTCATTGCCATGGCCCGGGCGGCCCGCGTGCCGCTCGATCTGGACGACTTTCAGGCGGTGAGCGACCGGGTGCCGCTGTTGGCCGACATGAAGCCCAGTGGGCGTTTTGTCCAGGAGGATCTCGACCGTGTGGGGGGGCTTCCAGCCCTGATGAAATATCTGCTGGAGCAAGGGCTGCTGGAAGGCGACTGCCTGACGGTTACCGGCCGCACGCTCGAGGAAAATCTGGCGGACGTCGCAGGGCTTTCCGCCGAGCAGGCCATCATCCGCCCCCTGGAAAACCCTATCCAGACCAACGGCCATATCCAAATCCTGAGAGGCAATCTGGCCCCCGAGGGCGCTGTGGCCAAGATAACAGGCAAGGAAGGACGTCGCTTTCAGGGCCCGGCCAGGGTCTTTGATTCCGAGGAAGCCATGCTGGAGGCGCTGGAGCAGGGGCGTATCGACAAAGGCGTTGTCGTCATCATCCGCTACGAAGGCCCCAAGGGCGGCCCCGGGATGCCGGAGATGTTGACCCCCACCTCGGCCATCATGGGGGCGGGGCTGGGCGCCGACGTGGCTTTGTTGACTGACGGCCGTTTCTCCGGCGGATCGCACGGCTTTATCGTCGGGCATATCACCCCGGAAGCCCAGGAGGGCGGTCCCATCGCTCTGGTTCAGGACGGCGATCGTGTGACCGTCGATGCCGCGGGCAACCGCATCGACGTTGAACTCACCGACGGCGAAATGGCCCGGCGGCGGCGTGAATGGACCGCTCCGCCCTACAAAGCCGATCGCGGCACGCTCTACAAATACATTCGCAACGTGGCGTCAGCCGCGGAAGGTTGCGTCACGGACGGGAAATGATCCCGGGGGGGGAGCAGCTGCCAATCTTCGGGACGCGCCCGTGCTGCGAATAGTTACAGCCAGGTTTCGTGATCGCGCTCAAAGCGGTCGATGGCATCCGCATGGGCGAGGGTCAGATCGATGCCATCGAGCCCCTTGAGAAGTTGGTCCTTGGCGCTGGTCTCGATGTCAAAGTGGAAGACGGCCGGTTCCGGGCTGTGCAGAATCAGCTGCTGGGATGTCAGATCCACCGTCGCCTCCAGACCATGATGCTCAGCGACCGACGCGAAGATGGTGTCGACATCCGTTTCCGGCAATTCAATCGCCAGGATGCCGTTCTTGGTGGTGTTGCTTCGAAAGATATCGGCGAAGCCGGGCAGGCGTTTGCCGTCCCGCTCCACCCAGGGCGCGATGATGACCCGATAGCCGTCCTGCGCCAGCGCCCAGACCGCATGCTCGCGGCTGGAACCGCACCCGAAATTGTTACGTGTCGCCAATATGGAGCGGCCGGCGAAGCGGTCCTGGTTGAGTTCGAACTTGGGGTCGGGTTGGCCGTCGGCCGTGTAGCGCCAGTCAAAAAAGGCGTTGGGGCCGTAGCCGGTGCGTTTGATCGATTTAAGAAACTGCTTGGGGATTATGGCGTCGGTATCCACGTTGGCGCGGCTGAGCGTCGCGACAATGCCCCTGTGTTTGGTGAACGGCGTCATGGCGATTCCTCATGGATTGTTGAAGCCCTGCATCGAACGCTGGCGCTTCAGGATTCCAGCCAGGTGCGTATATCCACGAAACGACCGGCCACAGCAGCGGCAGCGGCCATTTCCGGGCTGACGAGATGCGTGCGGCCGCCCTTGCCCTGCCGCCCCTCGAAATTGCGGTTCGAGGTGGAGGCGCAACGCTGCTGCGGACGGAGCTGGTCCGGGTTCATGCCCAGGCACATGCTGCAGCCGGCGAAGCGCCACTGGGCCCCGGCATCCTTGAAAATGCGATCCAGGCCCTCGGCTTCCGCCTGCCGCCGGACCTGCTCCGACCCCGGAACCACCAGCAGCTCGACATGTTCGGCTTTACGACGGCCATCCAGAACGGCGGCGGCCTGGCGCAGGTCCTCGATCCGGGAGTTGGTGCAACTGCCGATAAAGACCACGTCGACATCCACGTCGGTCAACCGCGTGCCGGGCGAAAGGCCCATGTAGTCGAGCGCCTTGGTAACGTCTTCACGGCTGTAGCCGGGCAGGTCGTCCGGTTCGGGTATGACCTGGTCGACGTCGATCACCATGCCGGGATTGGTACCCCAGGTGACCTGGGGGGCGAGGGCGGCGGTGTCGATGGTCAGGGTGCGGTCGTAGAGCGCATCGTCGTCGCTGGGAAGCGAGCGCCAGTGGGAGAGCGCACGCTCGAAGTCTTCCTCCCCGGGGGCAAAAGGGCGTTTTTCACGGGCAACATAGTCAAACGTGGTCTCGTCCGGCGCGATCATGCCGGCGCGCGCCCCGGCCTCGATGCTCATATTGCAAATCGACATGCGGGCTTCCATGGATAGGGCGCGCACGGCTTCTCCGCCGTATTCGAGGACGTATCCAGTGCCGCCGGCCGTTCCGATCAACCCGATCATCCTCAGCACCATATCCTTGGAGAATATATGCGGTCCGGGACGCCCGGTGAATTCGACACGGAATGATCCGGGTTTGCGCTGCACCAGGGTCTGGGTAACGAGGACGTGTTCAACTTCGGAAGTGCCGATACCAAAGGCCAGGGCCCCGAAAGCGCCGTGGGTCGAAGTGTGCGAATCTCCGCAGACGATGGTGAGACCAGGCAGGGTCAAGCCGAGTTCGGGTCCGATCACGTGAACGATGCCCTGGCGTTCGTCGCCCAGGCCGTATAAAGGAATGCCAAACTCGTCGCAGTTGGCCTTGAGGGCCTCCATCTGGGCGCGCGATACGGGGTCGGCGATGTCGAGCCGGTCGGGCGTGGTGGGAACGTTGTGGTCCATGGTCGCGAAGGTCAGCTCGGGGCGGCGGATACGGCGACCGGCCAGGCGCAGGCCTTCGAAGGCCTGGGGACTGGTGACCTCATGTACCAGGTGGCGGTCGATGTAGAGCAGCGACGTCCCGTCCGGCAGGTCGCGCACCACGTGCGCCGACCAGATTTTGTCGAACAAAGTTATTCCCATGTCGAACGCCCTTGATTATGTCGGTTGAGAGTAGCCCAAGAAGCCTAAACGGTTGATAATGTCGGCAGATGCCTGTAACCCGGAGGTAAAATGCCTATGATGACCGACGGCGTCAAGTTTTTAAATCCGCGATGTGGCCTTTCGCCCAAAAGCGATTATAGTACTTACTCTACCGTTTTTTTGCCCGCTGTGAGCAGCGGCCATACGATGCCGCGTAGGCTTCGACAAACCGCATGCTCAACGAAAAGAAAGGTCTGACACCATGCAAGGCAAAGAGCTGGTCCTCAAGGCACTGCGCGACACAGGGGTTCGCTATATCTTCGGCTACACCGGCGGTGCGATCATGCCGGTTTTCGACGAAATGGAAAAACAGCAATGCTTCGATTTCATCATGTCACGGCACGAGCAGGGGGCGGCCTTCATGGCCATGGGCCTTTCGCGCGCTTCGATCGGTTTGGCCCGACCGCAGATCGGCGTTTGCCTGGCCACTTCCGGCCCCGGTGCCATGAATCTGGTGACCGGGATTGCCGATGCCGGCATGGACTCCGTTCCCCTTCTGGCCATAACGGGGCAGGTGCCCACCGGTGTGATCGCCACCGACGCCTTCCAGGAAAGCGATGTCGTCGGGGTCATGCTGCCGCTGGCCAAGCAAACCTATATGCCTTTGAAGGTGGGTGAAATCGAAGAAACCCTGCATGAAGCGCTTTATGTCGCTACGACGGGACGGGGCGGACCGGTCGTGGTGGATATTCCCAAAGACATTCAAATCCAGGAAGCCGACGCGGGCTATCGCTTCGATCCCGAGAGCTACGAGCCGGACCTTCCCGGCTTCTACTACTCGCCTTTGCCCGACCGACAGCGTCTCCGCGATGCCGTCGAACTCATCAACCACAGCGAGCGCCCCATCATTTTGTGTGGACACGGCATCATCAACGCCAATGGCGGCGGTCGCCTGCGGGCGCTGGCCGAAAAGGCCAACATTCCCATAGCGTTCACGCTTCACGGGCTTTCGTCCATGCCGGTGGACCATCCGCTCAGTCTGGGCATGGTCGGAATGCACGGCACCGTCGAGGCGAACCGTGCCCTGCTGAATGCCGATTTGATTATTTCCCTGGGCATGCGTTTCGACGACCGTGTCACCGGCAACCTGGAGAGCTTCGCATGTGACGCCAAAGTCATCCACGTGGAGATCGATCCCTCCGAGATCGACAAAAACGTGCGCACGTCGGTGGATATCAATGCCGATGTCGCCGAGGCGCTTAAATTCTGGCTCCGGGCGCCCGAACTGACCCCCAAGCCGAGACAGCGTTGGTTTGCACAGATCGACGGTTTCAGGCAAGAGATCGCCGACACCATCGAGAAGGAGATCGACGGCGGGGTGGGGCGAGAGGGCCAGCTGCTCATGAAGACCGTCACCCGCCGCTTGTCGGAGGTGACCCGAGGCCGCGACATTATCGTTTCCGACGTGGGTCAGCACCAGATGATCATGGCGCGTTTCTACAATTTCCAGACGCCCAACAGCTGGTTCACCTCCGGCGGTGCCGGCACGATGGGGTGCGCCTTGCCGATGTCCATCGGTGTCAAATTGGCCCGTCCGGACGAGCAGGTCTGGTCGGTCAGCGGTGACGGCGGATTCCAGATGAACATCCAGGAGCTGGGCACCATCATGGAGCACGATATCGACGTTAAGATTCTGCTGATGAACAACGGTTATCTGGGCATGGTGCGCCAGTGGCAGACCCTTTTCTATGACGGCCGCTATGCCGGGACACCCATGAAAAATCCCGACTTCGGGGCCATTGCGGGAGCCTACGGTATTCCGCATCGCCGGGTTACAGATGTGGAGGATGTTAAGACCGCACTCGAGACGGCGGCCGGGCATCCAGGCGCCTACATGCTGGAGTTCTTGTGCGACCCGAGCGAAATCGTTCTGCCCATGGTGCCGTCCGGCGGCGGTATCGCGGACATGATCGTCACCCCGCCTGGTAATCGATAGCGGGCCGCCCGTCCCGCATTCGCTTTGAGTTGATGCAGGGGAACCCCCGGCACACGCCGCGGGAGATGCACGCCATACGCTTTTACCGACGCATCGATCTGACTGAGATTAAAGACGACGGAGGAGAAAATGAATGCAGCGCCGATGAAGCGACGCGCCATCCTGCTGTTTGCCATCAACCGCCCCGGCGTGCTCAACAAGATCTTCATGTTGATCCGCCGTAAGATGTATAACGTCGAAACCGTCACGGCCTGCAAAACCCTGCAACCCGGTATCAGCCGCGTGGTCCTGACCCTGCGCGAGGATGATGATGCGAAGGTTCTCCAGGTCCTGCGGCAGATCGAAAAAATGACCGAGGTCATTTCCGCGCGCGAACTGCACTCCGACCGCAGTTTCTGGAGGGAGGTGGCCATCATCAAATTCGAAGCGGACGAGAACCTCATCGAAGAGCTCAAGGCCAGATTCAATTTTGATATCCTTGATCGCCAGAGCCAAGCCCTTTATATCGTTCAAGTGGCCGGCACTTCCCAGATGATCGACGATTTCACCGCAACCGTCGGCCGGGAGCGGGTTGTCGAAACAGCACGCTCTGGATTCACGGCTCTGGAAAAATAGGCCGTACGGCGCGTCCCGGGGCTTCAAATGATGCGCGTACAAAACGGGTACCCCACGCCCTGCGCGGAGGGTCCGTCCCTAAAGAACCGGCCCCCAATCCCTAAGCTGCCAGCCGGCAAGCCTCCATCGGGTTCAAACCGCACCTCCATCGTCTATGGTCTGTGTCGATCGGCTGTCTCCCTAAGTGATTGGCGATCGTTTATCTTCCTATTGCAGCTCCGGCAGCGGTATTTTCCAAAAGCATTGAATTGTCTCGTGATATTTGCTAAGGCAATCCGACCGGTAGGGGATCTCACGGAACGGATCTCAGACGGATTGACCACATCCGCAACGAATTGGCTCCCGGATCGACGCATCAACTAATGGATCCGAAAAACTTTGTGAATATCCCCGGATGATCGATCATCTGCAGGCATGACGACATCGATCTATAATATCCGCTCTAGCTTTTCGGGCGCACCAAACGTTTAGCAGGAGAACCGCGATGAATCGCAGACTGATTATGATCGTATTGACTGGGATACTGATGCTTACCGCTGGTTGGCCGGCCGTGCATGCCGCGGACTGGGGTGTGGGTGGTGGTGTGGCCGTCGCGCCGGACTATATCGGCTCGGACGATTACGAAGCGGCGCCGCTGCCTTTTTTTACGGTCGATTTCGACAATCACATGAACATCCATGTCGTGGGAAACCGCGTCAAGGCCAACCTGATCCCGCATCCGACCTTCAAGGGCGGCTTCGTGGGTGAATACATCGGCGAGCGCGACGACGTGGACAACGACAAGGTGGATGATCTGGAAGATGTGGACACCTCCTTCATGATGGGTGGTTTCCTGGGAATCGAGTACCCCACCGAGGATTATGGCAGGTGGAGCGCACGGGTCGAGACGATGTGGGACGTGGCCGACGGCAACGACGGGCAGTTGACGCGTGTCGCCGCCGGCTGGGGGACGGGCTTTCTCCAGACCATGCGCATCGGCCTGGAAGGTTTTGCCGGGTTTGGCGATGGGGACTTCATGAGTTCGTATTTCGGTATCGACGGCCGGGATGCCAGGCGGAGTGGACTGGATACCTACGATGCGGATAGCGGCATCTACGAGGTCGGGCTCAACGCCAACTATACCTGGAACTTCACGGGCGCCTGGAACCTGCACGTGATCGGCGGCATCTCGCAGCTGGTCGGGGATGCCGACGACGACAGCCCGGTGGTGGACGAGGGCAGTGAAACCCAGGCCGTGGGCGGCGTCATGATCACCTATCACTTCTAAATCAACGCGGGTTTCACCATTCGATCAGAATGCAAGCAAAGGCTGTGTGCGGCGCATACAGCCTTTGCTGTTGGAGCTGGACGGTGAATAAAGCCAACGCCATTCAAGAGCGCGAAACCCGGCAATTGAAGCGTCTGGGAACGCTGGTCGACGCGGTTTTTGCCATCGTGCTGGTCGTCATGGTGCTTGCGCTGCCCTATCCCAGTGAAATGCAATGGACGGGAGCCTCCATCTGGGGTTTTCTGGACGCCCACAAGCAGGGCCTGGGCCTGGCCTTGATCGGTACGATCCTGGTGGTGCTCTACTGGGTTCAGAGCAACGCCCTTTTCGGCAATCTGGCCCGGACCGACAATCGTCATACCATCCTGGCACTCGGCCAGGTTTTTTTCCTGCTGCTCTATCTCTACGCGATCGGTGTGGGGATCGATTTCCCGGACGATCCCTACGCGTTGGCGCTGCAGAGCGCCATGGCCGGCATGGTGGGGCTGGCGGCCGCGGGGAGCTGGCGCTATGCCTGCCATAAGCGCCGTTTGCTGTCCGATCGTATCCATGACGACGAGGCCCGGAATCTTCAGCTGGCCTTTTTGGCCGAACCTGTGACCGCCTTGATCACCATCCCCTTCGCCTTTACCGGGCGTCTTTACTGGGATCTGGCCTGGCTATCCTACCCGCTGGTGGCCCGCTTGCTGGGTCGGTGGAAGCGCGGCACCGAAGACGCCTGATCGCCCCGTTCCCGAACGGCGTTGAGGATCGACACCGATGCGGTCCGGTCCGCGGCGCCGGCGGCACCAATCCCACCGCCATCGCAGCGAAGACCTCCAACGTTTACTTGTGGGGGATGTGATGTTAAGGAAGCGCGATGGATCGCGCGCTGCTTTCACGCCTTAACAACTCGCCCCATCTGCTGCTGACCCTGGCGGTCCTGTTCTGGTCCGGCAACTTTGTTCTGGGACGAGCCGTGCGCACCGAAGTGCCGCCCATCGGCCTGGCCTTCTGGCGATGGGCCATCGCCACTCTCCTGGTGGTCTGGCCGGCCCTGCCTTGGATTCGGCGCGACTGGGCCGTCATCCGGCGGCATCCGGCCATCATCCTCCTGCTTGCTGCCCTGGGCGTCGCCATCTTCAACACACTGGTCTACGCCGGTCTCCAGTTCACCATCGCCTTGAATGCTTTCCTGATGCAGACCATGATGCCCGTCATGATCGTGGCCCTGTCATTCGTCCTTTTCCGGGACCGGATCTCCGTGCGCCAGGCGGTGGGCGTCGGTTTCGCCTTGCTCGGCGCCGTCACCATCATCGTCCGGGGCGATCCCCAAACGTTGCGCTCCCTGGCCTTCAATCCCGGCGATGTCATCATTTTTACGGCCGTTCTGGCCTATGCCGGTTATTCCGTTTTGCTGCGCAAACGCCCGCCCATGCACCCCTTGAGTTTCGTGGCGGTAACATTTATCCTCGGCACGATGATGCTGCTGCCCGTGTACATCTGGGAAACCCTCTACCAGCGGGCCGTCCGCTGGGACGGACTGACGATCGCCTCGGTGGCTTACGTGGCCGTCTTCCCTTCGATCTGCTCGTTCCTGTGCTTCAATCGCGGGGTCGAGTTGATCGGGGCCAACCGGGCCGGTCTTTTTCTGTATCTTATGCCGGTCTTCGGCGGCACCATGGCGCTCATTTTCCTGGGCGAACAACTCCGGTGGTTTCATGGGATCGGCATGCTCCTGATCGTCGCCGGCATCTTTCTGGCCGTACGACGGCGCTGAAAGCCCATCGTTATCACCACCGGGGCCCGTCGTTTCGGAATCGGGCCGGAAATCAAGACGCTGTTTTGCCGCCGCGTCAACCAGGACCAACATGCCCGATTGAATGCCGCGGCTGAAATTCAAGTGTCCGGCCCCGCGTTCGGTACGATAAGAAGAGAAGTACAAAGACGCGCGGCCGGATCATCCCGACCGAACCCTTCCGCCAATCCGACGCCCCGGCGGTGCCGGGTCCATTCCGGCCGATGGGGCGATGCCGGTAGCAATGAGGACACGTGCTAGACAATGCGACCAGAATTCAGCCCCGCCCACCGAATTGGCGAGCGGCGGCGGCTCGATTGGCGGCCGTCATCCTGACGCCGCCGGTCCATCATTGGATTCAGCGGCAGGAGGAAAGAATTCGGCGCGAAGGCCGCCCGCTGACCCGGGCGGAATTTGCGTCCGCCCGTAATATCGGGCTTAAGGATTCAGGCCGTGTCCGGATCCTGGTCGTTGCCCATATACCGCTGCCGGCCGGTTGGCTCTTGAAGGGCATTGCACGGTTCAGCCGGGTGGCGCTGGCCGATCCGGTGGCCCTTACAGCAGGCCACGGCATATTTCTTTGCAGCGCTGTCGCTGCCGATCCGGTGGTGGTACGGCATGAACTGGTCCACGTCCACCAGTATGAACGTTTGGGACGGCGCGCTTTTCTGCAGCAATATATCCGGGACTGTCTGGTTGATGGCTATCGTGATTCAGCGCTGGAAAAAGAGGCCCGCCGCCTGAGTATCAGGGCTGGCCGCGACTGATTCGGCGCGGACAAACCATCTCCCCGGATGTCATTCAACGATAAAGACCGTCACGACCCGCTCTGTGATCTTCAAATCACCGATCTCGATGGGCGTTGGCGCGGCGGCCATGGCCATTTCGGCCCGCATGGGCGCCGGGTGATGGTTCCCGGTGTAGCGCAACTGGTGCAACCGTACGATTTTCACACCGGCCGCCCGGGCCAGCTCATCGGCGATGCGGCGGGCATCGGCAACAGCCAGGGCCGCGGCCTTGCGGGCGAGGGCACCCTGGCGGGAATGGTGAAATTGCAACTGTCCGATGCGAACGCTGCCCGCTTGTGCGGCCGCATCGATAAACGCGCCCAGGCGATCCAACTGGCCTGTTTCCAGTTGGACCGTATTGTTGACCCGGTAACTGGAGGGAGTGATGCGCGCCTTCTGGCTGTAAACCGGGTGGAGTTGAAATTGGGTGGTCGCGATCCTGTCGTCGGGCGTCATCATCTTTTTGAGCCGACTGATCAGTTTTTCGGCCTGGGCGGCATTCTGGCGTATCGCCTCGTTAGCGTCAGCGGCATTGGATTCGATGGCCAGGCGCAAAATGGCCCGATCGGGCCGTTGCGATACATCTCCCCGGCCGACGACTTCGATGGTGGCCGGACCATCGATTCCAGCCGCCGTCACTGGCGGGGCGATCCAGAACAAGAATGCGATCAGAAATAATGGCCTGATTGGGAAACCCATATGTTTTTTCCTTTGTTCGATATGTTGTCCATAGGCTCAGGCCTTAATCCGCCGTCGCAGGCCGATCCGGGCGGAGAGCCACGGCCGGGCGATGGAACTTGCGGTACGTCCGATATTCCTGCATGAAAATTACGGGATTGGGCGTTCAGGAGCCGCCCGGCCGCTGTCTACGGCAGGGCCTCGAATAGTATTTTGTGCTCCACCAGACGCATGGATCGGATGCGGCCTTTGACGATTTTTTGTTCGTTGAAGATGTTGATCAGACGATAATGGTCATCGGCTTCCGGTTGAACGACGTCGACGGATTCGAGAATCAGCTCTTCCCGACCGGCGTGATATAGATAGGCATTCGCTTCACACATGCGGTAATACCTCCGTTATGACTTCTTCGACGATTGTTTTGACCATATGGGGCAGGGGATCGGTGCCCACGCACACGAAGGTGATATTTTCATGGAAAAGGGGAAGCAGAATCTTGGGCGCCGGACTTGAGGTGATGGCGGCGGCCATGGCGGGTGTTACCTCACCCAGCATGGCGTTGGCCCAGGTGATGGCAATCGTACCGATGATCACGTCGGCCCGGGCGACCGTGTGGATGACGGCATTTTCTCCTGAAGCCCCGCGGTTGGCTCCGGCTTTCATCATCTGGGAGGTGGCAATGACGTTGGTGCCCAGGGCCAGAAGCTCGTAGCGCTCGCCGTGGAATTCTCGCAGATATTTGATCAGGTTGGCGCCAATACCGCCGCCCTGACCATCAACGATACAAATCTGCTGCCTGTGCACGGGGTTGGTCTCCAAATGAAAAACCACGAACAACCCTGTCCCTTCAAGGGCGTGATGGGTTTATCGTGGCAAACCGTCTGCAGGGATCGGTGCATCATCGGTCTTCGTGACGATGGTGACAGACAGTTACTAGGCCATTATGCTAATTTTGTCAAACCTCACGGTCGGCGCACCCGCTTCAACGCCAAACGTTCCTCGCGTCTGTAACCTATGTCCGCGACCTAACGGCGCAATAGCATGGGGCCCAGGGGGCGGCCGCCAAACAGGTGCATGTGCAGATGGAAGACCTCCTGGCCGCCGTCACGGTTGCAGTTGATCAGGAGGCGATATCCATTTTCGGCCACACCCTCATCGGCCGCAATTTTCTTGGCCGCCGAAAACATTTTGCCCACCAGGGTTTCGTCGCTTGGTTCGATATCGTTGACCGTGGGGATTTCCTTGTTGGGGACGATCAGAATATGAACCGGCGCCTGGGGATTGATATCGCGAAAGGCGGTTATGTGATCATCCTGGTAAACGATATCCGCGGGAATTTCTTTTTCGATGATTTTAGTGAAGATCGTGGCCATTGTTCACTCCTTGGATCCAGGGAATGGAAGAGAAGAGATGACAGGCTTTCAATCGTTCTACCAGAAAGGCCCGGCGATGCCAAGCCCGTGGTGCGGCCGGACCCAACGGACCGCCACAGCGGGGGCGGGGATGCAAACACGGCCATACCTCTGGATATTTGAACCACCGTGATTTACCTTTCTTGATATTAACCACAGGATCAATTTGTAATTCATTTTATCTCTGCCAACTGCCATCAAAAGGAGGACCGTATGAAACATGCTGTGATCTTTACAGTCGCTCTAGCGCTTGCCGTCATCTTGGCCCCGCCCGCGCAGGCCCATTGTGAAATCCCCTGCGGCATCTACGATGACAGGGCCCGTGCGGCGTTGATCGCCGAGCACATCGGCACGATCGAAAAATCGACCAAGCAGATTCTGGAGCTGCAAAAATCCGATCGGGTCAATTACAACCAACTGGTGCGCTGGGTTATGAACAAGGAAACCCATGCCACGGAAATTCAGACCATCGTGACGCAGTACTTCATGACCCAGCGGATCAAGCCGGATGACGCGCAATATGACCGCAAAATTGCTGTGCTCCACCAAATGCTGATTGCGGCCATGAAGTGCAAACAGACGACGGATCTGAAATACGTCGCCGAGCTGCGCGAATTGCTGCAAACTTTCGATACGCTCTATTTTAAATAGGCCCGATGCAGGCGAAACGGACAAAGGGGCCCGATGCGTTGCCTGTCGGATGGCGGCCAATGCGACGGCCGTTTTCGGTGCTTCTCATGCTGGCATTGGTCCTGGTCGCGAACGGGACTGCAGCAATCGTTGCGGTCCCGGCCGGTGATTGGGAGATCCCGCGCCGGCAGATGGTGGCGGCTATTCGCGAAGACGTCATCGCCACGCGCGCCTACATCGGCCGCAAGACGCTGCGCGATGAAGTGCTTGCCGCCATGGAACGGGTCCCCCGTCACGCTTTCGTACCCCAAGAGGTCATGGCGGCGGCCTACGAAAATCGGCCGCTCCCCATCGGCCACGGCCAAACCATATCCCAGCCCTACATCGTCGCGCTCATGACCGACCTGCTGGAGATCCAACCCGGAGATGCCGTCCTCGAGGTGGGAACCGGATCGGGATATCAGGCGGCCATCCTGGCCGATATCGGAGCGAGCGTTCGCACCATCGAAATCATCCCGGAACTCTTCCGTGAGGCGCAGGCGCGATTCAAACAATTGGGATACGTTCGCGTTCAGTCGCGCCAGGGGGATGGCTATTATGGCTGGCCGGAAGCGGCCCCCTTCGACGGCATCATCGTCACGGCCGCTGCCGACCATGTGCCGCCGCCCCTGGTGCGCCAGTTGAAAAACGGCGGACGGATGGTCATTCCGGTCGGTCATCGCTTCGGCGTTCAATTTCTCTTGCTCATCACCAAAAGTCTCGAGGGAAATGTGCAGACGCGACAAATTCTGCCGGTGCGTTTCGTGCCCCTCACCGGTGAACACTGACGCGAGGTCGGCATGAGCGCATCAGCGCATGAACCAGAGGCATCGCCCCCTCTCCTGGGGATGGCCTTGCTGGCGGCGGCTGTTCTGGCCTATGAACTGCTGCTCATGCGTCTTTTTGCCATCGTTCACTGGCACCACTTCGCCTTTATGATGATCAGTATTGCGCTGCTGGGTTACGGTACCAGCGGCACCCTCCTGGCCATGACAGGAAGGTTCAGCGCCGGCCGATTGCGCGTCGTGTTTGCGTTCGGCGCCATCGGTTTCAGCCTGACCAGTGTGCTCTGCTTCGCCGCCGCCCAGCGACTGCCTTTCAATGCGCTGGCATTTCTGTGGAGCCCCCGTCAATGGGGTTATCTGGCCGGCATCTACGTGCTCCTGCTCATCCCCTTTTTATTGGCGGCGATCGGTCTCGGGGCCATGCTGCACCACTACGACCGACGAATATCCCGAGTCTATGCCGCGGACCTCGCGGGCGCCGGCGCAGGAGCCGGGTTGACGGTCGGTGTGTTGTTCCATCTGCCGCCGCAGACGTCCCTCTGCATTGTTGCCGCCTGTGCCGTTGCGGCCGTCGCCGCCGCCTCCTGGCACTGGCGCAAGATTGACGGCCGGACCGCTATCGCCCTGTTGGCCGCCTTGGGATTGGTCGTCGTGTCGGGGATGAAGGTCGCGCCCCGGAGTCGGGCCGCTGTTAATCCGTACAAACCGCTGGCCCAAACCCTCAGGGTCCCTGGCGCTCGAATCATTTATGAAGGCCATCACCCCATGGGGTGGTTTACGGTGGTGGCCAACCCCGAAGTTCCATTTCGTCATGCCCCCGGGCTGAGTCTGAACAGTGACGCGCCCCTTCCCGACCAGATGGCTTTCTTTGTCGACGGCCAGGCAATGACGGTCATCGATCGCTTCAACGCCCAGCCGCGAACAGCGGACTATCTGAAACAGTGTACACCCAGCGTTGGGTTGGTGCTACGACCCAATGCCCGACGGGTCCTTGTCGCCGGTGCCGGCGGCGGGCAGGATATCCTCAGGGCCCGCGCCTTTGGTGCCCAAAGTGTCGAAGCGGTGGACGCCCACCCCCTCTATGCGCGGCTTTTGAAAGGACGGCTGCAGGCATTCAGCGGGTTCGATCGTATGCAGGGGGCGGTGCGCTATCACAGCACGACGGTACGCGCCTATCTGCAATCCGCTGCAGGGGTGTTCGATCTCATCCAACTGCCGATGGCGGGCGGCAGCGAAATGGCGACGTTTGGGGAAAACGCGCTTTGGACCGTTGAAGGTCTGGCGCAGCTGTGGGGTCATCTGGAAAATGACGGATTGATCGTCGCTCCGCTCTGGACCCGTCTGCCGCCCCGCGGCGGCCTCAAAGCCTTTGTTACGGCCTGGCGGATGCTGGAAGGGCAGGGCGTTTCGCAGCCGAAGGAACATCTGGCGGTGATCCGGAACTGGCGCACAGCGGTCGTGCTGGTGGGTAGATCACCCCTTCGCCCCCGTGAAAAGCAGGCTGTCCGGCGTTTCTGCCGACAATGGGCTTTCGATCTGGTCTACTTGAGCGACCTTCACCCGGAGGAAGCCAATCGGTACAGCGTGCTCGCCCGCCCCATGTTTGCCGAAGGGACACGCGAACTGGCGGGCGAGAAGCGCGGCGAATTCATCGCCCGGTACAAATACGAACTAAGTCCGCCGACGGACGACCGCCCTTTTTTCGATCATTATTTTCGCTGGAAGAGTTCGCCCGAAATTGCCTCCCTGCGCCATTCGGGCGGTATCGCCCTGATGGATTGGGGCTATCCGCTCCTGCTGGCCACCCTGATCCAGGCCGCCGCTTTAAGCCTCGTCCTCATCGGTTTGCCGGTGTGGTGGCAGCGACGGCAACATGGCACCGGGGTCGATGAAAGCGCCCGCAGGGTCACGACACTGCTTTATTTCACGGCCATCGGGGGGGGCTTCATCTTCGTGGAGATGGTCTTCATCCAGCGCCTTTCAATGTTTCTTCACCACCCGCTAATGGCGGCGGCCCTGGCCCTGGCCGGCTTTTTAGTTGGCGCGGGGGGCGGAAGCATCGGCGCCGACGCCGCGTTGGCACGGGGCGTGTCCGCACCGAAATTGCTGCCTTTGGCCCTGGTGGCCGTTATCGTCATCGGTTGGTTGGCCTTTGCTGCCATGAACGCCCTGATCCATCGATTCAGTGGTGATGCGCTGATGTTGAAGTTGATTGTGGCCCTCGCGCTGGTTCTGCCCCTGGCGGTGCCCATGGGTATGGCCTTTCCTCTGGGGATCGTCACGTTGACCGCCAAGCGCTCAGGGCTGGTTCCCTGGGCCTGGGGGATCAATGGATGCGCCACCGTCCTGGGTGCTATCGCCGTCCCGCTGCTGGCAACCCAAACCGGGTATGCGTTTATCATGAAGCTGGCGCTTGGCTTCTATGCCGTCGGATTGGTGGTGATCCTGCGGTTCAGGGGATTGAATTTAAACTGATCGGAATGCGGGAGCGAATCCACGTCATTTCGCTTTCACGATGCCTCACGCGGCAGGTGGAGCAGACAACCACCCATAGAAAATATATTCGTAAAACATATTATAACAGATAAATAGAATCTAATAACTAAATTAAAGCTTTAATAAATAGATTTTGAAACACACCCTTTAAGGCGCCCGTCAGGCAGCACTTCCTGCGGTTCAATGGTGACGATTCGGTTCATGAGACGGTCGTCGCCCTCGATCAGGGTGGGAATATAATTGGCGGTCAGGCCTTTAAGCCAGCCCGTTCGTCGATCGCGTTTGTTCTCGACCAGAACCTCGTGAAAGGATGTCATGCCGGTCTGGACGAAAGCGCGTTTTTTCTCGTGACCCAACGCCCGCAGGTCGGCGGTGCGTTGCTTAACCGTTGCGTCCGGAACACGGTCAGGAAAATGATAGGCCGGCGTGCCGGGGCGGGGGGAGAAGGGAAAAACGTGAAGGTAGGCCAGAGGCAGGTCGGCAACCAGTTCGAAGGTGCGTTCAAAGGCGGCTTGGTCTTCACCCGGAAAACCGACCAGAATGTCGGCGCCGATGGCACAGCGGGGCACGGCCGTGTTGATGCGGGCCACCGTCCGGGCAAAGTCTGCCCGGCTGTAGGGACGATGCATGCGCGCGAGAATCCGATCGTCGCCGCTCTGCAGGGGCAGGTGCAAGTGAGGGCAAATCAGATGGGAAGCGGCCAGATGGTCTACAAGGGCACTGTCGACTTCGTCCGGCTCGATCGAACTCAGGCGCAGGCGATGAAGGGGCCGCCGTAATTCGATCGCGTGGAGCAGGTCGTTCAGGCTGGTGGGCGGATCGAGGTCCTGACCGTAGGCCCCCAAATGGATGCCGGTGAGAACAGCCTCTCGATAACCGTTGCGGTCCAGGTCCGCCAGGCACGCCAGCACGGTCTCGAAAGGCATGCTGCGGCTGGGACCACGGGCGTGGGGAACGATGCAGTAAGTGCAGAATCGGTTGCAACCGTCCTGGATTTTCAAGTACGGCCGCGTACGTTGGCCATAAGCGGGCGCCGGCGGCAGACTGAACCGTTCGGCGGTCCGGATGTTTCGAACCCGCCGTCGCGTCTGACGCGGCGTGTTCGCAAGCGACGCGACGATCAGGCGCGGGATCTCGGATTTGTCGAAATGTCCGATGATGTCGTCGACCCCGCCGATCTTTTCGATCTCCTCGGGGGCGGTCTGCGCATAGCAGCCGGTGACGATGATCCGCGCGTCCGGCGCCCGTCGCCTGAATTGACGGATCAATTGGCGCGACTGCATCGAGGCCTTGCCCGTCACCGTGCAGGTGTTGACGATGCAGACCTCGGCCTGATCGTCTGGGGCGGCCCGCCGCCAGCCATGGGATTCAAGCGCCTGGGCAATGGCGTCCGATTCAAACTGATTCACCTTGCAGCCCAGGGTGGTG
Organism: Desulfobacterales bacterium; assembly: GCA_030065275.1. Classification (GTDB taxonomy): domain Bacteria; phylum Desulfobacterota; class Desulfobacteria; order Desulfobacterales; family UBA5852; genus JABZFP01. The sequence goes on along the minus strand of JASJCV010000002.1, from coordinate 17,290 downwards.
ATCAGGAATTTCATGGCGAAGCGATCCATCCACCGCCCAGAACTTCATCGCCGTCGTAGAATACGGCCCCCTGGCCGGGCGCAATGGCCTTTTGGGGCGCGCTGAACCGGACGGCCACCCTTTGTCCCGAAGCGGTTGGTTTGAGAGTCGCGGCCTGCGCTGAATGCCGGTATCGGATTTTCACGCGGACGTCCGCCGGAAATCGGGGCGGCGGGTTGATCCAGTTGACGGCTTCCACTTCGCATTCACGGCGCTCGAGTGCTTCTTGGAAACCCACCACCAGGCGGTTTTCTTCCGGTTCGATTCGAATGACATAATAAGGCGCCGCCGCCGGGCAGTCGATCCCCCGACGTTGACCGACGGTGAACAGGTGAAGTCCCTGATGCCTTCCGATTTCGCGGCCGTCCGTGTCGACGATGGGGCCGGGGGAGGGGGCCAGTCCGGCGTAATCCTCGAGGAACCGGCCGTAGGTTTGCTCACGGATGAAACAGACATCCTGACTTTCACCCGACGATACCGGGTGAAGACCGTGGGCGGTCGCCAGGCGCTGCGTTTCCGCCTTGTGAAGGTCACCCAGCGGGAAGCGTGTCCTGGCCAGCTGGGATGGACGTAGTCGCGCCAGGAAATAAGACTGGTCCTTGAGGGGATCCGCGCCGCGCAGAAGATGAAAATGACCGTCGGGCGACTGGCGGATGCGCGCATAGTGCCCGGTGGCCAGAAAATCGGCCCCAAGGCGTGCCGCGTGCGCCCACAATTGATCGAATTTGATCAACGGGTTGCAGAAGAGGCACGGATTGGGGGTGCGGCCGGCCCGGTAGGCGTCCGTGAAGTAGGCCACGACCGAGCGCCTGAAAAGGTCGGCCAGATCGACGACGTGGATCGGAATCTCCAGTTGGGCACCGATGCGGTGGATCGGGTGCTCGGCAGCCCCGACGTCGGGAGGATGTTCAAAACCGTTCAGGAAGTGCAATCCGATGACATCGTGCCCGGCGGAGCGGAGCAGAAAGGCGCTGACCAGTGAATCGACCCCTCCGCTGATGGCTACGGCCGCGACGGTCATTCCTCGAAAAAGATCTTGTTGATCGGTCGGACGGTCATTGCGCGTGATGGGCAGGCGGGGATGCACAATTCGCACAGACTGCATTTGCGCTGGTCGAAGTTGACATTCATCGACGGCCGCTCGATATCCAGTGCGCCGGTCGGGCACACGGCCGTGCAGGCACCGCAGTGGGTGCATTTGGGTTTGAGCCGTTTGATTTCCTGGCCGGCATTCTGGACATCAATGCCCTGCGATTTGAGGAACTTGACGCCCTCGCGGAACTGTTTACGCTCACCGGACAGCTCGAGGACCATGACCCCTTCCTTGCGGGGCAAAATGGTGGCGTTGAGAATATTAAAGGTCAAATCGAAACGTTTGGTGAGGTAGCATACGACCGGTTTCTGGGAAACCTTGGCCGAAAAACGCAGCATCAGAATTTTGGAGTACACCCTTTCGGTCTCCCCTGCGCCCGATGGTTGATGCCCTGACGACGGCACAGAGATTATGCCGCCGCGCTTGAGGCACACATACAGCCATCGAAATTAACGGTAATTGTGGATCGTGTCAACTTGCCCGCGGCGGCCTTCTCCCCGCTCGATGCCGGATGGCCGGCGTATTGATTGATCGTGCTGAATTTTCTATACTTCCTGTATGAATCCCTTCGCCTACCGCACCACCGGCCTGGCCATCAAAGCGTTCTCCTGGCTCTCCAAGGCCAACATCCGCTCCCACGGTGCCGAGCGCATTCCCTCGTCGTCGTCCCTGATTTTCGTGGTCAACCATTTCACGCGCATCGAAACCCTGTTGATGCCCTACTTCATTTACCGGTTGACCGGCACCCCGGTATGGTCGCTGGCGGACTTCGGTCTGTTCAAGGGCCCGTTGGGAAACTATCTCGACCAGGTCGGAGCCGTATCCACCCGGGATCCGGATCGTGACCGCTTGATTGTCAAGACACTGCTGACCGGCGAGGCCGCCTGGGTCATCTATCCGGAAGGGCGGATGGTCAAGAACAAAAAGCTGGTGGAAAAAGGCCGCCACATGATTTCCTACGCCGGTGGCAAGCATCCGCCCCACACCGGGGCGGCCACGCTGGCGCTGCGCACCGAGTTCTACCGGCAGCGCCTGCGCCATCTGCATGCCTTGGAACACGCCGAGACCCAACGGTTGATCGGGCAGTTCGGCATCGACGATATTACGCCCGTGCTCGAGCGCAACCTGTTTATCGTGCCGGTCAACCTGACCTACTATCCCATCCGGGCCAGGGAAAACATGCTGACCTCGCTGGCGCGGCGTTTCAAAGAGGGGCTGTCCGAGCGTGCGGTGGAGGAATTGATGGCCGAAGGCACGATGTTTCTATCCGGTGTGGATGTCGACATGAACTTTGGTGCGCCCATCGCCATCAATCGATGCCTGAGCTGTCCGACCATCAACCAGGATATCCAGTCCGGACGGCCGATCGGTTTCGACGAAGAGATCCGTTCCCGGAGCCAGATGCGCCGGGAAGCCGTGCAGATCATGAAACGGTATATGGACGCGATCTACGCCATGACCACGGTCAACCACGACCACCTCTTCGCCTCCTTGCTGCGGTTGGCGCCTTCCAAACGCCTCTGTCCGGACGACCTGCGGCGCAAGGTCTATCTGGCGGCGGCCCATTGCCTCACCGCCCCGGACCTCCATTTGCATCGCAGCCTGCGCGAAGACCAGCTGCATCTGCTGACCGATGACCGATTCGACAACTATCGCGATTTTTACGAGTTGGCCCGGGAAACGGGTGTCGTCACAGCCCGCGATGGCTTTTTGTACAAAGATGCCAAACGACTCACGCGTCCGTTTGCATTCCACCGCATCCGCAGGGACAACCCGGTGCGCGTGATGGCCAATGAAATCGAACCGTTGAATTCCCTGCAGCGCTGTCTGCGTCGGATCGCCTGGCAGCCGGGGTTTGCGACACGCCGCCGGCTGGCACGTCGTCTGCTCGGGCAGGCGGAAGCCGCCTTTGAACGGGACTACGCCACCTATCGCATCGAGGGCGAATCCAAGGATCCGTCCATCGGCCGGCCTTTTCTCCTTCGCGGCCGATCCAGGAGCCTGGGTGTTGTACTGGTCCACGGCTACATGGCCGCTCCGGAAGAGGTCCGCGAGCTGGCGCGCTTCATTCAGCGCAAGGGCTTCTGGGTCTACGCGCCGCGTGTTCCCGGGCACGGCACGGCCCCAGAGGACTTGGCCACACGCTCCTATCAGGAATGGCTTCGGGTGGTGGAGGCCGGATGCGCCCTGATGGCCTGCCACTGTCGCCGGGTGGTCCTCGGTGGTTTTTCAAATGGGGCCGGGCTGGCCCTTGAAACGACCTCGCGCCTGCCGTCCGTGCGAGGCGTATTCGCTGTCTGTCCGCCTTTGCGTTTGCAGGATTTTTCGGCCCGCTTCGTGCCCGCCATGGATATATGGAACCGCCTGATGAAGCGCATTCGCACCGGCGGGCCCGTCAAGGAATTCATCGCCAACGAACCGGAAAATCCGCACATCAACTATTCGCGCAACCCCATCGCGGGCATTCGCGAACTGGAGCGGCTCATGGACCGGGTCGAGGAGCGCTTGAACCATGTCCAGGTGCCGGCCGTGGTGGTGCAATCCGCCGGTGACCCGGTGGTCGATCCACGTGGGTCGCGACGCGTTTTTGAACTGATCGGTTCGGAGGATAAAAAATATATGCTCTTCAATTTCGATCGGCACGGCATTCTTCTCGGTGATGGTGCGGCCAAAGTCCACCGGGTGATCGGCAATTTCCTCGACGATATCCGCAGTGGGGCCATCGATTAAAGCTTACCTCACGATCTTTCGCGTGTTTCCCGCTTTTTGGGGCTGTTCACTTGACAACCACAGTGTCAGGCTTAATGTGACATTGGGTGGTTTTAAAAAAACCTCCTTCAATCTCCTCGTCTCAAAGGGCGATCCATTAGGGTCGCCCTTTTTGATTGGTGTTTGGTCATTTCTCCTTGGTATGGATGAAACGATTCCCTTGGACGCGGTTTGAGGATGCTTGCCTTGGATATGAACATCGTTGCCTGGATCATTCTGCTGGCCCTGATACTGGAGTTCCTGCTCAATTTCACCGCCGACCTTTTCAATCTCAAGGCCATGACAAGCCGCCCGCCGGATGAATTCAAACCTTACTACGATGACAGGCGCTACCGCCGCTCGCAGCGCTATCTGCGCGACAATACGCGTTTGGGCTGGCTTTCATCCGGTTTCAATCTCCTGGTGATCCTGGCTTTCTGGTTTGGCGGCGGATTCCCCGGTTTGGATGCCATCGTGCGCGGATTGGAGTGGGGCACCGTGGCCACCGGTGTCGTCTACATCGGTGCCCTGGTATTGCTCCAGGGCCTCGTATCGTTGCCATTTAACATCTACGCCACCTTTGTCATCGAGACACGTTACGGGTTCAATCTCACGAGTCCGGCAACATTTATTCTCGACCGTATCAAGGGTGTGGTGCTCGGCGTGGCGCTGGGAGGGCCGCTTGTGGCCGGCGTCATCTTTTTTTTCGAAGCCGCCGGCGGCAATGCCTGGTGGTATTCGTGGCTGGTGGTGATCGTATTCATGCTCGTGATGCAATATCTGGCACCCACCTGGATCATGCCGCTTTTCAATCGCTTCGAACCGTTGCGCGAGGATGCCCTGCGAAACGCGATCATGGGATATGCCGCCTCTATCCACTTCCCTTTGAAAAACGTTTTTATCATGGACGGCTCCAAACGATCGTCCAAGAGCAATGCCTTTTTTACCGGTTTCGGACGCCACAAGCGCATCGTTCTCTTCGACACACTGGTCAAGCGTCACGACACCGACGAACTGGTTGCCGTCATCGGACACGAGATGGGGCACTACAAATTGCACCATCTCCTGACAGGCCTGTTTCTCAATGTTCTCCAGACGGGGCTCATGTTTTTCATGCTTTCCCTGTGTGTCTCCGCGCCCGCGCTTTTCGAGGCTTTTGGCATGTCCCAGATCTCGGTTTCTGCCGGGATGGTGTTTTTCGGCCTGCTCTACACGCCGGTCGAATTCTTTTTAGGTCTTCTGGCGTCGTTCGTTTCACGCCGCAACGAATTCAGTGCCGATCGCTTCGCCGTCGATACAACGCAGAACGCCGAAGCCATGATCAGCGCGTTGAAGACCCTTTCGGTGAACCATCTATCCAATCTGACCCCCCACCCATTCTTCGTTTTCCTGAATTATTCGCATCCGCCGGTCATGGCGCGCATCCGGGCGATCCGGGCCCGCGTCGCTGAGGCCGCTTGAGCGGCCGGCGCATGGATTCGTCCCACGGTTACCGGCATGTGTTGATCGTTGCCGATATCGAGGGCAGTTCCGGTTGCTGGAATTACGAAAGCTCCGCCTTTATGACCAAGGCATGGGTCCGTGCCTGCGAAGCCATGACCGCCGATGTGGGGGCCGTCGCCCGCGCCCTGCTCAAGGCCGGCGTCTCGGCGCTGACCGTCAAGGACTTTCACCGCACCGGATACAACCTGTTGGTGGATCGTCTCCCGCGGAGGGTGCGGGTGATATCGGGCTACCACATGGGTCCCGTTCCCGGGATGGGGGCCTTGCCGCCGGCTGACGCCGTGATGTTTCTGGGCATGCATGCGGCATCCGGAACAGGCGGGTTTCTGGCGCATACCCTGACCTCCCGGCTGAGCGACATCCGGGTTAACGGTCGATGCCTGCCCGAGATTCAGCTCTTTGCGGCGAGTCTATTGCCCGTCGGCATCCGGCCCCTTTTCTTTTCCGGCTGCCCGGAAGCCTGCCGCCAGGCCCGGACCGTGGCGCCCGGAATCGGCACGCATCCGATCGACAAGTCTTGCGGGCCCGGAGCGTTCGACACCGAAGGCTGGCGTCGGAGGCTCTCCGGGGCGGCGGCCGCGTCGCTCGACCATCGACCGTCGGACGTACATCTGCCCGTGAGTCCCTTGAGTACGGTCGTCTCTATTCGTGAGGGGGCCCGAGCCGCCGACCGAATCGCCCGCCGATGGGGGCTCAATCATGACCACGATCGGATTCGCTTTGAATCCCCTGACATCCAACACCTGTATCATGAACTCATACGCATCTGTTATCTGACACCCTGGATCGAAAAACGGCTGGACGGGCTTCTGCCCCTTTTCAACCTCAAGGGCCGATTGGGCATGGCCTGGTTGCGGCATCGGCTCCGGAGGATGAACGTCTAGCCGCCAGGATTGAATTATCGCGCCGCTTGTAATAACAGCCTTGAAGTATTATGGGGCCTGATCCAAGAAACAGGGTCATCCAACTTCAACGATCGCGGGCAACGCTATGGTTTCTGAAACAAAGCCCTCCAGGCTTGAGGCGCGCATCAGACAATTGGAGGCAATCAACCGGAGCTTGGAACAGTCGCTTAAGGCCGCCAAAAACAGCGAGTCGCGCTTCCGGACGCTTTATTTGACCGCCCCGGTGGGCATGCTTGAAATCGATCTCGATCGAGGTTGCTTCACGGCCGTCAACAATTATGTCTTGGAGCGTGTGGGCTGCAGCCGCGAAGAGTTTATGCGCCTAGAGCCCACGGACTTATTGACGGCTACCAGCCGTGAACGGTATTTGCGCCGGTTCGCCAAAATTCGATCCGGCCAGCCCGTCTCCAAGCATGTCGAATACCAGCTTCAGCTCAAGGATGGAGGTGAGTTGTGGGCGCTTTTCGACATCCGCTATATCCGCCAAGGCGGTCGCATCTGCGGCGCCACGGCGGCCATTTACGAGATCGATGAGCGCAAAAAGGCCGAAATCGCCCTGCACAACAGCGAGAGGCGATTTCGCACCCTGGTCGAAACCATGGCCGAAGGGCTGGCCATGATGAACGCGGAGGGCGACATCGTCTACATCAATCACCGGCTTGCCGCCATGAGCGGCTATCAGGCCGAGGAATTGGTGGGACACAATGTGCGTGAAATTATCGATCCTCAAGCCATTGCGCCGCTCGAAGACATCCTGACCGGGAACTTAAGGGGGGAGGGCCAGTCTTACGAGTTCGCCTGGACGGACAGATACGGCCGCCAGAATACCAGCATCCTTTCGCCGCAAACCCTTTACGACGAAGATGACCGGTTCTGCGGCACATTCGCGGTGGTTACCGACATCACCGAGCAAAAGCGGACACAGCGCGCTCTGAGAAGCCGTGAAAATGAGCTCAAGAAAAAAAACATCCGCCTGGAAGAAATCAATACCGCTCTGAGGACCTTGGTGAAAATTCGCGAGGAGGACAAGACCGAGATCGAGGAAACGGTCGTCGCCAGCATTCACCAATTGGCCGACCCTCTCTTGAACAGGTTAAAAAGCAGCGGCTTGAATGAACGTCAAAAGTCCTATGTGGCCATCCTGGAGGCCAATCTCAAGGAGATTATTGCGCCCTTTTCCCGGCATATCGCCACACAGTATCTTGAGCTTACGCCTGCGGAGGTCGAAGTGGCCAATCTGGTCAAACATGGTCGCAAGACCAAAGAAATCGCTTCACTTCTGAACATATCGGTCCGCACCGTGGAGATGCATCGCCGCAATATCCGCAATAAACTCGGCCTGCGCCATAAAAACGCCAATCTGCGCACATATCTCCTCTCGCGCTAGCCGCGGGGACACGTTCGGCGATAATTTGCCGGACGTCGGTTTTTCCGAGAGATGGTTGATGCGGATATTCACTGCGGTACCGGATGCGTTCAATGCTCTTTTTTACGGGGTTTTGCTCCCCTGAAGGCTTTGCTCGCCGGCACGACGCCCAATGATTCCGAATCGATGTTCGCGTGCGACCGGGCGTCATGGCCGTAGATCTGGGCGCCGCAATCCATGCACTGCCATTTCGGGTTGGCCCCTTCTTCCATGCGTACGCCCAGGACGGCCTTGCCATCGTCGAGCGCCTTTCGGGCCGTCGGCGTCAGCGATTTGATTTCATGAATGATTTGGGCTACTAAATTTGAATTGCACCAGGGGCATCGCTTGGGTTTAAACGGGGCTTTGAGCATTTCGAGGCGTTCTTTCCAGCTTTCAGCATCAACGCAACATCAGTTCCCGATTTCGACCGCGCGCACCCCCCATCGGGGAAACGCAGTCCATAGCTTGCCTGCTACGCTGCAATTCCGATGCCGGAAATTTGGGCCTTTGGGCCGCTCTTCCGCCGGCGCTTTTCAACGCTAAGAAATCACTACGATTGTTTCAGTGAATCGGCGTTCGAAGGCCAAGAACGAATATTCATATATGTGTCGAGGCATAGGAAAACATCTTCCAACCAGGAAATGGGTGTCAACAAAGTAGCCAGCTGGATGCGGCTGGCGCCCGTTGCGCCAGCACCGGAAGCCCCCGATGGAACCACGGACAGCAACTGAAGCCGATCGATCGAACCAGGATTTCGAGCGGGTCGCCGATGACATCCTGACGAATATCGCTTGGCGGTTTCCCGTGTGCACCGCCAGCGACGAATTTCATTTCTTTCCCCAAATACCGCCAGGATCCGCAAATTGGTCACGCTGGGACGATTTCTCGGCAGAGAGCATCCACACGTTCGCAAGTCATTGTCAGAACTGGCTGCGAAGCCTGGATGGGCTGGAACCCACCTTGCCATCACGGGATTCCCGCATCGACCTCCATTTGATGCGGCGGATGCTGAATACGCTGCATGAACAATTAACCCTGGTGAATGCGCATCGCAAGCAACCGACGTTTTATCTGAGCATCATGGGAATCGGGTTGGCCGAAGCCATCGACAAGGGTGCCGAACCCTTCAGACAGCGGCTTAAGGGCGTGCCGGCCTTTCTTGAAGGCGCTCAAATCAATCTAGCGGGCGTGCCGGCCCTGTTCAATCGATTGGGCCGGGCCATGGCCCAGAGCCTCACGGCCTGGCTGCGGGGATTGCCGCTCGAGGACGAAATCACCCGCTCGGCCCGGATGGCCCTGGGCCGATTTGACACCCATCTTCAATCGATTCCGATGGAGGAGTCGTTCCGGCTGCCCGTCGAGATTTACGAACGGATTGCGGCGTCACATATCGGCTGTCGCGTCCCCACAGCCGAGTTGGAAGAAGAACTCACGCGCGAAATGGAATCCGTCACGCGCTTGCTGCACCGGCACGCGGCTGAGATCGAACCTTCTGCGGATTGGCGGGCTGTGGTGGCCGGTCTGAAGCGCCCCCGGCCTCACAGCAGACCAAGGGGACCCTTTCGCCGGGCGATCGATGCGCTGTCCGCCCATTGTACCGATGAGGGATTAATGCCTGCGGGCCTGACCCGGGAATGTCCCGTGCGGGTTGAAACCATCCCGCCTTACATGGCACCCATACGCAGCACGGCCGCGTTTAGCGCCGCGCCAGGCCATCCGGCTCGCGGTGGAACTTTTTATGTCCTCGAGGACGCCGTGCCGGCCGACTACCGCCTCCTCACCGCCCATGAAACATACCCCGGGCACCATCTCCTGGACACCTGCCGCTGGAATCACAAGCGATTGGTCCGCCGTCACCTGGAATTTCCGCTGTTTTACGAGGGCTGGGCGAGCTTTAGCGAAGAGCTCATGTTTGCCACGGGGTTTTTCAGCGGACCGTCCGACAGTTTGCTCATGGCCAAACGACGTTTCTGGAGGGCGCTCCGGGGGCGCGTGGATCTGAACATTCACCTTCACCGCCAGAGTTTGGAGGACGCCACCGGACTGTTAAGCGCCCAAGGCATGGCGCCGCAACGGGCCCGGGCCGCCGTGGCGCGCTATGCGCTCAAGCCGGGCTACCAACTCAGCTATGCGATCGGGCGACGGCGGTTTCGGCGGCTATTCGGCAGATGCCAGGGCCCCCGCAAGGTCAGTCAATTCGCCCGTCTGGTTCTGGCCCAGGGGGAAATCGAATTCGATCAGCTTGAAACGTTTTTGATGCAAGGAGGTGAACATTGACGTCTTTTCACGGTTATCATTCGGAATGGAATCTGGGCAGCCCCGGCGGCTGGGATTATCAGCGCATCACCCAGGAAATTGCCAAAGTGGTCTGGCGCCGGTTGAATCAACTCAATCCAACGGGCGTGGCCCTCGATTTCGATCACCCCATGCTCTATCCGGTGGTCGGTTTCACCGAAATGCTCCTGGACGTTTTTCGCCGGCGCGAGGGCAATAATAAAGGATTGATCGCGGTGGTGGCCGAGGAGGAGACCCTTGCCGAAGTAACCGAGAACATCAATCTGGCCGAACGGCTGGACCGGGTCGATGGTGTTACGGGTATACTGGCGGCCCCGCATGAATTTGAAACGTGCAACGGCCGCGTCTGCCATCGGGGACGCCCGGTCAGTCTGGTGTTCATGGATTTCAACAACGACGTCTTTCTCAAATTGCACCGCCAACACGATTTGTCCCCCCTGATGCAGGTCATCGGCGAAAACCGGGTGCTCAATCCGCGCGGCACGGAGCCGATCAATGTCAAAAGCATGTTCGAGGTTTTCACCGGCGTGCTGGCAGAACGTTTCGAGCCGGAAACCGTTCGGCGAACCCCGTGGACGCGGCGCTTTTTCGAGCGTGCCACCGATGGCCCCCACGGTGAGAGCATTCGCGACCTGATTGCCTGGTGCCGCTCCAACTGGTCGAATCTGGTGTTGAAACCGGAGCGGGGCTATTCCGGCATCGGCGTGATGGTCGGCGGCGGCGCCCATGATGCGGATACGGCCATTGCCAAGGCGCTCGAAAAGGGGCATTACATCGTGCAGCAGAAAGTGCCGCTCAACATGTGGGCTGAAGCCATGCCGGAAATCGACCGCGCCGCTGAAACGGTGCAGTTGACCACCCGCCAGACCGATTTCCGCTGCCTCATCGGCCCGGAAAAGACCTTCGGCTTTTTATGCCGTTACGGCGACGTGCCCACGAATGTCGGCAGCGGAGGGGGGGTTCAGCCCCTGGCCGTACTGAAGACCGAACAGAGGGTGGGGCAGGCCGTCGCCCAAATCAATCGGGCCATCGCCAGCCTCGGCTACAGCGAACTCAAAGCCATAGAGGACGAACAAAACGAACTGGCCCTGAAGGCTAGGTTCACCTACCTGCTGGGACCGATCAAGATCGCGCTGCGGCCGCGCATCATCACCGCAGGACAATTGAATGCGCTGGACGTCTATGGTCGTGCCATGTGGAAAGACAGTCTCAAACTTGAGAAAATGTGGCAGGCCGGCGAACTGGACGAATACATCGACATCGAGGAAGACGAACTGGAAATCGCGCGTCTGCAGCCATGGCAGGGCGGTCCGGCAATCTTCGCCGCCGACGGCCTGTTTGGTTTCGGAGCCGAACCGGAGGCCGTATGACCATCAGCGTCGATCCCGACTGGTGGCAGACCCTTTTTGACGAGGTCTATCTGATCACCGATGCGCGCACGGTGGGCAATGCCGAGATCACCCGGTACGAGACAGATATCTATAGCCGGCTGCTGTCGCTCCACCCCGATGCCAGGCTTCTGGATCTATGCGGCGGCCAGGGGCGTCACACGCTCGAGTTCTGCCGCCGCGGTTTCAAGCGGTGCACGCTGGTGGACTACTCCCGCCCGCTTCTTGAGATCGGACGGGAAACGGCCCGAAGGGAGGGATTGTCGGCCAATTTCATTCAAGCCGATGCCCGCTGCCTGCCCTTGAACGCGAACAGTTCAGACTACGGACTGATTCTGGGAAACTCGCTCGGTTATATGGGCGATCAGGTGAACGACCGGCAGCTCCTTGCCGAATGCCGCCGGGTTATCGCACCCGGCGGACGGCTGCTCCTGGACGTGGCCGATGGCGAGATGATCCGCACCAGAATCGCCCCCAACGCCTGGCATGAAATCGACGGCGACGTTGTGGTCTGCCGCGAGCGCGAAGTTCGGGATGAATGCGTCTGCGCGCGTGAACTCGTGCTGAGCAAGGAAAGGGGGCTGATACGGGACATGAACTATCGCATCCGTCTATATGACCGCGAGACGCTGTTGAGGCTTGTGCGCCAGGCCGGCTTTGTCGGCGCCCGGGTGCACGACCAAGGCGCGGCCGCCTCCGCAACCGGGAGCGATGCGGATGTCGGCTGCATGCGCCACCGCCTGCTGGTGACGGCACACAGGCCCTGAACGGTTTGCATACACGTGGGGATTCGCGCCGGGACGCTCGCTTCCCCCGCCGAGGCCGCGGCAGGCCAGCAAATTCCCAGGACGTGGGATCGAAGGGATGGGCTAGCTGATCTGCTGCATTAATTCACCCAGGGTTAGCCCGCAGCTGGGCAGCGTGTCGAGGGCTTTACGGAAATCGTGGGGGTGGGGGACGGCCTGCTGCAGCCAGTCGTGGGACAACGTATCGGCCTGGGCTTGCGGCAGGTCGGAAGCAGCGATGAACCCGTCCCCCGGACGACCCGTTCGCTCCTCGACCACGATGCTCGTCAGTGGCGGCAGGTTGCTGAGAATACAGTAGGACTGGATTGGTTCCAGAAGCCGTCCCAGATTGCTTCGGGGCACGCCGATCAAACGGGCCAGGCAGCTATAGGTCAGGATTTGTCGGTTCATGGCCGCAAGGGATAGAACAGACCAGACCGCCACCGCGGTATCAATGCGTTTCATTGTTTCTCCATCCCATTGTGTCACGTGCTAGTGGCAATATGTCCGCAATGATCGCACCGCGTCAAACCCCCGATGACCCCGGTGCCGTTCGATCGAGATAATGCCGGCGGGCGGGGCCGGCGGCACCACCCCGGGGCGTTGGGGAATCAATGCGCCCGGGCTTTGGGTTGGCCGAAGGACGCCCTCAGCCCGCGCGGCCTGGATTGGGTTCGATGCCATTTCGCGGGGGCGCACCGCAACCACATGCGAATCCGTTCCGACAGCGAACGGAAATGACTACTCACTGCGCGCGCCAACGGAAAAATCCGGGATAATCCCCCCCACCAGGGGTTCATAAATCCGATATTCGGTCTCCTCGCCCAGCACGTTGTCGATTTGGCGCTGCAGCTTGCGGCGGGTGTCGCTGTTAAACCAGGCGTTCCAGTCTTCCGCCGTATGCCAGGTGCTGATGACCAGATACTCTCCCGGACAATCGATGCAGCGCAGCGTCTGCCCGGTCATGTAGCCCTTTTGAACCGTGGCCAGCGAACGCAACTGGACGATCAGGGGGACGAGTTCGGCGGCCTGAGCCGCATCCTTGAATGTGCGCCGGATAATCACTTCAACGGCCATGGTCACCTCCCTTGAATCGGACGAGTAGAAAATCAATGGTGGTTTGCCAAAACTAGGGCGACAATCGTGTCTGACCGTAAACCGGCCGGGCGCCGTATCCGCGCGTCCGGTTTCTTTTCCGCAGAGGTGAAAGGGCGTGATGGTTCGTTACAGCCCGGATTGAATCGCGGAGTCGCCCGACAATACCGATCGACAGGTCGCCGCCTCCTGGCCTGCACGCTGTGAATCAAACCTTAGAGGACATGGCGACACGGTTCAAGGATTTTTTCGGCCGACGCCCGCCGCGCTGGCGATTTTCCATGGGCGGGTCTTTTGCCGACCGACCGAAGCGATCCCCCAGGGCCGGCGGGCATCCGCATGTACGGTGGTTGGCGCCCGTGCCGGTAAAGGATTTCAAAGTCCCAGGCGCTTGATCTTGCGATAGACGGTGGAAGGATTGACCTCGAGTATTTCAGCCGCTTTGGCGCGGTCACCCTGGCATGCGTCAAGGACCCGACGGATATGGCGCCGCTCCAACTCCGCCAGCGACAGCAGCGGTTCGCCATCTGCTGCGACCGTAGGGTCCATCGCCGGCAGCGCCGTCGCCACCGATGCCAGGCCAAGGCGGTCGCTTTCTTCCACGAGTACGGCGGCGGCGATGATATTCTGAAGTTCGCGGATATTACCGGGGTAGCCATGCCCCTGGAGTCTGGCCTTCAGGTCGGTGCCCAGTCCTTTGATCGATTTCCCCAGGCGAGCCGCATGAATCTGAAGAAAATGCTCGGCCAGGGGGATAATATCGCGAGGCCGGGAGCGCAACGGTGGCAGCGTGATATTGCAGGTGTTGAGCCGGTAGAATAGATCGGCCCGGAATCCCCCTGTATCGATTTCCTGATGGATGTCCCGGTTGGTGGCGGCGATGAATCGCACGTCGATATTGCGCAGGCGCGTGCTTCCCAGGCGGTAGAGTTCTTTTTCCTCAATGACGCGCAGAAGCTTCCCTTGCAGCGCCAGATCCAGTTCGGTGATCTCATCCAAAAACAGGGTGCCGCCCTGGGCTTCTTCCAGAAAGCCTTTTTTGGCGCTCACCGCATGCGTATAGGCACCGCGGATATGACCGAAAAATTCGTCTTCGAACAGGCCGCGGTTGAATGCGGCCATGTTAACCGCGATGAAGGGGGCCGCTGAACGATTGCTCAGCCGATGAAGCACGCGGGCCAGCATCTCCTTGCCCGTGCCGGATTCGCCGGTGATGACCACGCTGTAGTCGGTCGGCGCCACGGCCTCGGCTTGGCGGAAGACCACCGCCATGGAAGGGTCGGCGGCAACGAAATCGGCGAAGGCTTCCGGATGCTTGAGGTCGCGGAACGACGAGCGGCGGCTCAGGAGACGCCGCTCCTGACGCAGGGCAAAACGCTCCAATGCCCGGTTGATGGTAATGATCAGCCTCTCGTTGTTCTGCCCCTTCACGAGGTAGTCGTATGCGCCGTACCGCACGGCCTGGATGGCGGTCTCCACATCGTCCATGGCCGTAAAGACGATGCATTCGAGATGCGGGTGCTGTGCCTTGATTTCTCGCAGAAGGGCCATGCCGTCCGCGTCGGGCATCATCAGGTCCAGGAGTACAAGGCGAAAACTGCCGCGCGCGATGGTCTCAAGCGTTCGGGCACCCTCGGAAAGAAGCATCGGTTCCTGAAAACCGGCGCCCACGAGGACGGCATGAATGCTGGCCAGCAGTCCGGTGTCGTCGTCCACCACGAGAATCGATGATTTTTCAGCGGTCAAAGCCTCCATGACCGCAACCTATATCAGGCTCCCGCCACAGCTTCAAGCGGACGCCCGGCACGGTGGCGTGCTCCGTCGAGCGACTTCGCCACCGAGGTTGCGCTCAAGTTTGTTCCTCAAGCGACGATAAAACACCTAACAGTCACGGGAGGCAACTGCCCGGCTTCGATCGAATTGTTGATTTGAATCTGTTCTCGGCGGGATACGTTGACCGGGCGGCAGCCGCCACGGCGGCAGTGCACACGTTAGCCTTCGAGCCGAGACGAACCGTAAAAGCAACCACGAGGGAAAGATGGATCTGGCAACAATCATAGGACTGTCCGGCGGTAGCCTGTTGATCTTGAGTGCCATCTTTCTGGGCGGCAGTGCCGGCATATTTATCAACGTTCCCGGCCTGTTGATCGTGGTGGGCGGGTCGTTCGCCGCCGCCTGCATCAAATTTACCCTGGCCGACGTCCTCAACTCAATCAAGGTGGCGATGAAGGCCTTCTCGGTAAAGCTGGAAGCGCCCGAAGAAATCATCAAAAAAATGGTCAATTTTGCGCGCATGGCCAAAAAAGAGGGGCTGATCTCTCTCGATCAGGAGAACCCCGACGATCCTTTCATGGCCAAAGCACTGCGCTATTTGTCCGACGGCTACGACGAGCAGCTTCTCGCCGATATGCTCAACAAGGACATCAACCTGACGGTCAGCCGCCATACCACCGGACAAAGCGTCTTCAAGGGCATCGGTGATTCGGCCCCGGCGTTCGGCATGATCGGCACCCTCATCGGGCTGGTCCAGATGCTGGCCTCGATGGATGACCCGGCCAGTATCGGCCCGTCCATGGCGGTGGCCTTGTTGACCACACTTTACGGCGCATTGGCAGCCAACCTGGTGTGCCTGCCGATCGCGGACAAACTGGCGCTCCGCAGCCAGCAAGAGCAACAGGCCAAGTCCATCATCCGCGAAGCGGCGGTGGGCATCAACCAGGCCCTCTCTCCCATGGTGCTAGAGGAATCCCTAAAAATCTATCTGGCGCCCAAGGTCCGCAACGGCACCGCAGCCAAGGACAAGCCCGCGGAAGAAGCCGGTTGACCATGAGCGATCACGTCTTGGCCAATGGACCCGAAAAGGAAAAGGGGGCGCCCAAGTGGGTCGTCACTTTCGGCGATCTCATGAGCCTGTTGTTGTGCTTTTTCGTACTGCTCCTCTCCTTTTCGGAAATGGATCGGCAAAAATATAAAATGGTGGCCGGTTCAATGGCCCAGGCATTTGGCGTGCAGCGCAAGGAAAGGGTGTTCGAGAGCCCGCGCGGAGCCAAGATGGTCGCGCTGAGTTTTGACCAGGACATGGTTCCCAAATTCGACAAGCAGGAGTACATTGCCACTCAGGTCATGGAGAGCCTGGGAGAAGAACTCAAGGAGGCGCTGGAGGGCAAACTGCGCGGTCTCGAAGACCAGGTCGAAATCGAAGTCGACGGTCATCAGACGATTATCCGCCTTCTGGGTGGTGCCACTTTCGATTCGGGCAAGGCGCGCATCCGGCCGCGCTTGATTCCGGTCCTGAGGGAGATCGGCCTGCGCCTCAAAGGGACCGAAGGAGATATCATCATTGCCGGTCATACGGACAATGTCCCGGTTCGCGGCGGTCCTTTCGAAACCAACCTCAAGCTTTCGATTGCGCGTGCCGCCGAGGTGGCCGAGTTTATGATCGACAAGGTCGACATCCCGCCGGAACGAATATCCACCATGGGATTCGGCAAATACCGCCCGACGCACACCAACGACACCCTGGAAGGTCGTGAAAAGAATCGGCGGGTGGAAATCATTCTGACCGCTGTGCCGCAGCCGGTCGAACCCATCTTCGATAAAAACGACTCCTGAGGACGTCACCGCTGCACGCTGTCGGGTCAGGGGCAGCGTGTTCAATTCCCGGATTCTATGGTATTGTTCACACATGCGCCCAAACGAGGCCGATCACAGCGCCGCGAGATGCCAATGCCCGCAACCGAGGGGCTGACCGGGCGGCCAGCTGATGCCCGTTAATGGCGAATCTGGCCCCTGTACGAGAGTCGATGGAGATTATGCCCGATTCGGTTTGGATTATAACACCGGGAGCCTACACCGAGTTTGACGTGGCGACCCTCGGCATCAAGGCCAAGCCGAATAAGGTGATGGAGTACAGCCTTTCGGATATCGGGCGATATCTCATCCAGCCCGGCGCGGTCGAAGTGGAAAACCAGTTGGTGGGTTGTGAGTGCGATCGGGCGCCAACGAGAAGCCGCCGAATGCGAAGGGCCCTA